>JAJZAL010000070.1:0-8076 GCA_021799405.1 Acidobacteriota bacterium
AACGGCGCCGACACGCCGCGACGGTTGAGCCCTTAATTTGGATCCAGAATTCCGAGCACCTCACCGAGTCTTTCAATCAGAGCATCTCTGCGTTTCTGGTCCAGCTTCCCCATGTTCTCCAGACGCCTTTGGACAGTAGGAAGCGACTCAACGTTTGGGAGGTCTATCAGGCCCCAATTTGGCTGGCCGCGTTTCGCCGACATCAGAAACTGGCGATAGTTCTCAGGCATCTCGTGCACGATCTTTTCGATGAAGAACTCGCGCGTCTCGATTAGCTCGTCGAGTGAAATGGGAGTTTCGGTCATGCCGTCGAAGCCGCGAGCGAACTCCGCCGCGATGTCGAGTCGCGCCGGCACCAGCGCTTTCGCCACAGGTAGCTGTTGAAAAACTCCACGTCGTTTCAGCATTTTTTAGTGCCTCCGCAAAGAGTTGGAGTGGGCGATCAATTTCCGGTTTGTAGCAGTTTTTCGATAGCGGCGGGCGGGGTTGGCAGTTTCCAGAGATTGATGTCAACGTCGTTCGTTTGCCTGGGGCCGGGCGTGCTGCGACCGTTGGCGACACAATTCTCCAGAACTTTGATAAGCCGCGCCACAATGTCCGGATGGGCGGCGTCAATGTTTGTCTTCTTGCTGATGTCCGAATCCATGTCGTAAAGCTGCACGGCAGGAAGGCCCTGAGCGGTTGCTTCGCTGTTCTTGGGATCTTCCCATCTGCCGGAACCCGGGCACAATTCCAGTTTCCATTTGCCCTCCTGAATGGCAAAGTTCCCTTGGATGGATTGATAGACATTGTAAGGATGCACCTCGCGGTGCGCGCCTTTGAACAGCGGCAACAGGCTCACACGATCCACGCCTGCATTCGGCGGCAGAGGCACCCCCAGAATGTCAGCTACTGTAGCCGTCAAATCGGTCAACTCCACCGTCTGCATGCAGGTGCTGCCGGGCCGAACCACGCCGGGCCAGCGGACGATATAAGGAATGCGGTGGCCACCGTCCCAGATGTCCGACTTATAGCCCCGGAAGCACGCGCTGGCAAAATGGCCTTCCTACTCCATCCCGCGGGCGTTGATATATGGCGCGCATCCATTGTCGCTGGCCAGCATGACGATGGTGTTCTCGCCAAGACCGGACTGTCTAATCGTCTTCATCACCTGACCGATTGACCAGTCCGTCTCCATAACGGAATCGGTAGACGGCATGATGACCATCCGGCAAGGCGATTGGAAGCTGGAAGAGGGGTTGGGATCTGGCGGCTTTTCGGCGCCCCGCCGAGTAGATCCGGGGCCGGGCGGACCCGCAGGTCAGCTCTACGACGTGCGCAGCGATCCGCGTGAGCTACACAACCTGTACCAGGAGCATCCGGAGATAGTGAAACGGCTCACAGACCTTCTGGATACCTACGAGAAGCAGGGTTACAGCCGGCCAATGTAGCCGCTTTCGCCAGTCCATGCTTTATCAGTCGAAGAGCCGCCCCAATGGCGGCGCTTCGCAGTTCTCATGCTGCACCGGGAACGGAATCGGCACCAGCTCCGGCAACGGAAATTTGTCCTGGCCGCTCTTCAACATCGACTTCACGCTTTGGAAGCGATACGGCTTCAACCGCACCGCCCGTGTCGAAGCTGCTTCCAACCGCTGTGGGGGCCGGTGTGGGATTGGCGCGCGACGGCGGCAGGCAACAAGGTCTTCGTGAGCATCTTTCAGTAGCCGAACGGCAGCATTTGGCTCCCAGCCATGAAAGCGCATATCACTCGCGCCTGCCTGCTCGCGGAACCGCACCACCTCTCGCTCAAGTTCTCTCAGAGCGGCAACGGAATTCAGGTGCAGCTCCCGGCTAATGCGGCGGATCCCGTGGCGAGCGTGCTGGTGCTGGAGACACGGTCGTAAGGGAGAGCCTGAGAAAAAACCAAGTGGAACTAAAAGAGCTCCACTCGGTCTTCTTGCGTGGCTACCTCTACATCGACAGCCGCAGCAGCACCACCCCGTGCGCCGGAACACTCGCGCTGTAGCCGTCTCCGGCCAGGGTTGTGCGCTTGCCGCTCCACACGTCGAGCGCCCGCATGTGACCGCGAGCGGCAGCACTCAAACCGAGCTGGCTCCATGACACCTTTGTCTGCGCCGGCTGATCGGCGGTGTTGAAGATGCCCAGCGCCATATCGCCACCGGAGAGCTTGCGGACATAGACTTTCGTGGTTGGCTCGTCTACAACCTGCTTCAGCGGAAGCGCGAGCCGGTCCTGGTCAATCGCGATTACCGCCGCATTCATCAGGATCTCCCGAGTGGCAGGCGTCATTGTGCGCAGGTCGTTGCCCGCGATCAGTGGCGCGCGCAAGAGTGCCCACAGGCTCATCTGCATGCGACCTTCTTCATCGCTCACACCGTTATTGCCAACTTCGAGATTATCGGGATCGTTCCAGTGTCCCGGCCCGGCATAGCTGGCGATCGCAGGTTGGCTGAAGCCGATCTTTTCGAGGGAAGCCCACGTGCTGGTGATATCGCCACCCGTGCGCCACAGATTTGCGCCCGCTTTGGGAGCCCATTCCCAGATGCCCGGGCTGCCGGCGCTCAGGCTGTAGACTATGGGGCGCCCTGTAGCGCGAAGGGCTTGTGCCATTTTTTGATACACGAGTTGTTTTTCGCTCGGTGGATAAATGCGGCTGGCGCTGCACCAGTCGTACTTCAAATAATCGAAGCCCCACGCTGCAAATTGCTTTGCGTCCTCTGCCTCGTGGCCGTAGCTGCCCGTATATCCACCGCAGCTTCGGGGGCCCGGCGTGGAGTAGATTCCGATCTTAAGTCCTTTGCTATGCACGTAGTCCACCAGCGCCTTCATGTCCGGGAAGCGGGCGTTGCCCTGGAGATTGCCCTGCGCGTCGCGATTGCCCTGCCAGCCACCGTCGATGAGCACATAGTTGTAGCCCATCTTGTTCATACCACTGGAGATAATAGTGTCGGCTGTTTCACGCACGGTGCGGTCGTCGATCATGGTGTGGAACTTGTTCCAACTGTTCCAGCCCATGGGCGGAAGTTTCGCAAGTCCATTAGGTGCAAGGACTTGCAGGGCTGGCAAGGGGAGCGGGGCGGGGTAGATTTCGCTGCGCGTGGTGCGCTCCAGCATGCCGCGGATTTCCATTTCGCCGCCACCATTGATGGTCACCGGCTTGTGCTCAACCATGGAGATGCCCTGCGGCTGCACGGTGCCGTCGTAGGTTACGCCGTAGGTATGGCCGGCGTGGGTGAAGCTGGCCTTGATATGGAATTCCCGGTCCTGAATGCTGCCCTGGAGCGGCATCTTTAGGAAGCCTATGTCGATGCCGCTCAATGTGTTACCTGCCTGATTCAACTCCAGGTAGCCGGTGCCGCCGTTAGGCACCCGGAAGGCCCAATAGCCGGTCAAATCGGCGGCGGGAACGGCCTGATGACGGCATCCCGGCAGCAGCAAAACAGCCATAAACACCAGGGCCAGACTCCACCGGACGGAGCGGCGACGATCGTTTTCTGTTCGAGTCAAGAGTTCACCTCAAGGGGAAGTGCCTGTACATTTGGCAGGTTGACTTTATCGTTTTAGTGCTAGCAAAGAAGTGATACTACAGGGACTCTAGGGTGGTCAACCGGGGATTGTGTGTGTTCTTATACCGTTTACTTAAACGTTGACACAGACAGGCCCAACTTCTATATAGCGGAACGCGAGCAGTCCTGCCCCCTGACCCTGAGAGAATCGTGCAGCGAAGAGAGTCTTGCAAGCTGGCGGCTGCGTCGGCCGCCACGGCCATTGTGCCCCCCGGCCACTCAGCAAGCCCACGCCGCGCCGGCGCCCGAAGCGGCGATGCCGGACGATTACGATTACGCACAGTTCTGCGCCACGCCGGAAGATCAGCGCGTGTTCTCTGTGCTGAAGGACGGGCAGATTCAGAAAGTGAAGCTGAATGAAGCGGACTGGAAGCCGACGGAGTGGGGCGATCCGCCGGAGCTGCCAGGCGGCTCGTGGGATGGCGTGCGATACACTTCTCCCCTGCCCAGCCTGAACGGCAGCGGACCGTATCAGGCCACGTGGGATTCGTTGCTGCAGTACGAGACTCCCGACTGGTATCGGGACGCCAAGTTCGGCATCAGGGCGCACTGGACTCCGCAATGCGTGCCCGAGGCTGGCGACTGGTATGCGCAACATGTACATGGAGCGCATGGAGCACTACAACTACAAACAGAAGAGCTCCAACCAGTACCTTCGCTTGTTCGGAAACAAGAAAGGTTTGCGGATCTTCCTTGAGTTGGCCAACAACAAGCGCATAGAGGCCATCGAAGCCTAGCCGAATATCTATCGCACCAGTAGCCACAAAGACGCGCGTGGCTGGGCCCAGGCCCAACACCACTACACCTCGTTGAGTGCGACCATCAGAGGCTGCAGCGTGGCCGCATCAAATCCCCTGCCCACGCCAATCCGCTGACCGCCGGCTAGCTCGACATACAACGCCGTCTGAGACGCTTCCTGTTCGGCTCAACGATCCACTACTTCAATCGGTATTAGCGAGGCCGCCGACAGTACTCTGTCCGCCTCAGCCCACTTCGTGCAAACCCTGCCACAAGTTCCGCGACTTCGGCGCGGCTGCGCCGGCGATGACCACGATGCTCAGATTGCGATGATGGTATGTTCATGCCTCCAATCAACCACGCAATCTACGACAGAAAAGGATGGCGTTGTCCGAATGGCTACGGAGAGATCAATGCCAAATGGACGCCGGCCATGGAGCGAGATTTTCATCAGTGGCTTCAAAAGAACGAAAACCATCTGCCGGTGTCAAAGGCCACAGTGGAGAGCATTCTGAGTGAGATAAGTAAGAAGTCTTTGAAGTCCACATCGTGATGGCTCACTCGCGTACACCTGCGGCTTCTGTGCAGTCAACGCTGGACAACATGCTCTGGAACAGAGAAGAGCAAACGAGGCATATGAACACCGATCTTGTTGCTTATGCATCAAAAGATGGAAGCTTGGCTCACAATCGCGTTTTCGGCCCTCGAGTTCGTCAAGAAATCGCTATCGATGGGCAGGCGTTCATGCGCATTTTTCGGGTTCTCTCGACTTGCGGCGTGGCCTGTCCTGCCGTAGTGTGGTTGCCGGCGATGTTCTTGGCGGTCAATCTGTGGGTGCAGACTGCCGGTTCAATTTCAGGCTTTGTTGCCGATACAACGAGTGGTGTAATCCCGGGCGCAGCCATTACCCTGACCAACGTGCAAACAAATTCAGTCCGCCACACTGTTGGCACCAGAGCGGGTGACGATCTCTTTTACGCTGTTTCTCCGGGAATCTATAGCATCTCTGTTACACGCTCAGGCTTTGAAAGCACCACAATTCCGAACGTTCGGGTGCAAGTGCAGCAGGCACTGGTGCTCAATCTCACGCTTCATCTTGGGGTGGTGTCGCAAACAGTCACCGTTGCCGCAACAAACGACCTACTGCAAGATTCAATGCCACTCTCGGTACCGATGTAGAAAGCCAAGCCATCACGCAAATGCCGCTGAATGGCAGAAACTACTTAGTCTTTACTGAGCTTGCGGCAAACGCTCACACACTCTCACCGCGGGAAGGCCAAGCCAGCGTGTGGCTAGGCGGGAGCCGCTCTCAAGAGTCTGTCTCTGTCGGCGGTCAGCGTATCATGTTTGACCGCTACACGTTGGATGGCATCGTCAATACCGACGTAGACTACAACAGCTTTGTCGTGGAGCCCACCGTCGACGCTATTCAGGAGATGAAGGTACAGACCGGCGTATATCTCGCCGAATTCGATTACAATGCAACACAAGGTCAACGTAGTGACCAAGAATGGCACAGATCAATATCACGGGGCTGGGTTCGAGTTCCTTCGCAATAACTACGAAGACGCGCTACCATAGAACTTCACGACGATTCCTACCACTATGGCACCGTACCAATATAACGATTGGGGGTTTGTAGCCGACGGCCCGATTTCTATCCCGCGGGTTTTCAACGGAAAAAATCGCTAGTTTTTTATAGCCAATGACGAATGGTTTTCGTCCATCTCTACCGTTCTCAGCCTTCGCGATCTTACCTACTCAGCAGGTATTAGATGGCGACTTTAGTCAGTTCACAGAAACACAAGGCGGCAACATAGAATCGCCTCCAATTTGAGAGGAATAATACAATGTTAACTCGTAGAGAGTGTCTGGTGCGCCTTCCACTCTGGACGGCCGCAGTGGGGGATGCTGCGGCTGGTACCGTAAGTACCGCAAGCATGAAATCCGCCATTGAGATCACGGTTGGCAATCTTGAGACCTTTGTTGTTCATGTAAACAGGCGTGGCGACTGGGTGTTCGTGCGACTTGGATCGAGCGCGGGGCTGAGGGGGATCGGCGAAGCATCGCAGGGCGGAGACGATCATCTTACCCTCCAGTACCTTCAGCAATTCGCTGATCTTCTCAAAGGGCGGAGCGTCTTCGACATCGAGTGGCTGCGAAAGCAGGTGACGCCAGCCATTCGGACGCGTGGCCATAGCGCGGTTTGTGCGTTGAGCGCCCTGGAACAATGCTGCTGGGACATAATTGGTCAAGCCTTAAATGTTCCTGTTTACGACCTGTTTGGAGGCGCCCAACGGACTTCCATCCCGCTTTACGCAAACATTAATCGCTCCACGGATCCACGCACGCCTGCCGGTTTTGCGGCCATGGCGGAGCAGGCGCTGAGAGGCGGATTCAATGCAATCAAGCTTGCACCTTGGGACGAAATCCCTAAAGGTCTGCACGGCGGTCCCAAAGGCGAACAGCTTACGCAACAGGGGATCGACCGAGCGGAGGCTGTGAGGAAAGCCATTGGGCCGGAATATGACCTGCTGCTCGATGGGCACAGCAAGTTTGATGTAGAGCACGCGCTAAGATTGCTGCCTAAGCTCGCCCCCTTAAATCCATTCTGGCTTGAGGAAGTTACGTTACCAGCCGGACTGCCCACGATTCGCCACTTTTCGGAGTTGGCGAAGTATATGCCTATTGCGGGCGGGGAAATGCGCTATGGTGCCGAGGCTTTTTACCCATATATGACCTCCGGGGCTGTCGATATCTTAATGCCCGATGTTAAGTATTGCGGCGGAATGCTCGAAGTCAAGAAGGTAGGGATTCTGGGGGCGGCAGCGGGATTGAAGGTTTCGCCACATGACCCGGCGGGTCCAGTTGCTGCCGCCGCCACGGCGCAGGTTTGTGCCACACTTGAAAACTTTCTGATTCTAGAATTTGCATTTGGCGAAGTGCCTTGGCGTGCCGAACTCATCGATCCGCCGGAAGACACTTCCCATGGCCAGCTTCAAGTTTCTTCACGTCCAGGTTTGGGAATTCGCCTAAATGAAAAGGCGATTGCCAGATACAAAGTGCTGTAGTGGAAAACTGTGATCTGCTTCTTCCCGGCTTCATCTGCGGTTCACTACCAACCACTCCGTTTGCGTTCATCCCCCTACTTCAGCACAGTGGAAACCAGAGCGAAAGAATGTGATTGCTCGTACGCGTCTTTCAATTACCCATGAGGTGGTATCCAGTATCTTTCGCAGTGCGCCGGGCGACCGGCAAGGAGTAGTCGCTGAGAGTCCAACACGATGAAGGAGTAGCGAACCACATCGGCCCCGAGCCGTGCGTCCTCACCCGCAAGGGTGAGGGCGAAGCGTCGGTAGGCGAGTTCACAGGCCAGCCATTGAGCCGCGTAAGGATAGAGTCCGGGCGCCGTCGCTGTTGCGAAGGCGGAAGGCAAGACGATGAGGTACGTAATCGCGAGTGCCTGATCGGCCAGGCGTGGTCGGAGAACCTGGCATGTGAAGAAGCCTCTTGCGCGGGAACCGGGAGATCCCAGGTCCGACCAGCAGGGAAAAGCCTGATGGTCCGCGCCGTGAAGGCGAGGAGCCGCAACCGGCGATGAACGGTCATGGGAAGTCAGACTCTGCCATAGTAGCGAAGAAGTCCGCGAACAAGGCCGGTTCGCCGGCGGCGGAGCAGATGGAGCCAAGGGCGGAGACCGAGGGAAATGTGACCCAGCAAAGCACGTGCCGGGCACAGAACCGGGCAAGCGTGTACCAGGCGCTGGAGCGCA
>JAJZAL010000070.1:8086-21096 GCA_021799405.1 Acidobacteriota bacterium
TGCACCAGAGCTTCAGTACGTTTTCCAAGGATGGGGATTGGGTATTCGCCAATCCCCAGACAGGGGGAAGCCGTACCACCAGTAGAACCTCAAGAAGCGCCAGCTTCGCAGGGTCGCCGAACTCATCGGTCTTCCCGACGGGATAGGGTGGTGGCGCGATCGAAGAAGAATAATGACGTCACGACTTGCTTCGTTTACCGGCCATCCTGACTTTCGATTCTTCCTTTACCGAGGGGAATTCAATGCGCAGTTGCCTTTCCCGAAACATGTTCGCGACCCATACTTCTGTGCAACACCAGCGCGCATGCGCCACGCAGCCGAGCTATACCGCTATCGTGAGCGGGAACCAGCTTAGGGGGCGGGCCGCCAAGTGGATGTTCCTTCAATTCTGCTTCGATCTCAGGTTGCAGATCATCCCACAATGCCGTGACATCCCCTGCGATGAAAATGATCTCCGGCGATAGTGCCGCAACGATTGCACGAATGCCGCGACCGATCTGTCTGGCCTGCCGCTGCAATGCCTGGAACGCACGGGGATCGCCCTCTACGCCCAGCCTCAGCAACTCTGGGGCCGCGACTCCTTTTCCGGGACGGGATGATTTGTTGTAGAAACGTACCGCAGACCGCGTCGAAGCAAATGTTTCCCAGCAGCCTTTGTTTCCGCAACCGCAAAGTGGACCGCGCGGATCGAGAGATATATGGCCAAATTCGCCTGCCATGCCGCTACTGCCTCGAATCAGTTGCCCATTAGCCAGGATACCTGTGCCCACACCTTCGCCGATCGCAACCATTACTGCATCGTGTACTCCCTCCATCTCGCCAAACCACATCTCAGCGAGTAAGCAGGCATTCGCGTCGTTTTCCAATTCCACAGACAGTCCCGTGGCAAGCTCCATAGTGCCTTTCAGGTCGAAACCTTGCCACTTAAGATTTGGGGCAAACAGGAGCTTATGTCGCTCAGGATCAAGCCTGCCCGGAACGCTGATACCGATGCCCACAAAAGTCATATCGGAGCATGCGGCTTGCATGCGTTTAATGCATGCGGCCAGCTGCTCCACCGCTTTTGTTGGTAACGAAGCGATGGGAATCCGCTCTTGTGCCACAAAGCGTCCATTTACATCGGACACGACCACCGTGGTCTGCAATGGATGGATGTCTACGGCCACGACCGCGAGCAGGCTGTTCAGTTCCAGCAAAGTTGGCCTGCGCCCGCGCGGCACGCGGCCGACGGAGCCTTCACGGATCCAGTTCTCGTTCACCAACTGCTGGACAATTTCAGAGACGGTGCTTCGTTGGAGGGATGTTAGCCGCGCCAGGGCAGCGCGCGAGATCGGTTGCCGAACACGGATCAAACCGAGTATTAGATCGCGATTCATATCACGCGCAGTCGTGCTCGACGACGCTCGAATGTCGGTTGTATCGATACGCGGCATGCCTCGCACTCTGTGTTCTGTCGTCATTCTCGATATCCTTTCCAAAGCCACACAAGTCGTTAGATCAATGTGAATGCTCCACCGCCTAACAGGCGGTGGCTTCAGGTTACGGCTAGAAGCCGGATTGATCGGCCATGCGGCCGATTACACCACGTTGAAGTCATAGTCTGGCACCGGGGGCTTTTGCTCCTCGATGTATCGCTTCCACACCTCATCAGTCACATTGCCGCTTGTCGCCACCCAGTACCCGCGCGCCCACAGATGCTGGCCCCAATACCGTTTGGGAAGACGCGCGTATTTGCTTAGCAGCCGGTGCGAACTTTTTCCCTTCGGATATTGCACCGCCCGCGACACCGACACATTAGGCGGGATCCCGATCAGCATATGCACATGATCCCGGTTGATCGAACCAGCATGGATCACCATCTCCAGGCTTTGTGCGATTTCCCGCAACAACTCCCGGCAGCGATGACCTACCTCCCCTTCCAGTACCTGATACCGATACTTCGTCGTCCACACCAAGTGATACTTGCAATCCCATACCGTGTGGCTGCCACGCTTGTAGTCTTCCATCCATACAAGCCTAGACCCATCCGTCGCCTAAAGGCGAGGGGTTTACCGATCCCCTATCGGGGACTCTAAACCGCAAGCCGAAGGACAGCCGTGAATGAGCATTCCCCGCAATGAGTCAGCAACCGCAACAAACATCTGAATCCCTTCGCAGACGTCCATAGAAGCTGAGGGGGCTCATGGTTCACGACTGAAAATTTCATCGGCCCACGTTGTGGTTTCATTCTAACTTGCTGGGTCAGCGACTTCGGCCAAAATCGGAATGACCGATTGAGTCTCCTCATCTGGGAATCGGGTCGATGCAATAGGATTGTTCACTTCAGGAACAGCGACAAATTGCGCATAGCCTGGTCGTCTGGAGTTCCTTTGAGCCACCCGTGCGCGGCAAGGAAGACGTCTATTTGTTCGAGAGTCTTGTAAAAGTTCTTGCCGACATTGAAGAAGCTGTGCCCTACATTCGGATACAGATCGAGGGTGCAGTCATTACCGGCGCGTTTCATCTAAGCAGCGAAATTGGCGATCATCGTGGGCGAGACAGTCTTGTCGCTTTCGCCCTGGAGGATGAGCGTGGGCGGCAGACCGGGACGGACAAAATACATTGGCGAAATGGCTTTGTAATCTGCGCCTGCGTGCTTGGTGCAACAGGTTCCAGGACCCATGCCCAGGACCGGATTGAAAAGCACCATGATGTCGGCGTGGGCTGAGACGGTAAGATTGTCTCCAGGGCGATCTAAACCGTCCCCCATGCCGAGGAATGTAGCGAGATTACCGCCAGCTGACCCGCCGACGACACCGATGCGATCGGGATTCACGTCTAAGAGCTTGTTGAAATGGGGTCCCAGTGTTTCCGCATTTTAAGACTTCCGATTACGGTTGTACGTCTATGAAGCATGCGTGGAGACGAGCGTACAGGACGGGATGTTCAGCTATATGGCGTTGGAGCAGCGGGTTCCGCAGGACCATCCGCTGCGGGAGATTCGGCGGCTGACGGATGTGGTTTTGCGCTCGTTGAGCGGTGAGTTCGACAGCCTGTACTCGGCCTCGGGACGGCCTTCGATCGCGCCCGAGTATGTGCTTCGGGCGCTGTTGTTGCAGGCGTTTTACTCGGTCCGCTCGGAGCGGCAACTGGTCGAGCAGTTGGACTATAACCTGCTGTTCCGCGGGTTCGTGGCCTGGGTATGGACGACGCGGTGTGGAACCATGCGGTGTTCTCGAAGAACCACGAGCGTCTGCTTACCTCCGACGTGGCGCAGCAGTTCTTCGCCGCCGTAAACCAACAGGCGAAGCGCTTTATATCGGACGAGGATTTCACCATCGATGGCACACTGATCCAGGCCTGAGCCTCGCACAAGAGCTTCCGCCCGAAGGACGGAAGCGATGACGACGGTACGAACCTCCATGGCCAGAAGCGCTCGAACGACAGCCATGCCTCGACCACCGACCCGGACGCGCAGCTTTATAAGAAGAGCTACGGCAAGGAGTCGCATCTGGCTTATCTGGGCCATGCGCTGCTGGAGAACCGCAACGGCCTGATCGCCGCCGCGATGGTCACCCAGGCCGACGGCTTCGCCGAGCGCGAGGCTGCCCTTCTGATGCTGGCCGATCAGCAGATGGCCTGCCCGATGTTTTGAACCAGATTGTAAGTTAGTGTAACGCAGTGAGGCGAGGCATATATTTCTTCTCCGGGTCTGTTATCGATCTACAGAATCGCTATCTTGGGTCACGTGATATTGCACATGTCCCTTACACATGGGACGGATAGGCGTACGCTCAGAACGTATATCGCAAAGCAAATTGGACGATGCGTGGCACATTTGAACCCGTGATCTGGCCGAACTTGGGGCTAGTCATGACTCCGTTCGGGTTGAGTAGATTTACGTTGTTGAACAGATTGTAAATCTCGCCCCGGAATTGGAGCGTGCTTTCTTCCGAAAGAGCGAATATCTTGAAGGCTGACAGATCAGTGTCGACATATCCAGGGCCTATCAGCGAATTTCTTTTAGTATCGCCATACGGCACGTTAGCAGGAAGCTGTGCGAATGCGGAGGTGTTGAAAAACTCCGCAATCTTTTGACCTCTGCTTCGCCCGCCAGACAGGACTGGATCTCCGACAACATTTGGGCGATCATTGTTTACTCCATCCAGGTTCGTGTCTATGCCCGAGGTCACATTGAACGGCGATCCGCTCTGCAAGGTTGTGATTCCGTTGAGCTGCCATCCGCTCAGGACCTGCTTCCCAATCCAACTCCAGCGCTTTACGTCAGGCGCCGCCCAGAGATAAGATGCCACGAATCGTTGCGGAACATCCAGACTCGACAAACCATAATCATAGGCAATATCGTTCTCATTCACTAACTGAGGAACTGTGGCGTTCGCAGGATCGAGCGATACATCGTCCATCGTCTTCGACCAAACATAGCTGGCCATTAGCGAAAATCGGTGAGCAAATCTTCGCGTCAAAGTGGCCTGCAGCGAGTTATAGGAGCCATTGCCGGCTGGGTCGAGCTCTGTTATCTCGCCGAAGGTGTATGTGGATGGCGTCGGTTGATATGGGCGCCGGGCATTGAGGCCCGCAGTTGTAATGCTTGCCCCTGGAATATAGATGGGCGAATTCTGATCGCGTAAAAGATAGATTTTTCGGGAAATGTTACCAACATAGGCAAACTGCGCGCTCCAGTTGGTGCCTAATTGTTGCTGCAGCGTCAGATTGAATTCCTGAACGTATGGGACGCTACTTTCATTCGGAGGTAGACTGGCAATCGTCGCACCCGAGGTGTATCGAGGATTCTGTGTGCTGACCACGTAAGGGAATGGATCAGGACCCGGAGCATACGGATTCACAAGGTTAGGAGTTTTGTCGGTCGTTACGGAGAGAACAAATGGTTGCTGCTCCAGATTGCCGGCGAAGGTTTCCTGACTCGCTGCGTAAAAAATTCCGTAGGCACCGCGCAGGGAGGCTTTTCCATCGCCAAAGACGTCGTACGCGAATCCGACCCGTGGCGCGAATCTCGTCCACGAAGTATGCAATATGCCGTCGGGTACGCCAGGATCACCTGACGAAAGCAGGCCCAGGGGCGCAGTAGGAAAGCGCTTGGACTGTACAAACGCCTCAAAGGTTCCGAAGTTATTCTGCCCAGTGAAGGGCGGGAACGTCTCCCAGCGGAGACCTAAGTTCAATGTAAGTCTGTGCGTTACTCTCCAATCGTCCTGTATGAAAAGTGAGGGATCTGGTTCGTGGAGACGGTGAAAAGCACCGGAATTCTGGATGAAGGTATTTGCCTTGCCGAGCAAGAAGTCAGCTAGGGCATTCTTGGTTGTAGACCCGGTGAAGGTAAGTAAGCCCGAGCCCAGGAAGACTGACGTTTCAGCATATTTGTTCCAGATAAACGATCCGCCCAGTTTGACGGTGTGATTCCCGTGTGTCCAGTTAAAGGTGTCGAACCCCCCAAATGCCTGCTGCGATTGGTTTAGAAGGCCATTACCGCCCAATCCCATCGTCCAGTAGCCATTGATTCCGAACTGGGGCTGGTCCGCCACCAATGCTCCCTCGGCAACGTTACTTCCAAGGCTATGCCAATCGTAATTGAAAAGGTTTCCGACTATGGTGTGGTTGAGTGTGTAAAAGAAGTGCAAACTGTTCAAGGCATTGGGAGAGATGATCCATTGGTCGCTTGCCACAGCATTCGTCTGATTTGCGTAGTTGGACGCTCCGCTAAAGTCGTAAATCTGGTTAAAGCCCCTCCCGGGATTAATATTGGTGCCATGCGAGGTGAAGAACATTCCTGACAACTTATGACGGCTTGTTAATTGATAATCGACACGCGCTAGGCCTTGGTTCGCAGTTGTGTTGGCGGATGCAGACTGTTCTGGAGGCCTTCCCGTCGTTGGATCCTCCAGCGGCACAAATTTTAGAAGGTTCTGCGCCACCGGGTCGAGCGCGGCCGGGCAGATGACGGGCGCCTTCGTGGTACCACAATTAGTTCCGGCAGGCAGAATCGGGGTCGGCTTGATCGTAGGCGCGCTGAAATCGCCTTTCGCCTCCGCAGGAGTAAGGGTGGTCAGCGTAGACGAAACGATCTGCGTAGTTATGATGCGCAACCCTTCATAAGAGAGGAAGAAGAAAGCTTTGTTCCGCTTGATCGGCCCTCCGAAGTTTCCTCCAAACTGGTTCTGTTTGAGCGGCGTGACCTCATTGTTGAAGTAATTTTTGGCATTCAGCACATTGTTTCTCAGGTAATCGTAGGCCAATCCGTGGTACTGATTAGTACCCGATCGGGTGATCATATTCACCACGCCGCCGGGGGAACGTCCAAATTCTGCGTCGAAATTGCCAGTCAGGATGCGGAACTCTTGCAGCGCATCGGGGTTTGGAATTAGGTTTCCTCCGTTCCGGAATATTTCCGTATCGAACCCGCCATCCAAGTAAAAGGTATTGTAGTTTGGGCGAATCCCATTGTCGCTGAATTTGGCACCGACGTTGTCGCCGATGGTGGCCCCAGAGCTGTAATTTGTAATACCTGCAACAAGTTGCACCAGATCATAGGCATTTCTACCGTTCAGAGGCAAATCCTCAATACGCTTCTGATCTACGGTTTCACCCAGTTGTGACTCGCGAGTATCCACCAGCGTGGTTGCCGCACTCACTGTGACTGACTGGTTTACCGATCCCGGCTGGAGCGTAACGCTCACATGCACGTTCTGGTTCACGTCCAACCGGATGCCGGTTTGCTTTTTTGCCTGAAATCCCTCGACTTGCGTGGAGACGGTGTAGTCGCCGGGATCGAGTGCCGGAAAGATGTAGTTGCCGGATCCATTGCTCTTGGCAGTGTGGGTTTCGCCGGTTTGATCGTTTCTTACCGTAATAGCGGCGTTCGGAATCACTGCGCCACTCTGATCCGTCACAGTACCGTAGATCGAGCCGGTCGTTGTCTGCGCCGATGCAGGATTTCCGGGAAAAAGGATGAGGCAGAGACAGAAACTCATGCCGCTCCAAGGGATGAACGATTTGCGCCATAGTCTAAGACTCAATATGCTTTTCATCGCGATCCTTCCTTGTTGCTCATTTGGCGTCCTGATGTTTGTATTACGGGCAGGCAATCCTGATGTTCCAGCAGTCCGGGGTCTGCAAACGACGTCGATGACATACTTGCCCTAGCCTTCAATGTGCTTTGAGGAGACTGTCTTCGTGTATTCATGAGAGACATTCCTCTACAACTGCTGCATTTCTCGTTCAAAGATTTCGCTCGGCTATCGTCCTTGTTCCGTCGCGGCTCAGTGCGGGCATCGACAAACAACGCGCGGCTAATTCCTAAACCCGATATGCCCCGGCCTATTCATTTGATCGACGCCTGCTGCTCGCGTTTATTCCAGTAATCTTTGCGTTGTACAAACCGTTTGTTGGTGTCCACAACAAAGTAAACTCCGACTTGTTCTGCTTTGTCAAGCACTTTTTTCCAATCGAAAGATGAGCCTGAAGGCGGTCTTTGATTCCGACACAAGATGAGCTTGAAGGGTCGGTCATGCTGGGTAGTGAACATCCGCATGGTTCGATCAGAAGAGTTGAGCTTGGAAGAGATAGACTGTTTTTTCACGGCTAGCGACTTCGCCAATAGTCCACGCTTCGAGCCTCTTCCTGCTGAATACAGGCTTCCACAACTTCATTCACGAAAGCGTTTGGAATTACGACCGCGCCATCAATCATCGACGACGATCACATCATCTGGAAATACAGACACACCGCCGCAACCGATCGGCGGCGGCATCATGCAATGCCCTTGTGCCACCCATCTGACGCAGGCCGGAACACAGGAACACAGGCCCGACCCAGCAAAGGATCTGGTTCACCATCGCGAGTCCGTCGGGCTATCGTATGGCGCCATCTTCGGACGGGAAGTGGAGGATGTGGCTGATTGGCGGCGGATCGCAGTCAAGTTTGTAGACGGACTAAAGTCTTAGTCCAATTTGCCGACCCATCAATCAGATGCGCATCGGCTTACCTCATCACCCTGGTCGTGGAGATTCCAGTGGCCATGCTCCACGGCCAGGAATCCTCCGATTCCAATTGAGCCACCCTCAATCCCGCCCGACCACGCCGTGGTCCTTTCGGTCGATGAGAAGAGCCAGATTCAGGCCTTGAATCGCACCCAGCCGGTCTTGCCCATCGGGCTCGGCTATGTCGAAGGAGTCACCCACGACTACGTCTGGCATGGCACAACGACCTTATTTGCCGCACTCGACATCGCCACCGGAACCGTGCTGACCGAGTGCAAACCGCGCCACCGGCATCAGGAGCTTCTCAGCTTCCTCGATCGCATCGACCAAGCCGTCCCGGCAGAACTCGACGTCCATCTGATCGTCGACAACTACTCCTCCCACAAGTACGCCAAGGTGCGCCTATGGCTGGCCGCGCGGCCCCGATTCCACGTCCACTACACGCCTACGTATTCTTCCTGGTTCAATCAGGTCGAACGATGGTTCGGACTCATCACCTAACAGGCAATCTGTCGAGGCTCCTTCAAAAGCGTCAAGGATCTCATTGCAAAAATTAGCCGCTTCACCCAACACTACAACCAGAACTGCCGCCCCTTCGCATGGACAGCCACCCCCGATTCCATCTTCGAAAAACTCGACAAACAATGCAATCGTATTTTTGGGACACCACACTAGTACTACTATGTTATAAACGGAGAGTGCCACAGAACGGACAGCGGCAGAGTTGACGGAGCAGCGAGCGGGCCAGCAGTATGCGCAGTGTGGCGATGGAGTGTGGGTTATGCCGTTCCGGACGGATGCGAGCCGCGGGTCCGGAAATCAGGCGGGAGTTCGGGGGCAGATAGTCCGAGATGACCGCTGTGCGCTGAGGGGGAAAACCGGCTCCGCGCCGCCACCAGGAAACCATAGGCGGCGATACAGAGTGTCGCGTGATGGTGAAATCCCCGCCAGCCGCGGCCTTCAAAATGACCAAGCCCGAGTTCCTGCTTCAGTTTCTGATAGTCACGCTCGATGATCCAGCGCTGTTTGGCCAGCGCCACCAGGTCGCGCAGCGCGATATTCTCCCCCAGATTGGACATCCAGTACTTGGACGGCTCGGCCTCACCGTGGGGCCACTCAATCAAGAGCCACTCCTGCGCTCGTGGCTGATGCAGTTTGTGGTCCCGATGCGCAGCGCGGATGCGCAAACGGGCGAAACGAGAGCGCAAGGGACGCCGTGTGCCTTGCCGCCAGGTGACCGGCTTCCAGGCTTTTACCGGCAGCCCCAGCGCCAGTTGCTTTGCCGATACCGGAGCATGTTGGGCATCGTGACGCAGCCGGTTCGCCGGCCGGCCACGTCCGCCTTTCCATGCTGCGGGCGGTAGTGGTTCGATTCCCGGCGGCCACACCGTAGTCGTACTCTGAACGCCTACCACATAACTCAGTTTCATCCCGGCCACAGCCTCACGGAAGCCGGTGTCGTTGCCATAAGCTGGATCCGCCAGCACCGTTCCTGCCGGGACTCCGGCGGCACGGGCCTGGCGTATCTGACCGAGCGCGACTTCCAGTTTGGTCTGGAAGTGATCTCCGCTGGAACTTGGCCTGTTGTCGGAGTTGCTGGTCGTTGGCCCACGCCTCGGGCAGATACAAGCGATAGGCAATCGGCAAACTGGCCTTCCAGGTGGCTACCGAAAGGCTCACCGCCACCTGGCAGTTATCCTGCTTGCCGGTCTGGCCGCAATACTGGCGAGCCACGCCTACCGAATGGGTTCCTTTCTTGGGCAAGCCGGTGTCATCGACGATCCAGGCCACGATCGGGCCGGCTTTGCTCATCGCCGGCAGCACCTGGCTGCGTACCCGCTCCAACACTGCCTCGTCGCTCCATGGGGCATCGGCAACCACATGGTGCAACGACTGGTGCATGCTCCGCACGTTCTCAGGGGCAAGACGCGCTGCCATGGGCTCGACTGACTTGCGTTCGCCGGGCAGCAATAAGCCGGTGCAATACAAACTGAGGGGAACCGCGCGATCTGCATGCCCCGCGGCTGCGGCCAGAAAGTCCAGATACTTCGTGAGACGCTGCTGTCGGGCACTGGAGACACTGCTGGTTGCGCTCATGATCACAACCTACAGCCATCTTGCCCCGCCAGCACAAGTATGATCGTTGGAGGGAATCAACTTTATAACACAGTAGTACTAGAGCATCCATGGACGGAGCAAGGAACCATTTCCTACGGCGCGGTTGTCGAAGCGTCCTCTGACTCTCCAGGCCAGTGCCACGTTTTCAGATCGTCGCTCCATGCGATCACGATGCTGCAGTTCGCGTTGGTGTTGGCATCCGTCTTTTGTTTGCCGGGCCCCATGCTGTGACACACAAGAACATACGTACCGACCCCGGGTACCTTTCGGAGATCCGCAACATACCCTGCCGTCAAGCGTGTTTCTGCCCACGGCCAATGCTGCTGGCCAAGCGTGATCGTCTGCCCATCCGCCTGCCACGTCTTCAGGTCAGACGATCGCAGAACACCGATGCCATTTTTTGGCGCATAAAAGAGAACATACCCGCTCTTCTGCACCAGCACATCGGGATTCTCGCCCCTTACAATCACCCCCTTTTGGGGAGTCCATGTCTTAAGATCCATCGACCACGCAGAGTGGATTGCGCCGTTCTCCTTGTAGAAGCACCACCATTTTCCTTTCACGTGCTTATCGGGAAAGATGAAGGGATCGATCTGACTGCCCATCTGTTTGGAGCTAACCTCAGGCCCGTCGATCGGAATGATCTCTGGTGCGCTCCAATGGGTTAGATCCCTGCTCCGGCTCAGGAAGAGGTGGGAGCCTCCACGCGCAAAGCGCAATGGATCGCCGCGATGCATTCCAACAATGGGATAACTGTCGAAACACAGAATCCATTCTCCGCCAACCCGCGTCAGGCTTCCCGGACTCGCATAGTTGAGATTCTGACCTTTCGGCGTGAGAACGCGCGGCTTGCTCCAGTGCTGCAAATCGCGCGAAGTGCTCTCGCCCACGTACCAATAAATAAGATGATCCTCCTCTTCTCTCACGTAGCTATAAAACAGATAAAACTTGCCGTTCTCATAGGCCAGAAGTGGATCGCGAAATGCCGTATGCCCGTCTCCATTGAGGATAATGGGGCTTTTTAGTGCGAGGAGAAGATGGCCCGGATTCCCTGCTTGTGCACCGCACTGGCCACCGGCAGCCGCGATAAGAACCATGCCGAGCAGACTGCGCACGTTGAAACGGAACAGCTTGAAGTGCGTCACTTTTGATTGCTCCTCATTGGATTGTACCGTTGTAGAGTGACCTGTCAATCGCTTGGACTTGACAATTTTACTGACCGGTGTTACATGAATGTGTCCGCTCACGTGCGTGTTGTTCTCTGAACACCACCGGCACAATTTCCATTCGAGAGATTGTCCCCTATACCTTGAGCGGCCCGGCAACACGGCGCATTCTGGAGCGCGAGTTCGAGATCTACAAGCGGACGGAGTACCCAGCCATAGAGCTGCTGGCGATCTTCGGCCTCAAACCGGACTTCCTCGCTAGCTGTGAAAAAACGGTTAATCGCTTCCAAACTCTACACTTCTGATCGAACCATGCGGATGTTCACTACCCAGCATGACCGACCCTTCAGGCTCACCTTTCTATTGGAAAAAGTGCTTGACAAAGCAGAACAAGTCGGAGTTTACTTTGTTGCGGATACAAACAAAACGTTTGTGCTACGCGAAATCTCCCTTGATAGCTACGCCAGTGCATGAGCCTCAGTAGTTCTGGCAGATTGAACACTGAACGAGTCTACTTTATGAATCGCCGAGGTAGACGCCGCCTGTCAACGACTGCAAAAGCATTGTTCCTGGATCGGTGTTGACATCGGGAACTCACGTATTGTGTTGTCTCTGAGCACCACGGGCACAATTTCCATTAGAGCGGATACCCCTATGAAGCCCTTGGTCAGGATCGCGATCGCTGCGCTGCTCGGACCCATTTTCGCGATATGCGTCGCATGTGGAGGTTCTGGAACTCCAAGCATGTCTTCAACACCAACGCCAACACCAACAGCGAGCGTTGCGGGAGTTGCTGTTGTGTCAGGGCAACTGGACGTGGCAGGAACCAATACGTTGTTCCTGCCCAGAGGGTTTACTTCAGTCGGTGTGGTCTATCCAACCCAGTACGCCAGTATACTCTGCACGCAGCCTACCGTAGCTCCAGGGTCAAGGGTAGCGCAGGCGTTGCAGGATGCCCAGACAGCTCTTACGGCGCCTCCACTCCCCGGACTGCGCTACAACGCATCCTTTCAGGCCATGGTCCAGGATTGGCACGCCAATAGCGTGCGCCTCCAGGTAAGCCAGGGAGCACTGGAATACGAATACGAAAACGGCCTGTCGGTATATACCGACATGGTGCGAAGCGCGATTGCGCAGGCACGCGCTGCGGGACTCATCGTATTCATTGCTATACAGTCCGAGGTCTACGGCTGTACCCCCTATGAGAACGGAGCGCTCCAGAAGCTCCCGGACGTTCATACGGAACATGCCTGGACACAGCTTCTGAAATCGAGACCCAGCGGTCCCCCGAGTGACCCAGGCACTGCTTTACGTCCAATTGCGAGCGACAAAGGCATTGTTTTAGAAGTATTCAATGAGCCCGACACGAGTAAGGCATGCAATACCGGGCTACCGTATCCGGAGGCTGATTGGACAGATTGGACTACAGGCTGCGGGACTGAGCCCAATCAAGGTATGTTACCTCTGGCGCAATACGTGCGAACTCTCGCCCCCAACAACGTTCTGGTCATTGATGGCGATCGGTCCGCAGGTACATTCAACGGCTTCGTTGTCCCCAGCGGAATGCCGTCCAACTCGGCCTACACGGTTCACCCTTACGATTATGTCAAGGGCAGCGTAAGCGCAAGCATCAGTCTCTGGGATAGCTTGTTCGGCATTTTTGAACAAAGCGGTCACGCAGTGATCGTCACAGAATGGAATGAAGCCTTTGGATGCAGAAGTGATCCCAATC
>JAJZAL010000346.1 GCA_021799405.1 Acidobacteriota bacterium
CGATCATTGTATCTGCCCGGTGCTCCTGGCCCAGGGAGCTGAGCACGAGCGCTGTCACAACCTCAAGATCGGTACTGGTTCTGTCATTGGGTTGTTCGAGCACCTTAGAGATATCGTGTTCCGCCGCAGAGGTTTTCAGAAAATCAGCCTCCCAAAGTGCTTCCTCAGCTCTGCTCAGTGGGGCAAATTCCTGTCTGTCCGGGCCGGTTGCATCATCTGCGGCTTCGAACGCATAACGGCGGGAAGCATCCAGGCGGCCGTAGTAGGCTGCTGTTCTCGCCTGTTGGATCAAGAGCGTAATCGCAACCCCAGGGTAGTTGGAATCTTTTGCGCAGATTTGTTGCATCTGGGCGTGGTCGTGGTTATAAAACGCAAGCCAGTAACGGTCCCAGTCCAGGTTGACTTCAAAGAGATGTGCGGCGGCAGCCTGATTGATGACTGCCTGCGTTTCGTCCGGGCGCTCGAGATTGAGGTAGTCAAGGCCAAGATTTCCGTCAGCAATGGCCAGATCTGGATTGTCATGCAGGGCCAGGCGGAGCAGGCTGTTGGCCTGCCGGTAACGTCCGAAGTAGGAATCATCCACGGAGAGCTCCAGCGGCCAGCGGTCGTCATGGGGATAAATTTTCGACCACTGGCGATAAATCCGCATTTCCTTGTAGATATCGCCGGTTACGATGCCGTAGTAATTGGATGCGATAAAGAATCGCTCCCACTGGGTGACACGATCGATAAGGTTATATGCCCTGGTTGCCGCCTGGCGTGCACGGACAATATCTCCGCGGTTCCAGTCAATGGTGGAGAGTTTTGCGTAGGCGAGCGCGAAGTTGGGATCCAGCTTCACTGCGCGAAGGTAATACGGCCTTGCAGCATACTGGCCTTCCTTGACGCTCACCTGAATCCCAGCAGAATATGCGGCGAGCGCGCCAAACGAAGAGGTGGATGCATTCTGGATTGGAACACTGTACTTCAGAATGGAGCGGGATGACTCACCGAGCTTACGGCGCATTCTGTCAGAGATGCGATTAAGAGCTGCCAGAACCTGAAGCTGCGATGGGGCCTCATCCGTATCCGTGGCAATGATCTTTCCGGAGTCACAATCCGTCGCCTTGAGTTCGAGGTTATAGCCGTTGTCGCCGGACATGATCATGCCCTGGAGGACAACCGCTGCGCTTTCCCGCTGACACACCTGGCGCGCGATCTCACTCGTGAGCCGCTGGCTTGGGGACAGGCCCATGTACTGGAGCGCGTTGTCGATTCGCGACTGCGGCATCAGATCCAAGAAAGGTGATTGTTGCAGCTTTGCGGCAAGAGCCGTATTGAGCGTGTGATCGAAAACCGGCTCGCCTGTTGTATTGACAAAATCCGCAAGAACAAGACTCAGGGAGTCAGGCGAGGTTCGTGTTTGGCGCCTGAAAATGCGCAAGGGCACGAGCAGGAAAGCTCCACAGGCGAGAACCGCCCCGGCCAACGCAATCGCCGCGAGCTTCACCAGGTGTCTGCGCCACAGGAGTTCGGTCCACCTGCCGATGATCGAGTTCCTTGCATGGGTATCGTCTGGGAGTTTCTCAATCGCCTCGCAAAACTGGCGGGCTGTGGGAAATCTCTTGCCGGGTTCGGGATCAAGGCAGTGTTGGAGCAGGCAATCCCACGCATATCCGAGTTCGGGGACAAGTCTTGTTGGCGCCGGAGGAGTTTCCTTGAGCCGTCGCAGTGCGGAAAGCAGGGGGCTTTCCTCGGCGAATGCGCGGACGCCGGTAAGCATCTCGTAAGCAACGAGGCCCAGCGAATAGACGTCTGAAACGGGGGTCAGCGGCTTGCCTTCAATCTGCTCAGGAGACATGTATGCCGGTGTACCGAAGCTGAACCTATTTGTGGATGATGAGGCTGTGTCGTCTGTTGGACCTGGAGTCCAAGCGAGTCCAAAGTCTGTGATGACGGCGCGCAGGCTGCCGTCGCGCAGAGGTTCCAGCATGATATTGGCCGGTTTCAGATCGCGATGCAGAATGCCTGCCTCGTGCGCCGCGGAGAGCGCCTGAGCGATCTGCATGAGTAAATTGCGCGCGGATGCGGCGGGAATCCGACCTGTTCGCTGGAGATATTCTGAGAGGGTTTCTCCGTGCAGAAGTTCCATGCTGACGAAGAGGACGCCACCAGAATTCGACGACGTCTGATGGCGGAACAGATCGAAGATGCGGCACACATTGGGGTGGGTGACCTGACGCGCCAGCTGAACTTCTCGCTTGAACTGAGCGAGTGCGCGCGCGGCGCCGGCGATCTCAGCCCGGATTGTTTTGATCGCAACGCGCGACTGCAATTCCGTATCGATGGCTTCGTAGACCTCGCCCATTCCGCCACGTGCGATGAACCGGACAATCTGGAACCTGTTTGCCAGAATCTCATCAGAGGTGAAGCGATGCTCGTTTGAAAGGTCAGGTACGGAGAATTCAACAGCCGCAGGCTCAATCAGAAATGATCCAGCCTGCTCATGCGCGTCGAGCAGTTCCTGCACCGCGCGGCGCAGGTCGGCAGAGGGTGCTTTCTGATGCAGGTAGGTGTGCCGGCGGGAGGGCTCCACTTCGAGTGCCGAAAGGAACAACTCCTTGACTCGGTCCCATTCCTTCGAATCTGGCATTGCTACCTGTGGGGGGGAGAAAGTTGATAACACTTAAGCGCGCAGGATGCCAGTTGTCAAGGATATAAGACGAATGCACCGCGAGGGGAGCATCGGCGGGAAAAAAGGCCGGCCAGCCGACCGGCCCAGGATGGTCGCGTCATCCAAAACTCACTGCTGTCCCAGGCCAATCGTCGGATTGGCTGTTGTTCCTGACGGGATTGTCAGAAAGTAGAATCTGGTGGGTGACACGATGTACAGAATCGTTGAGCCGCCATTGCCGAAGGTCACGCGTCCGTTCGAACCCACGGAATAGCTTTCCGTAGCCCGTGTTCCAGTTGTCAATACGCCACATGAGCCGGCGGAGCATGAATACGTGTCGGTGGTCACCGTTACGCTGCCTGCACCGGTGGCGGTTGACACGCCTGCGCTGTAGGTCAGCGTCGGACCTCCGATGGAACCGGTTCCGGGCGCCCACTGACCGACCAGCGGCAGAGTTCCGATGAAGAAGCTTCCCTTCAGGGATGCATTGGTGAAGGGGCCTGCCGATTGAGCTTCCAGAGTGCCGAAACCTGGAGTCGTGCTTTCGTCCAGGCTAAATGCATGGTCCGGGGCAATCATGTAGAAGACAACCGGGCTAGCCCCGGCGGGATTGAGGACGACTCGCCCGTTTGTAGTTGACGTGACAGTGTAAGTTGCGGTCGCTGTCAGTGTTTGATCGGCTCCGCCTCCGTCATCGACATCGAGCGAGGCAGTGGTTGAACCGGTACCATCAAAGGTCAATATGCCGAGGTCTGCATGCGGCGAAGGTACTCCAGTCTCCGACTGTTCCTCATAGATTGTGTTGCCATTGAGGGACGCAGCGGCATAAGGCCCGCCTGTCTGCTGCACCACCGTCCCGTAAGTAACTGCGGTGTTGCCTTCAAATGCCGCACAGTACCATTTGCCAGCGGAAACCGCATAGCAAGGTATGGGCAAAGCTGAGCTTCCTCCGACAGTCGGCATTAGAGTAAAGCGGCCATGGGCATCGACGCTTCCGAGAGTCCCCGTCAACACGACGGAGGTGCTCACCGAGCCGTCGTCATTCTCATCGAACAACCCGTTGGTTACGGTGCCTGAACTCACCGTAAAGCTACCGACGGAAACGGATGGATTCCCATTTCCATCCCAGCCGGGAAAGCCAAAAGCGTAGGCCCCGCTCAGCGCTGAGGTGGAAAAGGCCGTTGAATTCTGCAGCGCGATAGCACCGGTCATCGGCCCCATGAGTCCAGCGGTTGCAGTGAAGGAGATCATCTGCCCCTCGGTCGCCACTCCGCTCGACAGGGTGCCCATTGCGATCGCAAAGGTGAAAGTATTGCCGCTGGCGTCAGTGAAGGTCAGGGTGCCTATATTATCCGACTGCACTGTATATGAGCCACTTACGATGGCAGCATTGAGGTCCGAGCCGGAAATCCAGTCTTCTTCGCCGCCGGTTATGTTGCCATTGCCATCTGTCGTGATGCTGGCTGTCATTGCGTTCATTTGGCCAGCCACCAGGAACGCATACTCGCCCTTCAAGATCGCGTCGTTGTTGGTGGCGGTTGACGATGTGATGGTGAAGGCGTCTGATGCCGATTTGGTGGTATCAGCAACCGAAGTGGCTGTGACGGTTGGCGCATTGTCCGGTGCTGCCGGCACGCTCGTTGGGGGGACATAGCTGACGCTGGTGGCGGCTGCTCCAGTGAGGGAACCGCAGGCAGGCGAGCAGGAGTTGCCCCCGGCCGTCAGAGTCCAGGTCACGCCGCTATTGGAGGAGTCATTCTGAACGGTCGCGTTCAATGTGACAGTCGCGGATCCTGCCGTGACGGAAGTGATTGGATCGGTGATGGTGACCACGATGGGCTGGACTACCGGTGCTGAGATGGTGAAGGAATCGGTAGCCGACTTTGAGGTGTCAGCGACCGAAGTTGCAGTGATGGTGGGAGCATTGTCAGGAGAAGCTGGGGCAGTACTCGGGGGCGTGTAGGTCACGCTGGAGGAAGTTGCACTACTGAGGGACCCGCAGGTGGGTGAGCAGGAGCTTCCACCCGCCGTGAGTGTCCAGGTCACGCCACTGTTGGAGGAGTCATTCTGTACCGTGGCGTTGAGCGTGACGGCCGATGATCCGGCGGTGATGGTGGAAATCGGATTCGTGATGCTCACAGAAATTGCGGGTGCGGGAGTGACAGTGATCTTCAGCGTTGCAGAGGCGGAGGTGTCCG
>JAJZAL010000347.1 GCA_021799405.1 Acidobacteriota bacterium
GCATGACCGATTTACCACCGACATCGAGCCTTACGTATACGCACTGTACATCGAAAAGCATCTGCTCGGCGAGTATGCCACCAGGATGGGCATCGAAGGCGAGATCTCTGTGCTCAAGCCCCGTCGATCCGGCAGCAAACTGACGGACAGCGGTAAGGTAGTTGAATCGTTTATATATGAAACTGCCTCGCTGATTGTTTCCCGTATGCTCATGGTCAGATTCTCGGAAGACCACGGCTTTCTGAAACGCTTCATCAGCAACGGCGGCGTGGAGGTTTTTGCGCGCTATGCGGACTACTATTCCAAGCCGATGCAGGCGCTGCTGCAGGAGACCTACCGCCAATCGGCGGAACTTTACCGGAACCTATTCGATCAGAACATCCTGGATTGGGCCTTGGATAGTTCGGACGAAAACCTCAGCTCAGCGCTTCTGCATGCGATGTATCTACTGTCGCGTTGGGATTTCAAAGCCATTCACGGCGACATTCTTTCAGGTGTCTATGACCACTACCTAGACCCTGGAAAGCGGCGTGCGCTCGGTGAAGTCTTCACCCGGCCAGAGATTGCACGCTACATGCTGGAGCGCTGCAAATACGATTCAACCAAAACGGTGTTGGACCCGGCGTGCGGAACAGGAACGTTTTTAGTGGAGGCGCTCAACCAGGATGTGAAACGGTTGCGTACCGCTGGAATGCTCAATGAACAGACAGTGACGCGGACGTTGCGACGCCTCCACGGTCTAGACATCAGCCCGTTCTCCGTCTCTCTGGCGCAGATCCAGTTGCTCTGGCACAACATCGACCTATTCACCGGCAAGTCCCCCAGTGAAATTCGATCGCTGGCCGCGTCTCTGGTGCCTGCCATCCAGGTGCACGGTGGGCACTCTTCCTTGGACACGCTCGGTGAGCCGCTTGTCCGGGGACTCGACACGCATGCGTCCCAAACTGGCCTGGACTTTTCCACCGTCGCCAGTGACTTACGCCGCAAGCGGGTTGCCAGTGTCCCAAGACGCTTTAGGCGGCTCGTGCAGGGCACGTATGACATTGTGATTGGCAACCCGCCTTATGTGCGTCCACACCGTCTTTCACTGGAAAGGGGCTTCCTCCAGACCTACCACGAGGTTGCCCAAGGACAGGTAGACCTTTACATTCCGTTTCTCTATCGCGCGATTCGAGGCTGGGTAAAGCCGGGCGGCCGTGTCTCTTTCATCGTGCCCATGGGAGTTTTAGAAGCGTCCTACGCCGGGCCATTGCGCCGCGTTCTGTCTGAATTCAAGCTCATCGAGGTCGTTGACCTTGAAGCGTTGCGAAAAAAAACATTCAGAGGTATCAAGCGCCCCACGATTATTTTCGTGATGGAGAATTCACCGGGATCAGAAAACGATGAGGTAGCCAGCACAACCCTGTCGATGAACAGCTTCGATGCAGACACGGACACCATAGACTTCAGCAAAGCGGCCAAGGCAACCGTCATCCGCAAGCAGATGTCCGAGTCCGCTTATTTACCCAGAAACGATGGTTCGCCGTGGATGGCTGATGTCGTCTCTGAAGATACCGCGGCCCTTGTAACCAAGCTCTCAGCCGCCGATGCGGAAGTTTTGGAAAGACTCTCAAAGAGTCCACGACTTGGCAGCATCGTCAAGGTAGTTCACAAGCGCAGGTCTCAGCGCGAAGCTGGTTCGGCGCAGGCCAATGCTGTAGAGCAAATACCCCGAGAGACCAATCCAGCGGATTGGGAACCCTATGTAATGTTGGCTTATGGCATTAAGCTCGGCGGATCGCGTGCCGTCGTAGCGAGTGGCTTACCCATCTATAAGGGCCAAAACATTTTCCCATCGGGAGTCTTGGGGGAGCCGATGGGGCACTGGCATCCCGAACATTCCGTAGTGGACTCGTTGCGCTTATATGCTTATCGACACCTTTTTGATTATTCCAAGCTGTACGCGATCAGAAACGTTTCCCAGCTTCCGTCCGCGTGCCCAGCGCCCGCAGATCGAGTGTTCCAGAACACCGCTCAGTTGGTCCAGCTTACCGAAGACTTTCCCCTTAACTTCTTCCTTCTTTCTCGCATCCCACAATGGTTCTCAATAAAACTATTGCGCACCAGTATCATCGAAGATTTATTTACGACTTGGGTCAAGCGCAACCTTTTGCTCATCCCCATCCCAGCGCGGAGGGCAGCGGCTGATATCGCGCGACTGAGAGCTGCCGGGGAACTGGTCATCGCCAAGGATAAGGACTTGGCAAACGCGCATCGCCATGTTGAGCAATTGATTGCCGACAGTCCGAAGAAATCCTTATTCGACCTATTTGCTGAGAACAGTCCTCTGGTAGCTGGCGCGGATCTTACTGGCGCTATGTCGGCCGACGCAGTCGGCAACATTAGCGAGAATCAGGATGATTTGGTAAGCGAAAATTTGTTCTTCAAGATCAAAATGCCTCACCCGTTGCTTCGGCGCTACCTTGCATACTTGTTGAACCGATTGCTCGATGAGGATGACGACCTGACCTTGGACATCGACTCACTGGGCAGTCTGCTGGTACCGCTCAATATCGATGCCGTGGTAGGTGCCATTGATCTAATGCGCAGCTCTGACCCACTCCGATCCTTCCAAGAAGCCTTACTTGCACTGGATCGTGTTGTTGCCGACCTTTTCGGTATGTCACAACAGGATCTCGACTACATCACCTCGGCAATGACGACCGACGGTTTCCTAAAGCAACTGCATCCCAGCTTTGAACATAGGGGGTTGCGCATTCAGCCGTATGCCGACCATAGCCAAGGAGACCGGTATGCGTAAGACTCTGTAAGTGGCAGGGTGCGCGCTGAGGCGCCCACATGCTGCAAGAAAGTATTCTATGACCGAACCTGCAGAGGCCGCGAAGATACGGGATACGTTACTTCTGAGCCACGCCAATCCCGAGGACAACGAATTTACCATTTGGCTTGCGCTGCAACTGGCGAATGACGGCTACCGCGTATGGTGCGATCTCACGAAGCTGCTGGGCGGCGAAGTGTTACGGGACGATATCGAAGAGGTGATCAAGCCCCGCGAGCTTAAAGCGCTCTACATCCTCTCCCGGACATCGAATGCCAAGGATGGCCCACTCAAGGAATTGCATTTCGCGCAACTTGTGGCCAAAAAAGAAAACCTGAAGGACTTCGTCATTCCGCTGCACATCGATGATCTGTCGCACGGCGACATCACCATCGAAATCACCCGCATCAACACCGTGGCGTTCGCGGATTCCTGGGGCGCGGGACTTGCCAAGCTTTTGGAAAAACTTGAGGAAGACGGCGTCCCAAAAGACCCAAAATTCAATCGGACGGCGGTCAACGACTGGTGGCGGACGCAGTTCAGCGCCGAGCAGGGATTGCGCAAGGAGCCTGAGGAGTATCTCTCCAACTGGTTTCCGGTAGCACTGCCCACGCATATTTACTTTCACTCCCTCTCCCGAAAAAGCATCGGCGCGATTGAGGTTTCTGGCACACTTTCATACCCCGCTGTTCAGGACGGACTGTTTCTCATCACCTTTGCCGAAGCGTCGGACTTCGATGGACAACTCGGCCCGGAGATGTATATCGCCGAGAGCGGCAAGCCGCTCGAAGTCGAGGCGCTGCTGGCGGAGCCCAAGACATTGTTTGGGAAACATCTTTTCCAGATTCTGCGTCTTGCCTGGGAACAGATGCTCGACGAGCGGAAGCTTCCGGTTTACGAGCTGGCGAACAAGGCCAGATGCTTCTATTTTCCCAAGGACCGCGTGCCGGGTGACAAAGTTTTCTTTACTAGCGTTGACGGCGAACGCACCTATCGCGCGATGGTCGGATATAGCACGCGGACGAATCCCACGACCGGCATGAGCGCGAAGCGCTACTGGCATTATGCAGTCCAAGCCCGCCCGCAGGTTCATTCCACGCTGGCCTATATATTCAAATCGCACGTCCTCTTTACGAGCGATGGCACTACCATCTGGGAGAGCAAGAAGAAGCTTGCTTCTGCGCGGCGCAGCCAGTGCAAGTCTTGGTGGAACGACGAGTGGCGGGACCGGGCGCTCGCCGCCGCGACCTACCTGTGCGACGGCACTGACAAAATCACACTGACGCTCGGAAGCAAGACCAGCCTGACTATCCCGCCGATGCCGGCGCTGTTTTGCAGCCCGGTGTCGTACACGGATCCGCAGTTGCTGCGATTTTCTGAAGACGATGAAATCGCCAACGATTATGGTCGAGATACCGACGACGAGGATGCTTTTGAAGATGATCCGGAAGGCGGTGCCGAATGAAGGATCTCATCCATATTCCGGAGCCGCGTCTTTTGTTCAGACACAATCAGGCGACAGAAGACCCGCGCGATGGCCTCACCCTCTTCGGGCCGCTCGACGAAAGCAAGCCGTATGGCATCAAGGCCGGTGTCATCGGCACGGAAACCGGCATCCAGAGTTTTGAGCGCTGGGTACAATGGGTGCAGCGGCCAGTCCTTAATGCAACACCGCTATTAGGCCGCCCCCCGTTTCCCGGCTTTGAGACCGTGTTCCGCTCGCGCTGGAATACCAAACCCCTGCTTTCGCTCACGGTAACAGACGCCGAGATCGATGAATATCTGTACCTCGACGAGCCGCATCAGCGTGTCTACGGAACGGTGGGCGTGTTTGCCAATCGCATCCTTGAGGCCATACGCGAGGAAACGGAAAAGCCCGAGCTGTGGTTTGTCGTGGTGCCCGACAAGGTGTGGAAATATTGCAGGCCCAACTCCGTTGTCGAACCGGAGGTGCGGCAGGAAGCCATCAGAGCGTTCAAGAAGGCCAAACAAGCGAAGACGTTCTATGAAACGC
>JAJZAL010000071.1 GCA_021799405.1 Acidobacteriota bacterium
CTGCGGGCTCAGTGCACCATCCAAACACCGACCTCTATGCCAACCGTGCATGAAAACTCTACGGCATCCTCTCACCCCGTTTCATCCACGGCGGGTCGGAAATACCGGTGCGCGACTATCCTGAAGGCATAAAATCCGGGGCAGGCTCCCATGCGACGTATTTTTCTCCTTCAGATTTTCTTCGTTGCCACCCTCCTGCTGATTCCCTCAGCCCGCGCTCGTAACCGGGCCCCCCGTGGACAGGCCTTCGTCCGCGCGGTCGAGCGCCGCACCCAGAGCCTCATTCCCAAGGGCACCCTCGCCGTCGCCATCCACACCATCGATCTTTACGTCCAGCCCTCCGCCAGCTCCACGCGGCTCACCCAGGTGCTTCCCGGCCGCGAGATGGTCATCACCGAGAAAAATGGCAAATGGATCCGCGTCTTCGCCAATGTCGATGAAGGTCAGTCTCACGAGGACCAGACCACCCTCCTCGGCCCCGCCAATCCACCCCAGCCCGTCTCCGGCTGGATGATCAATCAGGGCCTCGTCACCGCCGACACGCCCCACGGCGACCAGATACTCTTTGGCGCAGCCCAGGCGCAGGAAGACGCCGCCACTCAGCCCGACCCGCCGCCCGGCACCGCGCAGGCCGCGCGCCGCCTCTACCTGCGCGTCATCCAGATCTTCCCCAGGTCAAAGCTCGTGCCCAATGCCATGTGGCACGCCGCCGACATCCGCTGGCAGCTCCAGAAAGCCGATGCCGACACCCTCCCGTCCGCACACACCAAACAGCCCTACATGCGCGAGCTGCCCGACGAAAACGAAATGCATGCCGTCATGCATTACTTCCCCCAAACCAAATGGGCCGACTTCGCCGCCTTCACTCTCATTCAGAACCAGCTCTGCGGCGACTGGCAGGGTGACGAGAAATGCCCCGAAAAAGAAGCTCACTACTACCTCGACTACGCCCGTAAATACCCCAATTCGCCCGACGCTCCCGAAGCCCTCTACAAAGCTGCATGGCGTGAGGCCGCCGCCGGGGACATGTGGCAGGCCGACGGCAACAAGAAATTCGCCGACCGCGACCGCGGCTACGTCGCCGGCATCGTCAACCGCCTCGAACAGAAATACCCTGACTCCGAATACGCTACCCGCGCCGCCACCCTCCTCTTCCAAGTCGACCAGGGAATCCAGGTCTACGGCACCGGTTCTCAATAGTCCCCCGCCCCCGGTTTCTCCCGGGATTCAAACCAGCAGCCCAGAGCGGCTAACAGCGGCCAGCACCCTCACCACCGTTGCCTTGGCAGCACCGGCGGCGGAGGCACCTGCTGCTGGAAGCTCGGCTGCACATTCCAGTTCGAAAACGCCACCAGGTACAGCACCACCAGGTTCACCAGCGGAACCAGCATCAGAATCGAAAGCCAGCCTGAAAAGCCGGCCTTGCTGAAGATCTTCCAGTACGGAACGAGCCCGATGACCGCAAAGATCAGCACGAACCATACGACAAACAAAAATGCCACGGGAGAAAGTGAATTCGCGTCCATGGCCCACCAGAGTAGCCCCGATTCCCCTCCGCAAACAACAGCCCTCGCAAATTTTCGTGCCGTTCCGTCAGCCCCCACAACGCGGATGCTGGCTGAGATTCGCGCTTTCTTCGGACTGAGACCGCTTGCAACTTTGCCGGAAATTACCCCCAAGCTTGATATCCTGAACTTAGAGTCACCAAAAAGCGGCCGCTCAGGCCGCTTTTTCGGTGTTCGTAGACGAAAAAACAATGCAAGATGCCTACCATCCCACAACTGATTCTAAAGGACTTACAGGACTAACCATTCCGTAAATCCCTTATAATCAACCACTTCTGGGACGTTAGCTGGAGCTTTTCAATCCGTCTGACTCCGGCCGCCGGGCCATCGACCAACGCGCACATCGACCCCTTTTCGCTGGCTCTTCATCGCTGGCTGCTCGCCGCAAAACATCAATCGATTCTTTAGAATCAACCATTTCCCCACAAAAACACCGTGGGTTAACTCATCCATAACTGGTACTCGACCTCAATAAATCAACAACTTCCCCACAAAAACAAGGGAGGCTCCAAGCCCCTTCCAAGCCAAGCCAAAATCTGAAGACTGAAAGCAGGTAACCGGGGGCTATTCTCTAACCGGATTCCCTCCCGCCATTTTTCTCCAATCCTTCGCCCTCGTCTGGAATAATGAACATGCTCTGGGGTTATGACTGGTAGCCTTGTCCGGCGATGAGAGCCGTACATAGGCGCTTGCCCGATTGTGTCCTGCATGAAGCCCTTACGCATTGTCCTCACTCCGACCCGCAATCGACGGCTCAACGAGCTCATCGGTTTTCTCGTCCTTGTCGCCGCCGCCCTCCTCTTCCTCGCCCTCGTTTCGTACCACCCCACTGACCCCTCGTTCGACACGGTTCGCGGTGCCGCCTCCAACGCCCCCGTCCACAACTGGACTGGCCGCGCCGGAGCTTACCTCAGCGATCTCCTGCTCCAGTTCGAGGGCCTCGCATCCTTCCTGCTGCCGCTCCTGCTGGGCGGCATTGGTGTCGCGTGGATGCGCTCCCAGCCCATCAGCTCGCCCCCATCCAAGGCCGTCGGAGCTGTTCTCGCGCTCCTCTTCGTCCCCGCCGCGCTGGGCCTTTTTCCGTATCCGCTCCACGGTCTAGGCGGACTCCCGGCACAGGGCGTCATCGGTACCCTCATGGCCGCGGCGCTCATCCACCTCCTCAACCGCCCCGGCGCATGGATCGTCACCCTCGCCCTCGTCACCGCCTCCGCCTATCTCTGCACCACCTTCAGCCTCAACACCGCCCGCGACTGGGTCGCCATCCGCTTCGCCTTCCTGCTCTCCTGGCGCGACCGCCTCGCCAACTGGCGCGCTGACCGCGCCCTCCGCAAGCAGCTCAAACAGGAAGCCAAACGCGAAAAACAGCGCCAGCGAGCCCTCCGCAAGCAGCAGAAAACTGAAACCCCCAAGCACAGCCAGGCCAGCCCCGAACCGGGCGAGGAGCACCTGCCCGCCGCCACTCCGCCCGACAGCTCCCCCAGCGGCTTTGAAGAGCTCCCCGTCCGCATCCGTCAGTCCCGGTTCGCCGAGTTTGAGCAGCCATCCCGCCCCACCCCTGTCCCCGCTCCAGAGCCAGAATCCTGGCCGGAACCCGTCGCCGAAGAATCCGATTACGAGACACAGCCGGAACCCGGCCCGCCCCCAGCTCCACGCATCGTAGAAATCCCCCGCGCCGCCGCACCCAAGCCGCGCCAGCCCGAACCTGAACCCGGCTCGGCAGATCACATCGCCATCGGCGAGCGCGCCGACTCCGACCTCCGCACCGTCACCGTCGCCCAGAAGGCCGTCAGCGGATACCGTCTGCCGCCCAGCACCCTCCTGCACAAGAGCACTGATACGCAGGTCATCCGCGAAGAATCCCTCCGCACCGAAGCCCAGATCCTCGTCGAAAAATGCGCCGAATTCGACGTCCGCGGTCAGGTCTCCCGCATCAATCCCGGCCCGGTCGTCACCACCTTCGAATTCCGCCCCGAACCCGGCGTCAAATACAGCCGCGTCACCGGCCTCGCCGACGACCTCTGTCTCGCCATGCGCGCCGAGAGCATCCTCATCGAGCGCATGGCCGGCAAAAGCACCGTCGGCATCCAGGTCCCCAACGAAGAGCGCGAAACCATCTGGCTCCGCGAAATCATCGAATCGGAAAAATTCTCCGCCGCCAGGAGCCACCTCACTCTCTCGCTCGGCAAGGACATCAACGGCCAGATCGTCATCACCGATCTCGCCACCATGCCCCACGTCCTCATTGCCGGTTCCACCGGCAGCGGCAAATCCGTGGCCATCAACGCCATGATCATGTCCGTGCTCTACAAGGCCACGCCCGACCAGGTCCGTCTCATCCTCGTCGACCCCAAGCGCGTCGAGCTTGGCATGTATGAGGGCATCCCGCACCTCTTCACGCCCATCATCACCGAGCCCAAAATGGCCGCCAACGCCCTCCGCAACGCAGTCCGCGAAATGGAGCGCCGCCTCAAGCTGCTCGCCGCCCGCAGCGTCCGCAACATCGACCAGTACAACCGCCTCTTCGAGAATCCCTCGCTCTTTGAGGACGACCCCGAGCAGAAACCGCTGCCTTACATCGTCATCATCATCGACGAGCTAGCTGATCTCATGATGCTCGACAGGGCCAACGTCGAAGAGGCCATCACCCGCCTCGCGCAAATGGCCCGCGCCGTCGGCATCCATCTTGTGCTCGCCACGCAGCGACCCTCCGTCGACGTCATCACTGGCCTCATCAAGGCCAACGTGCCCTCGCGCATCTCCTTCCGGCTCGCCACCAAGGTCGACTCCCGCACCATCCTAGATTCCAACGGCGCCGAATCCCTCCTCGGCCGCGGCGACTCGCTCTTCCTGCCGCCGGGAACCTCGCGCCTCCAGCGCGTCCACGCTCCCTTCGTCACCGAAAAGGAAATTGAGGCCGTCACCGACTTCTGGAAGAAGCAGGGCAGCGCCGAATACGCTGAAGGCTTCCTCGACGCACCCAAAGATGACCGCGGCCGCGACCCCGACTCAGCCGGCTCCGGCGATGACGACAACGACGAGCTCTTCCAGGATGCCGTCCGCCTCGTCCTCGAATTCGGCAAGGCCTCTACCTCGCTCCTCCAGCGCCGTCTCCGCATCGGCTATGGCCGCGCCGCCCACCTCATTGACATGATGGAGCGCGACGGCATCGTCGGACCCGCCGATGGCCCGCGCCCCCGCGAAATCCTCAAGTCCCCCGACTGGCTCAACGAAGTCGATCAGGCCCTGCGCTAGCCGCGAGCATCCGCTGTCTCAGCTCTTGCTGCGCAGCCTTAGCCAGTCCCGCTGATACACGAAGCTGATCACCAACAGCAGAAGACCCAGCGCCAGAAAGCTGAACACCCGCAGCCCTGCCTGCAGGAACTCCATGTCAACCACAAACACCTTCGTGATGCTCAACAGCAGCAGCACCAGCCCTTGCCAGCGCAGTGCGGCCCGATGGCGCCAGAAGCCCAGAATCACCAGCGAAGCGCCAAACCCCATGAACCAGAAGGAATAGCTCAGCTGCTCCCCGGTCTGCGGTCCGCTGGCCGTCACACTGCCTCGCCACAGCCAGTGGATCAGCAACGTGATCCCCACCAGCAGCGCCACATTGCCGTTCAGCGCCACCGTCCAACCCGGCAGCGGCGACCCTTCAGAAGCTGGACGCACCCTCATCAGCACGTAATAGAACGCCGCGATCCCCAGCACCACCAGCGCTTGCGTCAGCCCCGTGTATAACGCGGAAGCCAACACCACCCCGCCAATCGCGTTCGCAATCGACAGCGCCGTCTGGCTGGTGCTGCGCGGCGGTTTGCTTCCCGGCAGAAACGGAATCAGGGCAAACAGCAGAAAGCCTGCCGCCGCAAACATCACCGTCACTGAGAACTCTTCCGCCCGATACCAGAAGAAAGCCCACACAATGGCATAAAGTCCACTCCCACTAAAGGCCAGCAGTAGCAGGCTGTTCCACACGCGCGTCAGCGCCAGAACACATGCGCCGCCCGAAAGCAGCAGTAGATAGGCAAACAACGCCACCTCGTGATGCTGGGCATTCGATAGAAGAAACGGCGTCAACATCCCGCCCACAATCGCGTACACGGCCAGCACCTGCGAGTTCTGCCGCCACGCCAGCAGGCCGTTGCCCACCGTCACGACAATCATCCCCAGCCCGGCAACCACTCCCGGCAGCAGATGAAACAGCGAAAACGACGCCCACAGCGAAAGATACAGAACGCCTGTTCCGATCCCCTTCAGCGTGCAGGAGAACCCTGGGTATCCCTTCCTCCGGAATGGCTCTGACCCGGCAAAAATCACCAGCCCGCCCGCCAGACCCAGTCCGATGCGCGCCGCCGGTCCAATCCAGTGGTTGTCGATCGCCAGTTTCAGGAACAGCGCCACACCCACCAGCACCGCCAGAATTCCCACCTTGCTGAGCCATTGCGAACCAATCGTTCTCTCAATCGATGGCTCCTTGGATCGGGTCATGGACACGGGATTACTCGCCCCCTGCTGCGTCGTCGTCGGCGCACCACCCAGCAATGCCTCCAACCGCGCCACGCGTTGCCGCAATTGCGTGACCTCCTCGCGCAGGGTACTCAGGGAATCTACCGGCACTTCATTCGACAACTGATCGCTCATCTGCGGAGAAATCCTTCCGTCGAGTTCATGAGGCCAATTTATTCCCTAAAACAGAAAAGAGGTAACTTCGTAACCACATAAACTGAAAAACCTCTCGGCGAATCGGTCCTGAATATGTGAAAATTCGGGCAGCGAAATCGGCGACACCACGTCCACCAGAAAGGACGGCAGCGACTCCCCCGATGCAGCCGCACGCGAAAAGGAAAATTCTCATCTTCGACGGCGATGCCGTACGTCTCGCCGTTCTGGCCATGCTGCTTGAGCGCGAAGGCTTCGACGTAATGCGCGCCGACAGCGGAGATGCCATCGGCAGTGACTCTCTGCCCACTGCCTGGGTGCCGGACGTAGTCATGGCAGACCTGCAATTGCCAGGATTGCGCGGGACCGAACTCGCGGACCGGATCAGCAGCCGTTGGCCGCATGCCACGAAGATCGCCCTGAGCGCCACACCCGCTGACTGTACAGACGGCTATTCCCGAATACTGCGCAAGCCCCTGCCCCCTGAGAACCTGCGCGATTTACTCTTTGACGAGTCATCAGAGCAAGACTCCTCGACATGGCATCACGGCAAACAGGGTAGCGATTTTGACAATGGCGATGCCTCGAAAGTTCTTGACCACGAGGTATTTGCAAAGCTAGAAAAACGTTTACCACCCGAAGCGCTGGAACTGCTCTACCGCACCATGCTGTCCGACTCTCGTCAGCGCCTTGATGCCATCCAGGCAGCTTTCGCATCGGGCGACCGCAAAACCATGCGTTCCGAGGCGCAACGGTTGGCTGGCTCAGCACGACTGACCGGAGCAGTTCACCTTCGGCACGCTTCTGAATCAATCGCTATCCGACACGAGTCAACCAGCAGTTTCCGGCAGCAGCTGCGACAACTGGAAAGAGAGCTCGATCGGCTATCTCAAACCCTGGCGGGAAAGTTCTCATGACCTTGAGCGCAAAGCACGACAAACACGATAATTCCGTACCCGGTCGGTGGCCGCACCTCTCCGGCGTACGTGTGCTGATTGCCGACGATCATCCCGTCGTCCGCGTTGGCGTTCGCAACATGCTCGCTGGCGAACCAGCCATTGATGTAGTGGGTGAGGCAGGAGACGGCGACGAAGCCGTCGAACAGGCCAAACTTCTCCTGCCTGACATTCTGCTCCTCGATTTATCCATGCCCCGTCTGTCAGGCTTCGAAGCCATGCAAAAGATCATCGCAGACTCTCCCACCGTGAAAGTCATTCTGCTCACCGGCGGCATTTCCACGCAGCAGGTCATCGAGGCCCTCCAGACCGGCGCCCGTGGCATTATTCTTAAGAACACCCTCACCGATCACATGACAGAAGCCGTCATGTCCGTCGCCTCGGGCGACTACTGGATCGGAGGCAGGCGGGTGGCAAATTTGGTCACCGCCCTTCAGGAACTCGAACTGAAGGCAACCAAACCGGAGCGCAAGACCTACGGGCTCACCCCACGCGAAATGGAAGTCATCGGCTGTATCGTCGAGGGCTGCAGCAATCGCGATATCGCAAAGCAGTTCAATCTCAGCGAAGAGACGGTAAAACGGCACCTGTCGAATATCTTCGATAAAACCGGCGTTTCCACCCGTCTCGAACTGGCAATGTTTGCCATTGCGCACGAACTGGTGAATCCCAGCTCTTGAAGCCGGTCCCGGGGAAAACTGCCTCAGAACTGCCGCAGTTCCATGCAGCCTGGCCTATCTGTCTGAAAATAAGCCATCATGCATAGTTGCCATCTCATCCATTCAAGAGTCTGATGAAAAGTGGGACCATACAATGAGCAGCTAAGCTGCGTATGGTCCTCCGTAAGCAAGCACCGCGCTTGTCGCGAGCCAAGGAGTCACAGGAACGATGCGAAATCTCTCCGCCGCTTTGGTTGTCACCACACTGGTGGCATCGGCAACCGCTCCCTCTGCAGCAGCGCTGCCTGGCAGCCTGTCAATGTCGAGCCAACAATCGAATCAAGCGGCATATCAGTCGTCTTCCCAGAACACTCAGGCGGGCACCTACGCTGCTGGCCGCATTCCTCTCTACAAGGCCGCGCTGGTCCACTGGCAAATTCCGGCCATGAGTTACGTCGACGGGCAAAAGGCGAAAATCGCCCTGGCCAGCACCGGCAAACTCCCTGGCATTTCGGGCCAGGCGCAGATACGCCCCCACAATGGGCAGATATCTATCCGCCTCAAAATGAACGGCCTCATCCCCGCCTACAGTTTTGGCCCCGAATATCTCACCTACGTGCTCTGGGCGGTCACACCGGCTGGCCGTACCGTCAATCTTGGCGAAATCGTTCCCGATAGCAAAGGCCGGGCCAATCTCACCGCAGCCACAAACCTGCAGTCCTTCGGACTTATCGTCTCCGCCGAACCGTACTTCGCAGTCAGCCGCCCCAGTAACGTCGTCATTCTGGAGGGCGAAGCCATTCCCGGCCAGACACGCGGCGTCATCGACGCAGGCAGGGCTCACTTCACCCTGCTTCCCAGCGGAGCTTACGCCGCCGCTGAAGGCATGCACCCGGTTTCTTACCCCATCGGCAGCAGCAACAGCCAGCCTCTGGCCGTCTACGAAGCCATGAACGCCATTCAGATTGCCAAAGCATCCCAGGCTGGGAAATACGCCAGCGAGGCACTCGCCCGCGCCGAATCTGACCTCAGGCACGCGCAGTCCCTCAATGGCGACAATAGCCAGCGCGCCGCGCAATTGTCCTACGCACGCGCCGCCGTCCAAACCGCCGCGGACGCCATCCTCAAAGCCGAGCAGGAAGCCCGCGCCGCGGAGGAAGCTCGCCAGAAAGCCGCCGAGCTGGCCGCACAGCAAAAAGCCGAACAGGCCCTTCTGGCGGCGCGTCAGGCCGCCGCACAGCAAAAGGTAGCTGAAGAACAGGCGCAGCAGGCCATGCAGGCGCAGCAACAGTCTGAAGTCGCTCAGGCTGCCGCCGAAGCCGCTGCCGCCAAGGCGCAGGCGCAGGCCGCCGCCGCACAGGCTGAAACCAACCAGATGCGCGACCGCCTCCGCCAACAGCTCAATCAGGTCCTCTCCACACAGGAAACCGCCCGTGGACTCATCGTTCGCCTCTCCGATGTCAGCTTCAACAGCGGCAGCTACCAGCTCAAGGTGGATACCGAGATCAAGCTCGCCAAGATTGCAGGCATCCTCATCACCTATCCCGGCCTCAAGGTGCAGGTCGAGGGATACACAGACAACGTCGGCAGTGCGGGATTCAATCTCAAGCTTTCCCAGCAGCGCGCTGACTCTGTGATGAAGTTCCTCATCTCGCAAGGCGTACCGGCTGCCAACATCACCGCCAAAGGCTACGGAGAGGCGGATCCCGTCGCCAGCAACAGCACCGCCGCCGGACGCGCAAAGAATCGCCGCGTTCAGCTGGTCGTCAGTGGATCGGCCATCGGCACCAGTATTCAGCAGGGCCCACCTCAACAGTCGGCTCCGGCAAATCCTACTGGCGTATCCAATCCAACCGGCGTATCAAACCCCACCGGCATCTCCAACGTCGGCCCCTCATAGCCTGCTGAACCGTTCAGGCAGGCCCGGACATCCCATACCTGAGACGTCCGGGCCTGCGAACAATAATCGGCAATCGCGAAGCATCTGGGATGCCATGCCGAACGTCGCAACTTCCGGCGTTGAACCGACCATTGTTCCTGATGCGATCTTTCCCCGGGGACAAGGTCGCAATTTACGGCTGATGAACGGACAGAGGGGTAGTATCGAAAATACTCTATACTTTCCAGTTACTTTGCTGCCCTTCGCGCTCACAGGCTCCTTTGCTGAGCCTGCTGGGACGCCTTTTGCATAAGGAGAGATCATGCGTATTGCATTTTTAGGGCTGGGCAAGATGGGTCTGGCCATCGTGCCGCATCTCGCTCAGGGCCATGCTGTCACTGTATGGAATCGCACCGCCAAGGCCGCGGATTCCCTTCGCGACACGGGCGTGCAGGTCGCGGCCAGCCCCGCCGAAGCCGTCAAGGATGCCGACGTTGTCTTCAGCACCCTCCTGAATGATGCTGCCGTTGAAGAGGTCTTCCTTGGCAGTGATGCCGAAAGCGGTGCGATAGCAGCCATGCAGCCGGGCGCCATCCACGTCTGCCTCAGCACCATCAGCGTCGCCTCCTCCAAACGCCTCACCTCCGCTCACGAGGCCGCAGGTAAGCCATTTGTCGGCGCACCGGTCTTCGGCAGGCCGCACGTCGCCGCGCAGGCCCGGCTCTGGAGCGCCATTGCCGGCGACGAAGCTTCTCTGTCAAAAGTTCGCCCCCTCATCGAACGCTACAGTCGCGGACTCACTGAAGTCGGTGCTCAGCCTTGGGCCGCCCACGCCATGAAGATTGGCGGCAACTTCATGATCACCGCCATGATTGCATCCCTCACCGAGGGCTTCATCTTCGCTGAATCTGAAGGCATCGATCCGGCCGTCTATCTTCAGGTCATCAATCAGGGGCTCTTTCAATCACCCTTCTATGAGCTCTATGGCAAGCTCATGCTCGAACCGCCGGTCAAGCCTGGTGGCACCGTATCACTCGGCGAAAAGGATGCCAGGCTGTTTCTGGAAGCCGCCCGTGAATCCCGGGCACCTACGCCGCTCGGGGAGATGTTTCACCAGCATTTGCTCCGCGCCACAAAAGAAGGAATGCAGGATGAGGACTGGGCTGGTGGGTACTACCGCTTGGCCCGCCAACTTGCTCACCAGAAGCGCTGAAAAACTGCGCCAGGAACCAAACCATGACCAGATTGAACGACTCAGTTGTATTCATTACAGGCGCCAGCGCGGGAATTGGTGAGGCCTGTGCTTTCGCATTCGCCGCCGAAGGCGCGCGCCTTCTGTTGGCGGCTCGCCGCGTCGAAAGACTGCGTCAGATGGAGCCAAAACTGCGCGAGGCTGGCGCGCCCGATGTTCATTCCATCTCCCTCGACGTGCGCCATTCCGGAGCAGTCGGAACCACCATTGCCAACCTTCCTGAGAACTGGAGCACCATCGATGTGCTCGTCAACAACGCCGGACTGAGCCGCGGACTCGAAAAGGTCCATGAGGGCAAGCTCCAGGATTGGGAAGAGATGATCGACACCAATCTCAAGGGCTTGTTGTATGTAACCCGCTCCATTGTGCCCGGGATGGTCGCCCGCGGCCGCGGCCACATCGTCAATCTCGGCTCCACGGCTGGAGAAGTAACCTATCCCGGCGGCGCCGTCTACTGCGCGACCAAGGCCGGTCTCAAGTCCATCAACGACGGACTTCGCATCGACCTGCTCGGCACGCCCGTTCGCGTCACCAGCATCGATCCCGGCATGGTGGAAACCGAATTCAGTGAAGTGCGCTTCCACGGCGACAAGGAACGCGCCGCCAAAGTGTACCGGGGACTCACGCCGCTGCAGGCCAAGGACGTCGCCGAAGCCATCGTCTGGGCCGTCTCACGCCCCGCGCACGTCAACATCGCGCACGTGCTCATGACCTCCGTGGATCAGGCCAATTCCCTGCTCTTCAACAGAAAATAGCCCGTCGCTCAAAACCCGGCAGAATCAGCCCAGTTCGCGGAGGCTTGCCTCAATCTGTTCCAGCGCCTCCGCCAGCGCGGCTCTCCGTAGAGGATTCGAAGTGCGCTGGTTCAGAATATGCTCCCGCTGCAGCTCCAGTTCGCGACGTCTACGCTCGCGCCCATTGTCCTTGCTGCCTCCAGCCGGCGCGGTTTCCTGCCGCTCAGCCATCTGGTCCTCTACCGATTTGCTTTCCCAACCACGTGCCATACCTTTTATGCTACTCCGCTGGAGCCCGGCATCTTAAACGTCAGGAGAATTCAGAATGATCGCATGGAGCCTGCCCGCCTTCGGTATTAACTCGCTGGAACAGATGCAGCAGGACACCCCGGAACTCAGGCCCGGTCAGGTATTGATCCAGGTCGAAGCCGTTTCCCTGAACTATCGTGACCTGCTCGTCGTTCTCGGCCGGTACAACCCCAAAATGCATCTCCCGCGCATCCCCGCCTCTGACGGCGCAGGGGTTGTGAAAGCTATCGGCGACGGAGTCACCCGCGTCAGACCCGGTGATCGCGTCTGCGGCATCTTCATGCAGAACTGGATCGACGGCCGCGCCACGCCGGAGAAGGTCCGTGGCGCACTCGGCGGAGACATCGACGGCATGCTCGCCGAGGAAGTCATCCTCAGCGAACACGGCGTCATCAGAATTCCCGACTATCTCACGATGGAAGAAGCCGCGACGCTTCCATGCGCCGCGCTGACAGCTTGGAACGCTCTCGTCCATGCCGGCCATCTCACGGCTGGAGAGACCGTGCTGATTCAGGGCACTGGCGGGGTCTCCATCTTTGCGTTGCAGTTTGCCAAGGCCATGGGAGCACGGGTTCTGGGCACCTCCAGCAGCGATGCCAAGCTTGATCGTGCACGTGCGCTCGGCCTCGATGCCGGCCTCAACTACCGCACGCAGCCCGAGTGGGCAAAGTGGGTCCTGGATCAGACCCGCGGCCAGGGGGCAGACGTCATCGTCGAAGTCGGAGGCGCAGGTACCTTTGCTCAATCTCTTTCGGCCGTAAAGATGGGCGGCTCCGTCGCCCAGATCGGCGTGCTCAGCCAGTCCTCCGAGCCGCTTCAGATTCCCCTCATTCTGCACAAACAGGTACGTGTGCAGGGCATCTACGTTGGTTCACGAACCCAGTTTGAGGAGATGAACCGGGCCCTCGAACAGAACCGCATTCAGCCCGTCATCGACGAAATCTACGCATTCAAGGACCTCCCCGCTGCGCTTCTCCGCATGCAGTCAGGCGGCCATTTCGGAAAAATTGTCGTGCGCGTCGGCGCTGCCTGAATGATTTCGTTATCACCCAGCGAATCGCCCCAAGCCTCTCTGCGCGCCCTCGCAATGCTCTTATAATGTGGAGGAATTTTTCTTTCGCTCAACCGCGAGGATTTCTCCAATTTGATCGTCTCGATCGCAGCGCTGACCAAGATCTATGAGGATAGGCAGCAGCGCGTCACGGCCGTCGACGGCATCGATCTCGAGGTCAGGGAAGGGGAACTCTTCGGCCTGCTCGGCCCCAATGGCGCCGGCAAGACAACCACCATCGGCATCTGCACCACCCGCATCCTGCCCACCAGCGGCCAAGTGAGGATCGCTGGTATCGACGTCGTCAAGCACCCTGCGCAAGCGCGCCGAAGCATCGGCGTTGTGCCCCAGTACAACACGCTCGACCGCTCTCTCACCATCTACGAAAATCTCTATTACCATTGCCTTTACTTTGGCTTTTCCGCCCGCCAGGCGCGCGAGCGCTCTGAGGCTTTGCTCAAGCAGTTTCTGCTCTTCGAGCGCCGCAAGGCCTTCCCCATGCAGCTCTCAGGGGGCCTGCAGCAGCGCATTCAGATTGCACGCGCCATTGCGCACCGTCCAGCCGTGCTCTTTCTCGACGAACCAAGCGCCGGCCTCGATCCGCAAAGCCGCATTGCCATGTGGGACGCGGTCCGCGGTCTTCGCCAGGAAGGCATCACCGTGGTCCTTACCACCCACTACATGGAAGAAGCCGACGAACTCTGTGAACGCATTGCCATCATTGACCACGGAAAGCTGCTCGCGCTGGACCAACCCAAACTTCTCAAGCGCAATCTCGGCGCCGATCGCATTCTGGAACTGAAACTGTTACAACATGAGGCCGCGGCAAAGTCGATCTCACAGCCCCTCGGGAGCCTGCCCGGAGTGAATACCGTCGAAGCCACACCCGATGGCCTCCGTCTTTTCATGCAGAGCGCCACAACTCAGGCAGGCCCTGCAGGCGGCGAGCAGTTGCCCCTGATCGTACAGATGGCGCAGCCCTTTGGCGTGCGCGATATCGCCATTCACGAGCCCTCGCTGGAAACCGTCTTCATTCACCTCACAGGAAGGGATCTCCGTGAGTAGAGTACGGCGCATATCCTTCATTTCCGCCTTCTTCGGACTCGTGCGCCGCGACCTGCGCGTCCTGAGTCGCGAACTCGGCGCATTCGCCATCCGGGTTGTCATGCAGCCCATGCTCTTCTTTTTTGTTTTCACCTACCTGTTGCCCAAAATCGGTCAATCCAGCGAACTCGGCGGAGCGAACTTCGCGACCGTGCTGCTGCCGGGACTGATGGCCGTCGCCATCATGTTCAGCGGCATTGCCGGTGTTGCACTGCCGCTTTCGCAGGAGTTCGGCGTCACCCGCGAAATCGACGATCGCGTCATGTGTCCCTTGCCGGTCAGCGCCGTCGCCATCGAGAAAGTCTGCTTCAGCGCCATCCAGAGTATTCTGGCAGCATTGCTGATCATTCCGCTGGCCTACCTGATTCCTGCAACTCCGGTGAAAGTTCACGTTGCCAACTGGTTCATGCTGAGCTTGATACTGCTCCTCGCCAGTCTCGTCTCCGGCGCCATAGGCCTCACCATAGGAGCCAATGTAAAACCGCAACAAATCGGCCTGATTTTTTCAATCGTCGTGGTTCCGATTACCTTCCTTGGGTGCGTCTATTATCCGTGGGCCCTTTTGGCAAAGGTACGATGGCTGCAAATTGCGGTACTCTTCAATCCAATCGTCTACATGAGCGAGGGACTCCGCGCTGTACTCACTCCGGGAGTCCCACACATGAATTACTTCGCCATCATCTCTGCTTTGCTGCTCTCTCTCATCGCGCTCAGTTACTGGGGCATTCGCGGTTTTCTCCGGCAGGTGATCGGCTGAGCACCGCAAGCCGCAACGAATTTCGGGAAAATAGAATTGCGATGAATTTCTGCCCATTTCGGCGCCTTCTTCCACTCACAGCTTGCCTGCTGGCCCTCGCCGGCTGCGGAGGCTTCAATTACACAGCGCACAATCAGACCGCCAGCTTTGTCGTAAGCGCATCCGCCTCTGACGTAAACACAAATGGCCAGGTTTCGCTCTTCTCCCTCTTTCCCAACGGCGAAGCCGCCCCTGTCCAATGGTCTGTGGAAGATGGCAACAACGCGGTATCCCTCGGCCAGGGACGTATCGATGCCACCGGGGTTTACACCCCTCCCAACGCACTCTCAAAAGATGTCGTCACGGTGCGCATTGGTGCTGAACTCGTGAACCACCCGGCCGACCACACCACACTTACCCTCCAGGTGCACCCGGGGTTTGTTCAGCCGCTGCTGCCCGAAGTGGCGACGCTGGCACTCGGCAAATCCCTCAACGCACGCGCTCAAATCAGCGAAGTCGGAGACGGTAGCGTCACCTGGTCGCTCTCCTCAAACGCCACAGGAACCGGCTCCAGCAACGGACTCGGTTCTCTGTACGACGAGTCCTGCCAGCACTTCGACCAGCAATACACCACCTGCTCCGTCACCTACACCGCTCCACAAGCATTGCCGCCCGGTAACGTCGTCTACCTTGTCGCCGCTGCCAATGGCACGCAGACCATCGCCTCCAGCGAAATCCTGCTCAACGACTACGGGCTTACCAGCACGCCAACCCCCAATCAGGCCATCCAGAATGAAAATGCACCCCTCGGAATCTCCGGCGGCAACAACAATGACTACGACACCTACACCACCCCAACCGGCCAGTCCTACATCGCAGACTGCTGCGGCGGCACGCTCGGCGCCTTGGTCCAGGACGCCGCTGGGAATCGATACATCCTCAGCAACAACCATGTGCTGGCTGAATCCGACCAGGCGAAGCCGGGCGACACCATCATCCAACCGGGCCTCATGGATGGCGCTTGTAGACCCCTCTCTGATCCGGCATCAACCGTCCATCCGATTGGATCGCTCAAGACCTACGTGCCTATCGCTTCGCTGCACACGAATGTCGATGCTGCGTTAGCTTCCGTCAACCCCGGCGCTGTCAACCCCAACGGAGCCATCCTGGAACTCGGCAAACTTGAACGAGGCACTCTCAGCGTTGCTCCGCCCGTAGCCGGCACTGGCGAAAAACTCAAGCCAGGCAACCTCAACATGCCGGTCGTCAAAAGCGGACGCACCACGGGACTCACCTGCTCTCACATCGGCGCCATCGACCTCACCGTGAAGGTCAACTACTACAAGGACTGCGCCGAAACCCAGCCTTATGCCACAAAAATCTTCCACCACCAGATCGCCATTGAAGGCACGCACTTTACTGACAGCGGAGACTCCGGCGCGCTGGTCCTCGACGCGCGCAACGCAAAAGCCATTGGGCTCTATTTCGCCGGCGGCACCAACGGAAACGGCGAAGCCCTCAGCCTTGTCAATCCCATCGGCGACGTACTGAACGAGCTCGGCACCGCTCTCGGGAGCCCTCTGAAACTTGTCGGCACCAAAACGCCGCACCCGGTTACCTGCATCGACTACGATCTTCCCGGCAGCCACGCGGCACGCACCATTCCCGAGATGTGGAGGCAGCGCGTGGCCGCCGCGGAAGCCTCAGCGGAATATCGGCGGCTGCTCGATTCTGCTCCTCCCAGGGCCATCCTGGGCGTCGCCGCCGGCGCCAGCCTCGACAATCCGGGGCATGCTGCACTCATCCTCTACGTCGAGCCAGATCACGTGGACCTGCCCGTCCCGGCCACCATCGATGGTCTTCGCACACAGGTCATTCCCACCACTGCGGCAGCCATCTCCGCTGGAGCCGCGCCTTTGCGTCCCGCAGCCTCCTCCGGTATCAACCTGCCCGCTGCGGCTATCCAGCGCGCCGAGCAGGTCGCCGAAAGACACACTTCAGAGCTCATGCACGATCCCGCCATCCTCGGAGTGGGAGTCGCTGAAAGCCTCGACCGGCCGACCGAACCCGCCTTGCTCGTACTGGTCGAGTTGGGACAGGTCCCGGGCCAAATGCCGGCCACCATCGACGGGTTGCGTGTGCGCTACATGAACCTGCAGCGCTTCCACGTCACTCGCACGCGCAATGCCCTCCGTCCTCCGCCGTCGAGCTGCGCTCTCCGCAAGGAAATGAGCTGGAAAGCCTGGTAGTCCTGGAGCATTTTCACTGAAGGTGTAGCGGAGAACGAGGAAGTTGGCGTGGACGTTCCATCAAAGAACGGCCACACTGGATCGATCCGGAACACGTCATGACATCAGTGAAATGCTCTAAATGACCACCTCGGCCATTGTTTCCGCATGCACTCCATTGGCTGGAAAGAAAATCCGGAATACGGTCCCGGTCGTGCCAACGCTCGCTGCGGTTCGACTGCGCACCGTCGCCGTGGCTTGGTGCTTGCGAAGAATCTGCGCGCTCACCCACAGGCCCAGACCCGTGCCCGTGGCCTCTTTCGTCGTGTAAAAGGGCTCGAAAATATGAGGCAGCGTCTCCTCGGAAATGCCGCACCCAGTATCGGCGATGGTCACCAGCACACCTTCCTGATCCCGATCTTTCGCCGCTCGCGCTCTTCGAATCCGAATCGTAAACTCCCCCCCATTAGGCAGCATCGCGTCCACTGCGTTTGAGATTAGGTTCGTAAACAACTGACGAATTTCACCTGCGAAACAGAACAACGTCGCCTCCTGATCGTACTCACGTGCCACCTTGATCTGCATCGCCACCAGTCTGCCTTGATGCAGCGCCAGCACCGAATCCATCAGTTCGCCCAGCCTGGCCGGACCAGGCAACGTCGATTGCCGGTAAAAGCGCAGCGTCTGCTGCGTGATCTCTGAAACCCGCGCCAGTTCATGTTGTGCCATGTCCACATATTGGGCCGATTCCTGATCCAGCCGTGACTGTTGGATCAGGTAAAGCAGGTTCGTCACGGCTTCCAGCGGATTATTGATCTCATGGGCAATCGACGCGGCCAGACGTCCCGCAGCCGCAAGCTTCTCCGTCTTACGCAGCGCTTCCTCAGCCTGTTTGCGCCCGGTTGCGTCCACCAGCACGGCGCCCACCCAGCGAATCGGCTCATCCTCCGTACCGATCGGGTAAAGGTTCACGATCCAGGTCCGGGGATTAGATCTGGTGGATCCCGACGGCTCCAGCGAAGTCTTAACGTTCGTGTCACCTTCAAGCTCCAGGTCACGGACTGGCTCACCGCTCTCCAGCACACGCTCAATTCCATGATCAAGCCGCTTTCCCGCCGTGCCCGGAAATACTTCCATCACCGTCTTGCCCGTGTAGCGGCTCACCGCAAGTCCGTCCATCTTGGCAAGGAAGGTATTCACCCGCACGACGCGATGCCTGCGGTCAAAGAATGCAAATCCAATCGGCGCATTCGCCAGAATCGAATCCAGCAGGGCAAGCGTCTCCCGCGACTGCGCGCGTTGCTCCTGAATCGTCAGGATCAGGCGATTGAAGGCTTGCGTCAGCTCCCCCACTTCGTTGTCGGCTTGAGTCGCGAGCGGCAATGCGGACTTATCTTCCGGATTCCGAATCAGCTGGCGCGTAGATTTCAGCAACAGCGCCAGGGGACGCGCAATATTATTCGCAAGCAGCCCCGCCAGCCACGTACAGCCTGCGAGCGCGATGATCGCGGCAAACAGCGTAATGCGCAGTGTTTGGTGCAGCTCGCGAAGGTCTGTCTTCGAGGAAGGCAGAACAATGACGTAGCCGTATAGCATATCGTGCGACCGCATCGCTGCTATCGCCGCATTCGCCTTACCCTCCCGGCTGATGCTCAATAGCGGTACCTTCGATGTTGCCGCCTGCGCCAGGCTCAACTTCGGAAAGGTGACTTTTTCGGCTACACTCACGGCCAGCACTTTGCCGCTAGCATCGAGAATTTCAATACCCTTCACCCCAGGATCATGCCGCGCTCCGGCCAACACGCCCGCAAGGGCCCCAGGATCGCCATCGTGCAGCGCAGCCGCTCCTTCCGCGGCAGAAAGGCTTGCTTCATAGAGAGCGCGCCGCCCCGTACGCACCAGCAGTTCCGAACGCTCCGCGCGCAGCAGCAAAAGCACAAACACGCACAGAACGATCAGTTCCAGCATCACAAGCCCCGCTACGAGCTGGCCGCGCACAGAGCGTGGCCATACCCAGCGCAACCATGATGTGGAACGACGGTCGCTGTTCATCTTACTCCGCGCCACCCTTGATTCCCGCCGACGCCAGCGCAGGCGGCAATTTCTGGTGAATGCCCGTTGCAATCTGCTTGCCATGAAAACGGCCATTCTCGATGAAGATTTCGTTCGTGCGCGCACCCGCAACAATCACGCCTGCCAGATAGACTCCCGGTACATTGCTCTCCAGCGTTTCCACGTCATACACTGGCATCCGGTCCTTGCCTTCAATGCAAATGCCCAGCGACTCGAGGAAGGCAAAGTCCGGACGATAACCCGTCATCGCAAAGACAAAGTCGTTTGCAATCGTCCTGGGGCCCTTCGGGGTTTCCACCGTTACCACGTCCAAACCAATCTCGATAACGCTGCTTGAGAAGTATGCTTCAATCTCCCCGTTTTTGATGCGGTTTTCGAGATCCGGCTTAATCCAGTACTTCACATGACGGTGCATTTCTGGCTCCCGGTGCACAAGCGTCACACGCGCCCCATGCCGCCACAGTTCAAGCGCCGCAATCGCTGCGGAATTCTTGCCACCTACAACCAGCACATCCTGGTCGTAATACGGATGCGGATCAGTGTAATAGTGCATCACCTTGGATAGCGCTTCGCCAGGAACATCCAGCAAATTCGGAATATCGTAGTAGCCTGTCGCCACAACCATCTTCCGCGCCGAATAGGTCTTCTCCCGCTGGAAGCGGTCCGCTGTTACCACCCGGAAGTCGCCGTCCACTCCACTCACCGAGACGATCGTTTCATACTGGCGCACATCCAGCCGGTAGTGCATCGCAACCTTGCGATAGTACTCCAATGCCTCATTTCGGCTGGGCTTGGCGTGTGGGGTTGGAAATGGAATATTCCCAATTTCCAGAAGCTCTGAGGTTGTGAAAAATGTCATGTGCGACGGGTAATGGAAGAGTGAATTACAGAGGCACCCCTTATCCACAACAATGACGCGATGGCCGGCCTGCTGCACGTCGATGGCGCAGGCCAGTCCCGTTGGTCCGGCTCCGATGACAATGACATCGGCCGCGCATGATCTCTCACGTTGCATACCAGTAGCTTAGACGATGCACGCAAGCGCCACCGCCGGGAAAAGATACTTTCCCCGCCAAATCGCTGGAGCCTGTGATTCACTTTCCCACGAGCGGCGCTGGGAGCCGGTTTTTCTCAGTTCACGGAGCGAGGAGCGATGAATTTCGGGAATCTTCGAGCGACGAGGGACACAGAAATGAGGAAAAGCGGCCCCGGCCCTTCGGGTTGCGGCGAAAACCGCGCCCTACTGCGTTGTCGTCCTTGATAGTGGACCCGCCACAACCTTCATCTTCCGCCTTGTCTGGCGCGGTTTTCGCCGGCAACGCCGCCCGCGCGAAAGTGAATCACAGGCTCTATACTCAAAGGTTGGCCCCGACCGGGAAATTGATCCGGCGATACACCCAGAAAGTACCAGGAGAGACACTTCAATGACTGAGCTTCGCAAAGAGAAGGATTCCCTCGGCTATGTCGAAGTACCCGCCAGCGCCTACTACGGCGCGCAAACCGCACGGGCTGTTGCCAATTACCCCATTTCGGGCATGCGGGCGCATCCGCAGCTGATTCGCGCCTTCGGCATGGTCAAGAAGGCAGCGGCAGAAGCCAATAAGGAACTCGGCCTCGTTGAAGCACCACGCGCAGATGCCATCGTGCAGGCTGCGCAGGAAGTCATGGACGGCAAGTGGAACTCTGAATTCGTTGTCGACGTCTTCCAGGCCGGGGCCGGTGTCAGCTTTCACATGAACACCAACGAGGTCATCGCCAACCGGGCCAATGAGATCCTCGGC
>JAJZAL010000072.1 GCA_021799405.1 Acidobacteriota bacterium
CAGTGGACTGTACGCCGATGACGCCGATGATTTCTCCGCCGGAGCGGATGGGCACGGCGAGGAATGAGGTGGTATCGATGCCGATCTTCTCGATGCCCAATTTGACGCGGCTGGCCTCCATGCCTTCGTTGATGAGCATCGGTTGCCCGGTGCGAATGATCTGCGAGGTGAAGCCTGGGCCGAAGGGGCGGGATGCGAGCGTTACGCCAAAAGCGTAAGGGAAGTGCAGGGTCATCGTTTCGCGATCAAGGAGCGAGACGAAGGCGATGGGGGCATGGAAGAGGTCGCGGACCTGATCGCCAACCAACTGGAGGAGGCGTTCCTGATCCAGTTGGGAGGCGAGTGCCTGGGTGATTCGGTTGATGGTGACGAGTTCGGCGGCGCGTTCGCTGACCTCTTTTTCGCGTTGATTGATGGTGAGATATGCGTCGGCATTGTCGAGGGCAATGCTGGTGTAGGAAGCGAGATTCTGGAGGAGCTGGACGTGCTCCTTGGTGTAAGCGTGTTTCTTGAAGCTTTGGGTGCTGAGGACGCCGAGGATCCGGTCCTTGGCGATGAGGGGCAGATAGATCATCGACATGGGCGGCTGGGCCGCAGTGCCGTCATCGAGGATGCCGCCTGTGTGTGCGTAGGATTCGATGTAGCGGGCGTACTCGGTTTCAATGTCGTTGATGAGGATGGGGTAGCGATGGTCGATGCACCAGACGGCGAGTTGGTTTTTATCGTCCATGCTGCGTGTATAGGGGGCGTAGCGCTTGCCGTTTTCGATGGCGAGCGTGTATTCGATGAGACGCCTTTCGGGCCGGTAGAGTCCGACGCCGAAGACGGTGGCGTCGACGATTTGATTGACGCGTTCGTAGAGCTTGAAAAGGATGGTGTTGAGATCCAGTGAAGCAGTGATTTCGCGGCCGATCTCACTGAGCATCTCAATGCTTTCTTTTTGCGCGGCGATCTCGGCGGCCTGGGTCCGCAGTTCGCCGGTGCGCATGCGGACGGTGTCTTCGAGGGCGCGGGCTTCGGCTTCGAGGTTTTCGGTCTGGCGACGGGCTTTTTCGCGCTCATACGTCATGATGAGCCACCAGCCGAAGAGGGCCATGAGGAGCAGCACGATGACGTAGACGACGTTGGCCGCGGTGGATGCGTACCAGGGCGGGGTGATGATGAAGGAGAAATCGGCCTCTTTGCCGAGGACGCCGCTGCCGGTGCGCGAGACGACGCGGAAGCGGTAGTGGCCAGGAGTAAGGCCACTGTAGTTGGCCTGGGCCTGCTTGTCCCAGTTGGACCAGGTGTGGTCAGCGCCCTGCAGCATGTAGCGGAATTGGGTGCCGGCAGGGTCCGCGAAACTGGGAGACGCGAACTGGAATTGCATGGTGCGGGTTCCGGGAGGGAGCCTGAGTGGCGGGCTGGAGGCCAGGCGGGTTCCACCGAAAAGGATTTTTGAGCCGGAGGCGACTTCGCGAATGAGGGTGGGCGCTGGCGCCTGGGGCGGAATGTGCATGGCCGGATTGAACCGGACAAGGTTATTGTTTGCGAGCCAGTATCCGTCAGAGAGTCTGCCGACGAAGGAGTCCTTAAATTGTGTGAGGACTTGAAAGCGCTTTTCTTCGAGGCGGAAGCGGCCATCCGGTTGATGTACGAAGACGCCGATGCGCTGGCCCATGGAAGAGTCTGTTTCCGACCACACATTGCCGTCCGGCAGCGCGAAGACCAGGGGGAGGACATCGGGCGCATTCATGGGCAACAAGAACTGGTTATCGACGACGAATTTTTGCGTGGAGGGGTCCCATCGATAGAGGTCGTCGTGACCCAGGGAGGAGGCGTAGATGCTTCCATCGACGTATTGGACGATCATTCTCGCGCCCGGAGGCAAGCCCTGTTTTGCGCCGATGGCCTCGAATTTCGCATTCTTCATTCCTGACGGAGGAATTTTGATGCGGATCACCACGCGACTGCTGCCGCTGACCCAGAGGTTGCCATTGTCGTCCTGAGCCAACTCCTGGGCTGCATAGACCAGATGAGGAACAGTGCCTTCGGTTTTCCAACCGTGGCCTTCCCAGCGCATGGAGCCGACGCTGCTCTCGTAGCCGATGAGCACTCTCGAAGGCGTTTTCTTCGACTGCAACAAGTCGTAGGCTCCCTGGTTGATGGAGGGCAATGCCGGGATGAGTCGATTCCCCTTAAGAACCATTGGGCCTCCACCTGAGCCAACGAGCAATTGTTCCGGGGCATGGTCGGCGAGGTCTTTGAAGTCGATCATCCAAAAGCCCTGGCTGCCTCCCTGGATCGCCCGTTGGGATGGGAGTCCGGTATGCGGATTCGTGACGATTTGTACAAGAGGAGCGATCGAGTTCTGTGTGGTGGCATACAGCTTGCCCTGAAAGCGAATGACATCGCCCGGGAAGTTGCGGGCGAAGATAGATACCGGGGAGTTGATGGCAACGCGGGAAACGCCCTTATCGGAACCAAGCCAGAGAGCACCGTGCCGATCCTGAAATGCGGTGAGGATCTGAGAGCTCATTAATCCGGCCTGACGGTTGAGTATCTGGAGAAGTTTGCCTTGGCGATTGAGCAGCACGGCGCCGCCGGCGATGGTGGTTACGCAGAGATCGCCATCGCTCAGGAGGAGTGTCGTGTAGAGCTGATGCTTTTTCAGGTAGCTGTCCGCCTGAGTGTGAAAGGGGACAGCTTTTTGACCGTTGTAGATGGAAAGCAGACTGGAAGTGGTGGGACCGTATGCGTTTGTCTGGGAGATGAGGATTTGGCCGTTATCCCAAGGGTGAAGGAAGAGTTTGTGTGCGTGGCTGTAGGCGGAACCGCCCGGAAGGGGTTTGAGCTGGTCGCCGATGATTTTCTCGAGGCCGACGCCGGTCTGGTCTGTATAGACCTGGCCGCGGACGCTGGACAATGCCTGAAAAGTTTGTCCATGTTCCGGCGACCAAACATGCATACGTTCGCCATCCCACCGGAAGGTGTACTCGTACGACTGAAAGTAGACGCCGGTGGGCGTGTAGAGTGTATGCCAGACGTCGCTGAAACCACGGTCTTGCTGAGGGATCTTGCCTATGAGCGATACATAATGAAGTTTGCCCGCTGAGTCGGGCCGAAGGTATCCAATGGTTGCGGTTCCGCCCACCCAAACGCGGCCTTTGGAGTCCACCGCGAGCGAACGCACATTTACCGATGGAATGAAGATCTGACGCCAGCGCGTGCCATCGTACTGCAGGACGGCGGGGCCTGTGTCTCCCACATAAATCATGCCCTCGGGACCTTGGGCAATCGTCCAAACCTGATTGGAGTTATTGATGTCGGTGACTGAATAATTATGGATGATGGGGAAGCCGCGCATGGCCGGGGCCGACGGTGACGCAGCTAGTTTTGCAGCAGGCGGCTGCGCGAGGGCACCGGTGAGGGACAAGGCAGAGAGCAGAGCCAGTCCGCAGAGTTGCGCGGTAATTGACGAACGTTTCTTCACACACTCTTCCCGGGTCTTTGGAAGTTCGTGTGAGATTACGGGCGGTAGTTCCCGGGGGGAGAATCCCACTTGGGAGGCAAAGTTACCATGCGCCCACGGCAGGCGCAAGGGAAACAAGGATTTGACTTTATGGAAATTTGCGGGCCATGGTGGGGAGGGTCTTGCCGCATAGAGGCTGGGGGCTGCGGGGTCGGGGATTTTCCCTGCGAATCAGAGGCGTGATTGCGTCGGAAAATCCCACGGTGGGACTCAGGGCCTGGGATTCGGGCGGCGAGGAATCCCAAGGGCGGTTATTGCGCGCGATCGAGTTCGAGCAGTGCTGCTTTGAAGTCGCCGCGCAGAAGGAGCTGCACGCCGGCATGCATCCAGTAAGCTCCGCTGGCACTGGTGGGAGTGCCGGGAGCGGCTTTGCCATCGAGCATGCGGAAGCTATAGGTAGCTGAGGGGTTGAGTCCGCGCAGATAAATACGCGGGAACGGATAGCCCATCTGACTGGAATGCAAATAGGCGAAGGCTACGGTCTGCTGGTGGTCCTGGCTGACGTATTCGTTGACGGCGTACTCACTACCGTGCAGCGGCGAGATGAGGCGGTAGAGCGCGCCGTGCTGCACGGTGGCACGGATGGTTTTATACTGCGCGACCATTTTGCGTGCAGTGGCGAAGTCCTGGGGCGTCCACTTGTTGAGATTGGCGCCGATACCGAGTGAGCCTTCCATGGATACCAGGAATCGGTATTGCAGCGAGGTGACGCGGCCGTTGACCCAGTTGGGGGAGCCGGTGACCCAGGCCATCATGACGCCGGGTGTGTAGGCGTAGGTGAAGCCCTGCTGGATGGAGAGGCGGTCAAAGGGATCGGTGTTGTCGGAGGGCCAGACCTCGTCGGTGTAGCGCATGATGCCCAGGTCAACGCGGCCTCCTCCGCCGGAGCAGGCTTCGATTTCGACGTTGGGGTGTTTGGCGCGCAGCTCGCGCATGATGGAGTAGAGGTTACGGATGTACTTGACGTAGACTTCCTGCTCCTGATCAGGCGGCACGGCGGGCCAGCCGGGCTCGGCCCAGTTACGGTTGTAGTCCCACTTGATGAAGGAAATATCGTTGTGCGAGAGCAGATTGTCGAGGACGTGGAAGACGTAAGCCTTGACGTCTGGCCGGGCGAGGTTGAGCACGAGCTGGTTGCGAGCCTCGGAGCGCGGGCGGCCTGGGAAGTTGAGGACCCAGTCCGGATGCTTGCGGTAGAGTTCGCTGTCAGGGTTGACCATTTCCGGTTCCACCCAGATGCCGAAGCTCATGCCGAGCGAGCGGACCTTGTCGATGAGCGGCTTGAGGCCGTGGGGGAATTTTTTCGGATTGGGCCACCAGTCCCCGAGGCCGGCGTGGTCGTTGTTGCGCTCGCCGAACCAGCCATCATCCATGACGAAGCGCTCGACGCCAATGCTGGCGGCCTCTTCGGCGAGTTTTTCCTGCCCGGCGACATTGACGTTGAAGCCGGTGGCCTCCCATGAGTCGTACAACACCGGGCGAACCTTGGGATTGGGACGCTCGGGGAGAACTTGTGTGAGCTCGAAGCGATGCATGAGACGCGATGCGCCGCCGATGCCGTGATGCGAGAAGCCAGCGTAGAAATAGGGTGTGCGCAGGGAGTGGCCAGGTTCGAGCAGGTAGGCAAAGTCAAAGGGATTGAAGCCGCCGGTGACGCGGACCTGGCGCGCCTGGTTCTGCTCGATGGCGATTTGCCAGTTGCCGCTCCAGCCGAGTGCTCCGAACCAGACGTTGCCGGTGTCCTGATCGTCGGGATTGCCGCGTTCGATGGCGAACCAAGGATTGACCTGATGGCTGGTGGTGCCGCGGCGGCTGCCAAGAATGATTTTGCCGGGATGGAGGGGCTCCTTCTGGAGATTCCACTCGCCGGCCCAGCGGCCGGTAAGATAGCGCAGTTCGTAGTTATGAGCGGAGGGCAGGTTCCAGGTGGCGGCGAAGTCCTGCTCGATGGTGAAGGGCTTGCCGGTCTTGTTTTCGACGGTGGCGGAGCGGCGGAGGATGCCAGTGCCGGGATCGACTTTGTATTCAAGTGTGACGTAGACGGCGAGCGAGATATCTTTCATGACGATGTCGAGAGTGTCGCCGTGGATGGTGTGGGAGACGTACTTGAGTACGAGGTCGCGATTGCCGTCAGGGAATGTGATTTTGAGGTCGGGGACGTAGTAGAAGCCGCCGCCCCAGGCGACGTACTCCTGCGGGGTGGTGTCTGTGGAGGGATCGAATGAGGCCCAGGGCGGATTGGCGTGGGCGGCGGGGAAATTGTCGGTCGCGCTGAGGCGCTGGCCCCAATACAAGGACTGCAGTTCCCCCTTGTTGTTGACGCCGAAGATATAGGAGACATCGGCTCCATCGATGCGAAAGACACGGGTCTGCGCATTGTAGTGGATGTCGGCGGTGGGAGCCTGGCCGCGGGCTGATGTGGAGCAAAGCAGCAGCGCTATGGCTGCAAGCACGAGAGTTTTCCATGTGGGGAATCTGCGCGGGGACTTCTCGGATTTCAGCATGTTTTTCACCTTGCTCCTCTGGATGAAGGGTCTTTCTTGATTGCGGAAATGGACTGCGATCTAGGGCCTGTCAACCCTATTAGGGCAACCCGAAGGGACAGGGCCGATTTTCCCGATTGCTTCGTCCTTCGTCGCTAAAATATGCCCGGTATTCATCGCTCCTTGCTCCTCGCATTCAGAAAAATCCGCTCCTTTCGCTGTTGTCCTAATAGTGTTAACAGACCCTAGACGTTACAACGTTCGTAAGCCTGCCGGAGGCTCGTGATCGGATTGCCGGTGGGGATAAATTCGTGCGCGACGTAGTCATGGAAGGGAAGTGCGGCAATGGCGCGCATGACGCCGTCCCACTGGACCTCCTGCTTGTCGTTGAGTTCGTGGCGGCCCGGGACACCGCCGGTGTGGAAATGGCCGATCCACTGGATGTTATCGCGGATCGTAGTGATGAGATCACCCTCCATGATCTGCATGTGGTAGATGTCGTAGAGCAGCTTTACGTGGGGCGAGTTCACCTGGCTCATCACCTCGACGCCCCAGGCGGTGTGATCTGCCATGTAGTCGGGGTGGTCGACTTTGCTGTTGAGCAGTTCGAGGCAGATGGTGACACCGTAGTCCTCTGCGATGTGCTTGACGCGATTGAGCCCGATGACCGTGTTCGCCGCGCCCTGCTCGTCAGACATTCCGTTTCTGTCGCCGGAAAACGTGATGACGTTGGGGACTTTCTGTTTTGCGGCGAGGGGAATGTTCCTGCGCAAGTTCGCTTCGATGGCGGCGTGATTTTCGAGGCGGTTCATGGCGTTTTTGATGGTGCCTGCGCCGGCATAGCCCATGGTGCAGATCATTCCGTAGCGGTGTGGAAAAGCATACTCTTCGGGCTGAAGAAGATCGATGCCGTCCAGCCCGATTGATTTCCCGGCGGCGCAGAGTTCTTCCAGAGACAGCATCGGATAACACCAGCGGCAGGCTGCCTGGCGGATGCGGCTGGAAGGCCGCGGGCCAGGGATTGCCTGAGCCGAAATGGACAGGGGGGTAACCAAAGCTGCAACAGCTCCGGATTTAAGGACGGAGCGCCTGGAGATGGGAGATAAGCGATTGTTTTCAGGTTTCATTCGGGGCTCCTGTGCTTACTGAAAAGTAATGATCTGTATCGGCCGGATGGAGTGATGTATGCGGTTTCACGATTTCACTTGACAGTCATATTTCGCAGCGATTAATAACGGTATCGCAATTCTGCCGTGCCTTCCAATGCCGTGAAAATTTTTGGAAGCATGTAAACGGATACAGAGTCCCGCGGCCGTAGACGACGGGACGACAGGCCCGCAGTCGATATTTATTCGACGACGAGAGGATGGGTCGCCAGTCAATACAGGAACGAACATCTCGGAGGCTAGGACAAGATGAGATTCCTCAGGACATGGGTTCTACCCATGCTCGCAATGGGGTTGTTATTTGGGAATGTTGCTTTGTGGGGTCAGGTGGACCAGGGTGCGATCACTGGCGCCATTCATGACACGACCGGAGCAGTCATCCCGAACGCCGTAGTCACCTTAACAAACGTGGATAACGGGCTCGTTCTGAAGACAAAGTCAGACGGAGACGGTGTCTACACTTTCGCGCCGATCAAGATCGGCCACTACACGATCAGCGCCACGGCGCCAGGGTTTCAAACGACCAAGCAGGAAAACGTTACGCTGCAGGTGCAGGAGCGTTTGAATGTCGTCCTGGTACTGAAGCCCGGTGAAGTGACGCAAACGGTCACCGTTACCACGGCACCGCCGCTGATGCAGACACAGAGTGGTTCGGTCGGCCAGGTGATGACGGCGAAAACCATCAACCACGTGCCGCTGAATGGCCGCAACTGGGTCTACATCGCACAACTGGCAAACGGCGCTGTGCCGTCCAACGGATCCCGTGGCGGTGGCAAAGGCGACTTTGAGGCCAACGGGCAGCGCGCGGAGCAGAATGACTTCATTCTGGACGGCGTGGACAACAACGTGAACGTCGTGGACTTTGTGAACGGCGCCAGCTACGTGGTGCAGCCTCCGCCGGACGCGCTTTCTGAATTCAAGATTCAGACCGGAGACTACAGCGCGCAGTTTGGCCACTCGGCAGGCGCTGTGATCAATGCGACGATCAAGTCTGGTACGAACCAGATTCACGGCGATGCGTGGGAGTACTTCCGGAACACGGTGCTGGATTCGCGGGACTGGGATGCTCAGACGGTGCCCCCGTACCACCAGAATCAGTTCGGTGGAACGCTGGGATTTCCGATCATCAAGAACAAGCTGTTCCTGTTTGGCGATTCGCAGGGCGACCGGATTGTGTTTGGTAATACGCAGACCCTGTCGGTGCCGACCGCGAAGATGCGGCAGGGCAACTTCAGCGAACTGTTGAACACGGCACTGACGGGTGACGCCCAGCCGATCATGCTGTATGAACCGAACCAGCAGAACGGTGCGCTGCTGGCCTGCGGCGGCCAGCAAAACGTGTTCTGCCAGAATCAGATCGATGCTGAAGCGCAGAAACTGCTAAATCTGTATCCGATGCCGAACGCGAATAACGGCAAGATATACAACAACTATGTTGTGAGCACACCTTACACCGACAATACGACGCAGTACGACATCCGTATGGATTACAACGTGAGTTCGAAGGACCAGATGTTCGCGCGCTTCAGCTACTACGATGAACCCGGATATCGCCCACCGCCGCTCGGGCTTCCACTCGACGGCGGCAGCTTTGGCAACTCTGGAACGATTGTGAACCTGGGAGAAAACTTCGTCTACAGCGAAACGCACGCGTTTTCTCCGAACCTTTCGAACGAATTCCGGTTCGGTTACAACTACCTGCATGACGGCTATCTTCAGCCCAACTACAACACCGACATTGCCAAGCAGATCGGCATGGGCGGGATTCCCTACGGTCCGGATTTTCCGCAAAACGGCGGTTTGCCCAGCGTGGGAATCAGCGGTATTTCGGGATTTGGCAGCACAACGTTCCTGGTGACCAACGAGCATGAGAACGTCTTCCAGATTCTGGATAACGTGACGAAGATTGCGGGCAATCACTCGCTGAAGTTCGGCGTGGATTTCCAGAGCATTCGCTTCTCGACGTTGCAGCCTCCGTTCCCGCGTGGAACTTACAGCTTCAACGGGCTTTATACCAGCAACCAGGGCGCAAGCTACACCGGTTTCGGCGTAGCAGACTTCATGGCAGACCAGAACAACTTCGCGCAGATTTCGAACGAGTTCAAGAACGGTGATGCCCGCTGGTATCGTGCGGCTTATGCCGAGGATGACTGGCGCGTCAACAATCGGCTGACCCTGAACCTTGGCGTTCGCTATGACAACTACAAACCTTACAAGGATGTGGGTGGCTACCAGGCGACATACTATGTGACGGGCAAGACGGGGCCTGGATTTGGTCAGGCTGTGTACCAGATTCCGGTGCAGCAGAAGAACTTCCCGCTGGCACCGGCATTTACGAGCCTGCTTGCCAAGGACAACATCACGCTGCAGTACGTGAACAACCCGGCCCTTGTAGAGTCGCAGAACCTGAACTTTGCTCCCCGCATCGGGTTTGCCTACTCAGCGGACTCGCATACGGTGATTCGCGGAGGGTTCGGCATCTTCTACGGCGGCCTGGAGAGTACGGGATACTATCCAAACCTGGGCGAGAACTATCCGTTCCAATTCACGGATACCTTCAATGCACCAGACTGCAAACCCAACAACTGCCCGAGTATCAGTGATCCGACCTACGGCGGAATTTCGCTGGAGAATGGATTCTCGATTCCGCTGGCAGCGGGGTTGCAGAACTACATTTCGACGCCGGCGCTGCGTGGTTCCGACCACCTTGCGAAGACGCCGTATGCGGAAGACTACAACCTGTCAGTGGAGCGTGCGATCACCAACAACATGGCCGCCACGATTGCCTATGTGGGCGATGTGGATCGCCATCTGCAGGTCTTCCCGGACCCGAACAACCCGGATGCGCTCACGGCTCCGAGTTTGAGTGCGCAGAAGTACCGGCCGTTCCCGGACTTTGGAGGAACAGCGTACACCTGCTACTGCGGCATGAGCGATTACAACTCACTGCAGGCGAAGTTGCAGAAGCGGTTCTCTCATGGGCTGAACTTCCTGGCAACCTATACCTGGTCGCATGCGCTGGACGATGCTCCGACTCCACTGGGAAGCAACGGTGACGGCGGGTACCGGAACTCGAATCTTGTGCCGATCCGGGAGGACTACAGCAACTCGCCCTTCGACGTGCGGCAGAGATTTACGTTCAACGCGTACTATCAATTGCCGTTCGGCAAGGGACGCCAATTCATGAACCAGGGCGGCATTCTCAACGAAGTTGCCGGAGGATGGGCTGCCAACCTGACGTTCTTTGCGCAGACGGGTAATCCATTCACGGTTTATCCGGATACCGCTGGTCCATCGGGTGGTGGAACGCGCGCCATTCTGATTGGTGATCCGTTCAAACCTGGCGGAACACCTCCACCGAGCAATCCAGGGGTAACCTGCGCTTCGTCGACTCGCAACAAGACGAACTGGTATAACCCGTGCGCCTTTGCGAATCCGGCTCCGGTGAGTGAGATCAGTCCGGGACCGTACAACGGTAGTTCGACGACGCCGATGCCGGGATACAAGTATCCGGTCGAGATCACGGACCCTGCGCAGGTATTGCAGTTACTGGGCGGACGGCGTAACCAGATTTATGGTCCAGGCTACGAGCGGATCAACATGTCTGTGTTCAAGAACTTCCCGACATGGCGCAGTCAGTATTTGCAGTTCCGCGCCGATATCTTCAACCTGTTCAACACGCCGTCGTATGGAATACCAAGCGTGTCGAACGATAGCTCGAGCGGCGGCCAGATTACCGGACCGCGGTTCTTCCAGAACTTCACTCCAGATGCGAGATTCGTCCAATTCGCTTTGAAGTACGAGTTCTAAGGGCTAAACTCTCCGTCGAGGGGCAGAGCTTCTGTTCTGCCCCTCGGAGGTTTTCTGTGGTGTTTGCTGTAATGAGGCCGCGTCCGGTCGCATTTGTATTCCTGGCAGTCTCTCTGTGCGCAATTCTCACTCCGGTCGCGGGTTATGCGGTACCCGCAACGAAGGGTCATTCCTCAGATACGCAGATCTTTCAGCAGGCCATGACTTACCTGCAGGCCGGCAACAGCGCGGCGGCGGAGCCTTTGCTGGTTGCGTTGCGTTCGCGGCATCCGCACAACTTTGAAATTGATGAGTCGCTGGGATTGCTTTATGCCGGGGAGGGCCGAATTCCAGTGGCTATTCCGATATTGGCAGCGGCGGTTCGGGACAATCCAAAATCGAGCGTGGCGCGGGCGAATCTTGGGACAGCCTATCTGAAGGTGGGCAAGGTGGAAGAAGCAGCCAGAGAATTGAAGCTGGCCGCGGAGCAGAATCCATCGGATGCAGAGACCGAGGTTGCGCTGGGCCAGGCGGACATGCTGCTGAAGAAGCCCGCAGAAGCCGCTGCGGCGTTTGAGGTGGCGTTGCCACAGGATCCGACCAATTCGTCGCTGCTGTACAACACCGCGCTGGCACTGTTCCAGTCGCACCAGCCAGCCAAGGCGGAGCCGTTGCTGGCGCGGATGCCCGGCATGGATGAGTCGGCAGAAGCGGAAGAGCTATACGGCGACGTGGATGAAGCGCTGCATAGCTACGAGGATGCAGGAAAGCATTACGCGGCGGCGGTACGGATTCATCCGAGCGAACCGAACGTGTATATGCTCGGCATTGAATTTTTGCGGCACTGGACGTTTGGTCCTGCTGCCAAGGTGTTTGCCGCAGGAGTGAAGCAGTACCCGCAGAGCACCCGGATGCAGGTGGGGTTGGGGGTGGCGTATTATGGCGGCGGGTTTTATAACAAGGCAATTCCGGTATTTGCCAAGCTGCTGGATGCGCATCCGAACAATTCAATGTACGCCGAGCTGCTGGGACGCAACTGTACTGTGCTGACCGAAGGGATGCAACCACAGTGCAAGAAGCTGGTGAGTTTTTCGGAGAGGCATCCGGACAACGCGGTGCTTGCCACCTATACGGCGGTGAGCATTCTGCATCAGCCGTACGACCCGAAGGGAATCGCTCTGGCGCTGAAGCTGTTGACCAACGCCATCAGAGCGCAGCCTGATCTTCCGCGGGCACGGTTTGCGATGGGGTTGTTGCTGCAGAACGAGCAGAAGTGGAAGGAGAGCATTCCGGAGCTGGAGGCGGCGATTCGCCTGAAACCGCAATACGCCGCGGCGCACTATCGGCTGGCGCTGGCGTATTCGCACGAGGGCGAGCACCAGAAAGCGCAGCAGGAGATTGTTCTGGAGCGGAAGTACAGCAAGGAGCAAAGCGCGGAGACCGAGGCGCGCCTGCAGAAAGTCACTACGTTTCTTGTGAGCATGAAGTGATGAGCCGAAACAAATCATTATGGAATAAGGAATTCCGGGATGCGGCGCAAGCGGTTTCCTGGAATCGCAGAGAATTTCTGCGGTCCGCGGCAGCTACCTGCGCGGCGGGAACGATGTTTGGATTTTCACCGCTGCGTGCGATGGCTTTGCCGCCGTCGCAGAAGGTGGTGGTGGTGACATTCGGCGGCGGTGCGCGCGACGAGGAGACCTTTGCGCCGGAAGGGCAGGAAAACATTCCGAACCTGATGAAGACGCTGGTCCCGCAGTCGACGTTCTTCGACCAGGTGATCAATCAGGGGATTCTCGGCCACTATGTGGCGACGGCGAGCCTTGCCACCGGAGTTTACGAGACCTTTGATAACTTTGCAGCGGTGTCTCCGGATCATCCGACGGTATTTGAGTATTTCAGGAAGGGCTTGCACCGCCCGGCGGGAGACACATGGGTGGTGGCGCCGAGCAATGGCTTCAACGGCATTGGCACGAGCGACTGCAAAGGATATGGGCAGGGTGCGGGTGTGATTCTGCCGAAGCAGTTGCTGCGGACGGCGCTGCCTCTGGAAGGAGATGGTCAGTATAGCCACCTGCTTCTGGATAACTACGAGGATCCGTATTATGTGCCGCCGCTGGCCGGGCATGAGTTTCATCTGAAGCAACTGGATCAGGTGCTGCGGCTCTCGGTTACAGATTTCATGCAACATGCAATGACATTGAGCAGCGCGGATGAATTGTCGGTTTACATCGCGAAGCAGTTGATGCGGCACCTGGCTCCGAGCCTGTTGTGGATCACGCTGCATGACATGGATATCGCACATTCCGGTGCTTACTCGTTGTACATCGAGGGCATACAGCGGTCCGACAGGCTGTGCGCCGAGATATGGTCGACGATCCAGTCGGAGCCGGAGTATGCGGGCAAGACTACGATGTTTGTCCTGCCGGACTTTGGGCGAGATTCGGATTTCGACGCGGGCGGGAACGGCTTCCAGCACCACCGGACGGGCGATGCACTTTCGCGAACAACGTGGTTGATGGTACTGGGGCCGGGCATTCGCGAAGGCATGATGGTGGATCGGCCAGTGACTTCGCTGGACCTGGTGCCGACGATAGGAGCGAAGCTGGGATTTGGGACTCCGCTGGTCCAGGGCAAGCGGCTTGAGGAGGTGCTGTGATGGAACCCGCTCAACTGCAAGCACGAGACTTCAAGGGTTATCCTCCGGCGGCGCAGAAGCTGATTGTGAATCATCTCGATCTGGTACGGCAGCTTCCGATGGTGTTTGTGGCTCTGCTGCTGAGGGAAGTAAAGGGCTATGACTGGCGGTTTCCGGCAGAGCGGCGGGTGATTGACGCGCAGTTTGCGTATTTGCAGTCGCTGTCTGCGGCGCAGCGTGAGGATGTGCTGCGTACGTTTGCAGAAATACATCTACCTCATGACGTTCGTTCGATCGATTGGGTCAAAAACACACAGAAGTTTCTGGATGGACTGACAAAATCATTGTGGGCGACACACCAGATTGATGCATTCACGGCGGCGGCGACGCGTTACACGGCAGCTTGGAACAAGGCCGAGCCGGAACCTGCGCCAGAGATGCCCAGGTTGAGCATTGTGGTGTTTGGGGCAGGGCTCCACTACAAAGGGTATCCGCTGTTTCGTAAGCTGCGGCCACATGGCGTGTATGTGCCGCAAGTGGACGGGACGAATGGCTGGCAGGAGATTCTGAACGTAGTGCTCGCACGGGCGAGCAAGATGCCAACGCCTTACCGACACTTTTATATCGATGGGGGACGGGCCGATCCCGCGGCTACGGGGCATCTTTCCACCACCTCATATGAAGGGATGAAGCCGGTGCGCGAGGCGGTGCTGAAGCAAATTCACGAGATCATCGCGAGCGGTCACGGAGGGCCGGAACAGCTCCGTACGCGAATGGCGGAGCTCACGCCGCGTGAGCTGGCTTTTGGGAGCAATGTGCACGATGAAGTGATGCATCGGTTTGAAGTGGACGTGCAGACCGAGGGATCGGGCACGCAGATTTTCAGCACGACTTTTGTGATGTGGAGTGCGCGTGAAGCCCTGCGGCGTGCGCAGCCCTATACGACGCTGCTGCGGTATGCGCCGAGGCAGCGCGAGTTGCCGATGAACGAGATGCTATCGAGCAAATCGAAATCGGCCGGCGTTGACGCGGAGGGATCCGTGATGGATGCGAATATCGGAGCCTTCTATACGTGGGTGGATCAGCAGAGGCTGACCGGAGCAGAGCAGTCGTCTTTTCTTGCCTGGAGCGAGGAGCACGCGGAGGCAGTGATCATTGGGCCAGATATGCCGCGCGGTACGGTGGCAGGGAACAGCCTGACGGTGCGCCAGATGTTGATGCAGATCGCCTGACGCCCGCCGGTAACGGATCGATAGCGGAAGTGCCGGGGACCTAGTAGGTTCCCAGATGAATTTGCACGTACTGCGGAAGCGTCTCGAAGTTGAGGCCGCGGTCGGTCTGATCGCCGTTCCAGATGCGGAGTGGTTTCCAGGTCGTTCCGTCGTAGGCGCCTTGTTCCGCCTTCAGGATCTGTATTTGTCCGGGCTGGCCGGGCGCGAGGCGGAAAGTGACGCGGGCGTTGATGCCGGTGACGAGAAACCTGTTCGGTCCGATCTGGGCGACGAGTGCGCGGCCGTTGTGATGCGGGGTGCCTGGCGCATGCTGTTCGCCGTCGGGCTGCGGAAAGCCAAATCCGACAAACGCCTGCCACTTGCCGAAGTTGAGCGTCTCCTCTGTTTTGCCCACTTCTTCCACCGCAGTCTTGAGCTTGCCCTCGAAGTTGAGCTGGGCAACGACGCGGTCGATGGGTTCGACGAGAGCATAGTTCTGTGCGTGGTCTTTGGGTAGCTGGCCGGGCTTGAGGGTCCAGCTGGTCTGATCGGTGCCAAAGGGCGAGAAGCCGATGGCGCCCTTGCCGAGCGCATAAAAGAACTCTGGCGCGAAGGCGTTGCCGAGGCCGGTTTCCGGAATCCAGAGCGGATTATCGGGACGGTCGTAGCTGTTCATGACCTGCTTCTCAGTGCCGCGACCGGGAGTGTAGATGTCGGGGCCGAGAATGTTGATGGAGGTAGCGACAGCTTTCCAGATGGGAATATTGAGCTGCTGAGGGCCACCGCTGGGGTAATCGTATCCGGGCAGCAGATGGCCGCGAATCTGGTAGCCACGCGGGTACTCGATCCAGACGTTGCAGTACATGGGAATATTGAGCTCGGCCTTGCCGGCTTTGGCGACGGCGTTGATGTATTTGGCGATGGAGTAGGCCTGGAAGTACTCGTCGGCCCGGAAACCGAAGACCTGGCGCCATGTGCCGGGGGATTTGTGCATGGCCTGAAGGACGACGTCGGGGACCGGACCGTCGAATTCCTTTTGCGCCGCGGGCGAGTGGTCGCGGACAGCTCCGATGGAGCCGGATTCGTTTTCCACCTGAATCATGATGACGGTGTGCTGGGTACGGTCAATCTGCGCCAGATGCCTGGTGAGGGCGACGAAGGCAGTGCGGTCGGCATCGAGGTTGGTCTGCGAGTTGGCGGTGAGGACCTGGATGGGCTCGCCACGCGAGTTGATGACGCGGGGGTAGCGTTGCGGGTCGGTTTTGATCCACTCGGGAACATAGTGGTCTTCACCGTTTTTCCAGGTGCCGAACCAGAGCAGGATGAGGTGAACGTGATGGGCGCGCGCCTGATCGACGAGCATGTCCACGTTGGAGAAATCGAACTTGCCGGGTTCGGGTTCCAATTGCTCCCAGTAAACGGGGGCTTCAACGGTGTTGGCGTGCATGCCCTTGATGACCGGCCAGACGTCGGGCATGGTGGAGGGCCATGCGCTGGAGTTGTTGATCTGGCCGGCGAGGATCAGGAAGGGACGGCCATTGAGCATGAAGGCATAATGGCCATTCTTTTTGACGATTTGAGGCCCTTGCTGCGCGAAGCTCGCAGTTGCAAAGCAGGTTGCGATGGTGAGGATCGTGAGTAACTTGCCAAGTTGTGCGCGCATCGTGCAGTTCTCCTTTGCTTCCTGATGTGCTGGTTGGCCGCCGACAGGGGCGGCCTTATGCGACCTCGGGCCGTATTTCGGCCTTTTGCGTGGTGATGGTGAGCGTGGCAGAGGCGAGGTGCGGACTTTCCCCGGAAGATGCTTCGATGACGATCTGGCCGGGATTCTTCGAGGCCTGGAGAATGACCTGCGCGAGTCCGTTGAAGATGCTGCGTTTCGGGGCCTTGTCTGATTCGTGGGATGTGGGGTCGCCGTTGCCGACTCCGATGAGGGCGCCGTTACCGGTGACCTTGAACTGGATGAGCTGGTTTGCAGTGGGAACGAAGCGGCCTTGTGCATCGAGCGCTTCGACGCGAACGATGGCGAGATCTTCGCCATCCGCATGGATGGTGGTGCGGTCGGCAGTGAGACGGATGGATACGGGATCGCCAGTGGTTTCGCGCCTGGTCTTGAGGACGATCTTTCCGTTTCTGAAGCCGTGCGCCTCAATGGAACCGGGCTCATACTTCACGTCCCACTTGACGTGCGAGAGGTGAGGCATCTTCTGGCGGCCGAGGCTCTTGCCGTTGACGAAGAGCTCGACTTCGTCGAGGTTGGAGTAGACCCAGACGGGGATGGAATTGCCTTCTTCCCCGGTGAAGTTCCAGTGCGGGAAGAGGTGCAGGACGGGTTTGTTGCCCCATGCGGATTGGTAGTAATAGAAGGTGTCCTTCGGGTAGCCGCAGGTATCCACGATGCCGAAGTAGGAACTGATGGAAGGCCAGCTGTAGGGAGTGGGCTCACCGCGATAATCGAAGCCGGTCCACGCGAAACCGCCAGGCAGGAACTCGCGTGCGGCATAGAACTGCCACCATTGCTCGGCTGTTTCGCCCCATCCGGGCTGGTTGGTGTCATAGGCGCTCATCCAGTTGCGAAGCGGGTCAGTACGGTAGATGCTACGTTCGGAAAGGGCGCTGGCAGTTTCGCTGCCGAGGAGCGGACGGTCTGGATGGGTCTTGTGGTACTCGTCGATCTTAGGGAGGTTGTAATTGAAGCCTTCCACATCCAGCGCGTCAGAGATGCCGCCTTTGTATGCGCCGTTGACGGCTGCGGTGCAGAGGCGTGTGGGGTCGAGCTCATGGCTGTGGCGGACCATTTCCTCCATGACGCGGGTGCCGATGGGAGATTTCTGGAGCATCCATTCTTCATTGCCCATGGACCAGATGATGACGCACGGTGAGTTGCGGTAGCGCTTGATCATGAGCGTGAGGGCATCCGTGGCGCTGGGATTGGTGCTCATGGTGCGGGTTTCGCACATCATCATGAGGCCGAGACGATTGCAGGCTTCGACCCATTCCGGGGTGGGCATGTTGTGTGAAGTGCGGACGGCATTGCAGCCCATGGTCTTGAGCACGGCGGCGCGGTAGTACTGCAGGCGGTCAGGCAGCGCGACACCAACGCCGGCGTGGTCCTGATGGTTGCAGGTGCCCTGAATGGGCGTGGACTTGCCGTTGAGAAAGAAGCCCTTATTCGCGTCAAAGCGGATGGAGCGCACGCCGAAGTTGACCTGTTCGGCGTCGTGCGTGGCGCCTCCGGAGGTCACCGTGACGATGGCGGTGTAGAGGACGGGAGTTTCTGGCGACCAGAGCGCCGGATGATGAAGTTTTGCGGTTGCGGTGTAAGTGGCGCTGCCATCGACGGGGACGGTCTGCGCGGGAGCTTCGGCGGTGGCGACTGTGCTGCCGGAGCTGTCCTTGATTTCCCAGTGAACGGACGCCTGATGGTTGGCGCCGTCGTGATTTTCGACGATGGTGCCGAGCTCCAGCGTGGCGTTGTGGTCGTCGTCGAGATGTGGGCGGATGTAACTTTCCCACTGACCGAGGTGGAGCTTGTCCTGCTTGATGAGCCAGACGTGACGATAAATCCCGGCGCCTTCATAGAACCAGCCGGATGCGTAGGTCGCATCGACGCGCACGACGATGTAGTTCTTGTTGCCGTAGTGGAGAAAGTCGGTGATGTCATACGTGGTTGGCGCATAGCCGTGGTCGCTGAGACCGATATAGCAGCCATTCACAAACACCTGCGAACTGCGGAAAGCGCCATCGAACTGCACGAGGATGCGGCGGCCGCGATCGCTCGCGGGGATTTCAAACTCACGGCGGTACCAGCCAACGCTGGTGGCGGGATATTCGCGGCCGAGCGGTTTGTAGCCGTGTGACTTCAGATCATCGTCCCAGACGAAGGGAAGCGTGACGGCCCAGTCATGGGGGAGATTGAGCGACTGCCAGCTTGAGTCGTCGAATTTTGCCGTGGCGAATTGGAAGGCGCCGGTTTTTGAGAATGAGCCGTAGTGCTCCCCGAAACCCATGTCCTTTGCTGCGTCGCATTCGTTGCCGAGCTTGAACTTCCAACCAAAGTCGAAGAGAAGCTTTTCGCGCGGCGCGACGGCGGGCAGCGCCTGGTCATCGGACACGGACTTCATGAGTGTGTTGACCTGTGCCAGTGCGTGGCCGGGAAGAAGCGCGGAACCGGAAGCGGCCAGTCCGGAAAGGAGTACATCGCGACGAGTGACGTTCGGCATGAGTGACCTCAAAAAAGATTAGTGAAACGGTCAGAGACGGCTTCTGAATCCATCGGGACGATACAGCATGCATGCAGGGTTTGTAAACGCTTTCAATGAAGTCGTTGAGAATTGGCAGAGTGTTTCCGCGCGGAGACGACAGGCTGCCGGGCGTGCGGGGCAGCGCCGGGAAATATGCAGGGGCCGGTGAAAGGTGTGATCGGGATTTTGTGGAAAAAGAAAGGCCCCGGTTTTGCCGGGGCCTCCATTCGATAGGTGCAGTGACAGTTGCCGGATCGCTCAGCCTTGCGGCTGTTGTGACGAGGGAATCAACTGCGGAGTCGTAGCTGGAGTGGGAGGAATCAGTACGCCGTTGTGCAGATAGACCGTAACCACGGTTGTGTCGTTGGTGCGGAACTGCAGGAGTTGCTCCGGCTTGAGGTCAATTTCCTGACCACGCTTGATGTTCAGGCCCGCACCGAGCGCGCCGCCGGATAGAGCGCCGATGGCCGCTCCCTGGCCGCCGCCTGCCAGTGCACCAATGATGGCGCCCAGAACCGCACCACCGCCGGCCTTCGTGGCGGTGTTTTTACCGCGGCCCTTACCCTGGCTGGAAATGGGGTTGGTGATCACGCTGACGCGCTGGGGGCCGTTGGGGCCATCGATGGTAAAGCTGGTGAGTTCGATGGAGAGTTCCGGGTAGCCGGCAAAGCGTCCGGCAGCTTGAGCGCTGATGACCCTGCCGACGAAGATTGTGCCACGGGGGATGATGAGTTCGCCGTGGTACATAACGTCGTTGACCAGGTCGGCGTGGAAGATATCGTTGGCCCGAGCCGTCGCGGTGTTGATTTCATTGTTGAGCCGAACGGGCAGCAGTATGCCGGAGGGTAGAACGACCGTCTTGGTGCTGGTGACGGATGGGCCGGAATAGGGCTGCGCCGGCGGCATCGGGCCGGAGTTTTGCCCGGAATAGGGTGACGGCTGCTGCGGAGCGCCATATTGCGAAGGCTGCTGAGGAGCCTGCCCATATTGGGGCGGTGGCGGCGCCTGCTGGTATTGCTGGGGCTGCATGGCCGCCGGAGTCGACGGAGGAGCGACGTAGGACGGTTGAATATTGAGGTTGTTGAGAATCGTGCGGACACCGCTGATGTTGGCGATTTCGTCAGAGGCAAGCACCTTGGCGGCGTAGTTGCTGACCGTTCCGGAGAGCGTGACGACGCCATTCGAGACGGTGGGAACAATGGTCATTCCCTTGAAGGCCTGTTCGTTGGCGATGGTGTGGTTGACCTGGGCGAGAATCTGCGAGTCGGTAGGCTTTGCGTTGCTCTGGTTTTGCGCGAGCAGGGTTGCCGGCAGCAGAGCCAGACACAAGAGCAGGGCGCTAATCTTGCGGACCATAATTTCTCCTGATGCTTGGATTCTAAAGCAGCAAATTGGGTAGCAGCATGTGATTACGATGGCGTCATCTGTGGCCAGGCTGGCTGCGGGTGGATCAGCAGCCAGCCGTGGTGAATCGTTCTGTCTTCATTTTGCTTTTGTTGCGGTTGCCGTGCGCGGTGGCAGTACGCTCCAGATGCCTGGATCTTCCTGTCCCAGCACCCATGCGCAAAAGCCCCACACGCCATATTGTTTTGCCAGGTCGTAACGATCCTGGAAGGTGCGCTTATCGGTATAGAACACCCATTCGCGCGTCTGGTCGCGGTAGAACCAGAAAAAGGAAGTGTGATCGATGGGATCCCAAAACTCGTGCCCGTTATAGGTGTGGAGCAGGAACTTGGCGTCGGGCGCCGAGATATAGCTGGCTGTCGGGTTGGGCTTCTGCTCGGCTTTGCCGAGGCCGGGATTGCCGGTGTACCAGTGGTAGCCGTAGAGGGGAAT
>JAJZAL010000348.1 GCA_021799405.1 Acidobacteriota bacterium
ATGGTATCCTCATTTCATGAGCGCCGACGTGATGGCGCCAGGCGCACAACAGAAACGCCTTGCGGGTTATCTTAACAGCCTGGCGCCAGGCGCAGGGCATCGAGACCGGGAGGAGCCGCTGAAGGCTTATTGCACCGGCCTGCTGCTGCCCGGCGAGCGAAAGAGTGTGGAACCGATGGCAGCCCGTCTGGCACCCGACAACGTGCGGCGAACGCACCAATCGCTGCACCACCTGGTAGCCGATGCGCCCTGGAGTGACGAGGCGGGGCTACGGCGCGTGCGGGAATACACTTTGGCTGCGATGACAGAGAAAGGGCCGGTAGTCGCCTGGGTGGTGGACGACACGGGATTGGTGAAGAAAGGCAAGCACTCGGTGGGCGTGGCGCGGCAGTATTGCGGGCAGGTGGGCAAGCAGGAGAACTGCCGGGTGGCGGTGAGTTTGTCGGTGACCACCGAGGCGGCCAGCCTGCCGGTGGCTTGGCGGCTCTATCTGCCGGAAAGCTGGGCCGAGGATCAAGAGCGACGGGAGACGGCGGGCGTGCCGGAAGAAATTCGCTTCGAGACCAAACCGGCCATCGCGCTGGGACAGATTCGCTGGGCGATGGAAGAGCGAATTCCACGAGCGCCGGTGGTGGCGGATGCGGGGTATGGCAATGAGACTTGGTTCCGCGAAGCCCTCACCGCGCTGGATCTGCCCTACGTGCTGGGCGTGAACCGCGCCACGACGGTTTGGAAGCCGGGTGAAGGACCGTTGCCGAAAAAGCCGTGGAGCGGCCGGGGCCAGCCTCCCAAGCGCTTGCGGCGGGATCGGGATCATCGGCCGGTTTCCGTCCTCTCGCTGGCTCAAGGATTGCCGGAGAGGGCATGGAAAAACATCGCTTGGCGGGAGGGCGTGAAACGTCCGCTCCGTTCGCGGTTTGCCTTGCTGCGCGTCCGTCCGGCGCATCGGGACGAAAAGCGCACCGAGCCGCGTCCGGAGGAGTGGCTGCTCATCGAGTGGCCGAAAGGAGAGGCCGAGCCGACGAAATATTGGCTCGCGACTTTGCCGGCGGAGACCAAAATCCGGGACTGGGTCCGGCTGGCCAAGCAGCGTTGGATCATCGAGCGCGACTATGAAGAATTGAAGCAGGAATTGGGGCTGGGCCATTTCGAGGGCCGGGGCTGGCGTGGGTTTCATCATCATGCGACCCTGTGCATCGCGGCCTATGGGTTCCTGGTGGCGGAGCGGAGCCGTTTTTCCCCCCTCCGCCCGAGCCGGTCAACTGGAATTATCCTTCGCCGAAGCCCCGCCGGATTTTCGGCCGCGGGGTGCTGCCGGTTCGCACGGCACGGCATCATCCCTGGTCAATCGCCACGCTGCGCCTGACGATTGCGCAGGTTTTGCTGCGGCGGCTTAAGGGTTGCCCCTATTGCGGGACACCATTTTTATAACACAGTAGTACTAGTTGACAACAACCATGCGCCACCCCACATCGGTCAGGGTCCAGGCCACGACTTGGATCGTGAAACTCAGGAATTGGTTCCGCCGCTTGTCCATCTGGGCGACTTCAGCCGTTAGGGCGCACCACTGACTGTGGTCGCAAGTAATCCATGAACGTTTCCGGGCTGAGGACGCCTCCTCCGTATCCACTCAGGTTGTGTCCGCCGTATGGAACGCCGTGTGGAAAGAGGTTGTGAGCGTTGATCCAGCTATTTCCCGCAACTAGGGCTTCTCCTACTTTACGGGCTCGATCGATGTCCTTGGACCAGACGCTGTTGGCAAGACCATAAGTTGAACGGTTCACGAGATCTACGGCCTCGTCCTCAGTCTTGAACCGCATGAGGTACGCCACGGGCCCGAAGATCTCCTCCCGGGCGCAAATGTTGTCGGGCGGGCCTGTCAAGAGGGAAGGTTTCACATAGAATCCCCCTTTGAATTCCGCCGGGACTCCCGCTTCGCCTCCGGGCAACAACACCACGGCACCTTCCTGTTCGCCTTTCCGGAGATATCTGAGGACACGCTCCTTCTGTTTTACGTTGACCAACGGACCCATCTCGGTTGCCTCGCCCATTCCATAACCGATTTTGAGATGTTTCAGCCGTTGCTCGGCGCGCTGGACGAAACGATCCCAGATTGATTCGTGTACCAGCCATCGAGTCGCCGTGCAGCACACTTGGCCGGAGTTCAAGGTTAGGGCGGAGGTGAGCATATCGGCAGCCTGTTCCACGTCTACATCTTCGAATAAGACCGCGGCCCCTTTGCCGCCCAGCTCGAGCTTCACTGGCACGAGATTCCCTCCGCACGCCGCGGCTATTTTGCGCCCCACTTCAGGGGACCCGGTAAACGACATTCGCTGAATACCTGGATGAGAGGCCAATGAAGCCCCGGCCGTCTCTCCATATCCCGAAACAACATTGATTACCCCGCCAGGAATTCCGGCTTGCGCAGCCAGTCGGCAAAAATACAGAGTCGAAAGCGGAGTGTCCTCAGCCGGCTTCACGACCACACAGTTGCCGGCCGCCAGCGCCGGTGAGATACCCCAACACAGCAAGAGAAAAGGAAAGTTCCAAGGAAAGATAAAGGAGCAAACGCCATAAGGAACCCGTAACGTGTACGCTTCGTGACCTGGAACCGCGATTGGCTCGCGTCGCCGGGAGTACACTGAGAGATCAGCATAGTATCGAATAGTCTTAGAAGCATGCGGTATGTCGAAGCCCGCCGCCTGTGCAACTGGTTTCCCCACGTCTAAAGATTCCAATTGCGCCAAGGCATCACGATGTTGATCAATCAGGTCGGCAAGGCGGTGCAGGATTACGGCTCGATCGTTGGCTGGCATGGTGGCCCAGCCGCTTTTCTGAAATGCCTTTTTGGCTGCCTCAATCGCGCGACCCACATCTTCTCGCTCGCCAGAGGCAACCTCCACAATGACCCTGCCGGTTCCAGGATCACGAGTTTCGAACCTTTTCCCGCTTGCTGCATCAACCCATCGACCGTCGATAAAAAGTTTGAAGCAACCCGAGTGCAAGAATTCCGAAACCGATGGCAATATCGTACTCATCGTCTGCCCTCCACGATTTTGGGCAAGGAGTTTGTCGTCAGTGCTTTGAAACTGAAGAGGCTAGTGCATCGTTCCATAAATTCCTTGTAATATTCTCGGCTGTGTGTTACTGTAACCGGCATGCCGAGAGTTGCACCTGCAATTGCTTTGAATGCCGTGACGGAGGCTACCTTGCAACATCTGGTTCGATCGCCCTCCACACCTCAGGGCTTGGCCTTGCGTGCGCGTATTGTTTTGGGCGCGGCTTCCAGGCAGTCTAACCAGGAGATTGCGGCGGCCCTGCGAATCCCCCAGGTGACGGTCGGAAAGTGGCGTCGCGGCTTTGCGAAAAAGGGCCTGGACGGGCTCGAGGACGGCCCTCGGCCCGGCCGCCCCCGCCACCATGACCGTGAAACTTGGCAACGAGTCCAAACCCGCGTCTGCCAACAGCCGGAGTTTCAGAGCCGTTGGAGCGTGCGGACCTTGGCCAAGGACCTGCACTTGCCGAGCACCACAGTGCACGAAATTCTGGCGGCCTCGGGGTTGCAGCCGCATCGCCTCCGGACCTTCACTTTTAGCCCCGACCCCGACTTCGAAGCCAAGCTGTTGGACATCGTGGGCCTGTATCTGAATCCTCCCGAAAACGCCTTGGTCTTGTGTGTTGATGAAAAAACTGGAATCCAAGCCCTGGATCGCACCCAGCCTCTGCTGCCCCTCAGCGCCAAGAAGCCCCGGAGTTGGACCAACGAATACGTCCGCCATGGCACCCAGGCGCTTTTGGCGGCGCTGGAGATCGCCACCGGCAAGGTGCTGGCGCATGTGAAACAGCGCCGGACCTCGGTCAACTTCCTGCGCTTTATGGATGACGTGACCGCCGCCTTTCCCGGCCGCGACCTTCACGTCGTCCTGGACAACCTGAATATTCATAAAAACCAAGCGGCCCAGCAATGGTTGGAGCACCATCCACGCCTGCACTTTCACCATACCCCCACTCACGCCTCTTGGGTGAACATGGTGGAGTGCTTCTTCAGCATTCTGGGCAAGCAAGGATTGTCGCAAAGCGTCCATCGCTCCAAGCAGCAGCTCAAAGACTTCCTGGTAAAGTTCATTGCGAACTATAACGAATCCTGTCAGCCCTTCACTTGGACGAAAGGGCCTGAAAAATTACAGCGGATCATTGAAGCGACCAAACAATACCAAGCAGAACATCCGCCGAAGCGCAGGCGGCGCCGACAGCGCCACAATAACACAAAGAACTAATCGAACGATGTACTAGGCATTCCGACCATCCGCGACCGCGTGGTCCAGATGGCGGCAGTGCTGATTCTTGGACCGATCTTCGAGGCGGACCTGTTACCCCAACAGTACGGGTTTCGTCCTGGGGTGGACGCCAAGATGGCTCTGCGAAGGGTGTACTGGCACGTGACGCAGCATGGGAGGCGGGAAGTGGTGGACGCAGATTTACGCGACTACTTCACTTCGATTCCGCACTCTCCCTTGATGCGGAGCCTGGCCCGGCGCATTTCGGACGGATGGATGTTGCGCATGATCAAGCGCTGGCTAACCCGCATTTCCCGACTCGACCAATCGCCAGATCGCCGTCGTCGGCGTAACGCGTCAGTGCCGGCCAAAGACTCAGCGCATACTTCACCGCCGCCGTCGTGTCCGACTTCCTCGAGAGCTTCGCCAAGCAGCCTTCGAGCCACGTC
>JAJZAL010000349.1 GCA_021799405.1 Acidobacteriota bacterium
CCGGACAGGCTCTCGTTTCTGCACGCTGTCCGCGTCGTCCGCCGAAAACTGGCCGTCTATCCCGCTATTCCCCCCTCGGAAGAAGAGCGCATTTCATAACGCCGTTCTCGATGAAATCCTCCAGGAACGGGTCGTCTGCAGCCGCCATCGGCGCCATCCTCGCGGCGTAAAGCGCAAAATGAGCAACTTCCCCCTGCGTCCTCGTCACGCCACCCCTCTGCCGCCCATCGACATCGGAAACGCGATTCAGATAATTAAGTGAACAGTATTATGGCTAGGGAACACGCAGACGCCCGGTCATGTGAAGATGCTGATCCTACCCGCATGTACCACAGGCCTGCGTTCGGAGGAGTTTCTCGCCCTCAAGTGGGACGTGATCGAGTTTGACGGACTGGAACCGAAGATCAGGGTTGAGTGTAGTGTGGGCGGAAAAGACATCAGGGAAGCAGAGAAGAGCGACAATTCGAAAGCTCCAGTGCCCATGTGCGGCCGGTTGGGAGCGGCGCTGTTTTACTACAAATATGAGAATCCGTCCGGGAATGGCTGGGTGTTCGGCTCGTTGAGGACTGGACGACCGCTTCATCTGACTGCGCTCGGTGCCGACCATCTGTTCCCAGTCCTGCGGCGCATGGAGGAAGGACATACCCAAGGGGTTCCGAAGGGTAACGGCTTCCATGCCTTCCGTCACGCCTACAACGCACTGATCGCTCAGGTCGGAACCGACGACCCAACGAAGGTGAAAGAGGTACAGGTGAAACATCTGCGCCACGGCGACGAGCGCATCAACGACGGCTACGAAAAGTCGGTTCCGCCGCTTCGCCAGCGTGCCCGTCAGGCCCACATCGATGTAAGCGAATTGGCGATGGGAGAGGCAGATTCCTAAAGCTGACGGAAAAGTGGACCAAAACTGGACCAAACTTCAACGCCAAGATTTCGCTATGCTATTGATTTGATTGGAGCGGGAGACCGGGATCGAACCGGCGACATTCAGCTTGGGAAGCTGACGTTCTACCACTGAACTACTCCCGCGCTTTTGAATCAATCAGTTACGCGATTCATCGTCGCTTACTAGCCATTTTGCTGCCATCGGAGTCAGGTGCCGCTGCTCATTTCGGACCCCTGATTCCGCAATCGCGATTTCGATGTGGCCAGTAGACTTGGATGATAATCTCGGGCGAAAAACCTACCTCAAGAAGTATCTCCCGTACAACGGAAAATGGCAATTTTTCCGTCGCCCCTCATGGCGCTCCGGAGATCGCCAGCCATAAATGCCCCGGTCGATGATGGCCGGGGCTTTCGCGTGTCTGGAGTGATGTCTATTTCTGCTTCTTCAAGAAATCGTTGTTTAGATGTTTAGCCACGGCCTCAGAGAGTGACTGTATGCCCCTCGGTCCAGCGTTGCCTTTTTTCACCTGATAAGCCCACACGACTGCACCGCTGTCACGCTGCAAGAGTTGCACTGAAACCTCGGAATTTCCATTGATTCCGATGCAGTCTGCGAACATGCAGCGAGCAATCTTTCCTGCACCGCTCTCGCTCTTGGAATCGACCGGGGCCGCCTTCAGGATGTATTTCGCTTTGCTCTCGTCTGTGATGACGGTGGCAGGGACATGCTTCTTGAACAGGGCAGCGGTCAGGGCGGTCTGGAATCCACCGTCCGGGCTGATGTAAATGGTGGGCTTGGGTGACTGAGCGATCCCGAGGGAGCCAAGGGAACATAAGGCCAGCACGGCGCTTGCGGCAACAAAAGTGATACGACGCATGGTGCACGTCCTTTCCGTTGTTGGTGATTTAGCCAATGATAGTCATTAGGGTGCGCCGGTCAAGTCTGCACATCGGTTCCCGGCGTTGCGGGATCCGGCCGCGTCGAGCGTGTAGGCGCGCAGGCGAATCCAATGCCGCCTTGCCGCTCGACGCTTGCGCCCGGGGAGATATGGACATGTCACGGAAAGCTTGATCTTGGGTCCAATTCGGGAACACGGTATACTTGGGATTGCTATGGCAACCGAAAAAACCTTCTACATTGAGACCTTCGGCTGCCAGATGAACGCCCATGACTCCGAGAAGGTCATTGGCACACTCCTGCAGCAGGGTTACCGCCAGGTCGAGTCGGAGGAAGACGCAGGCCTGATCCTCTACAACACCTGCTCCATTCGGGACAAAGCAGAGCAAAAGGTCTTTCACCGGCTCAGCGACTACAAGGCGCTCCATAAGGCGGGCAAGCGTTTTGCAGTTCTCGGCTGCGTTGCGCAGCAGGAGGGCGAGCGTATCTTCGAGCGCGCGCCCCACGTTTCGCTGGTTTCAGGCTCGGCGTCGTACCGCAAACTGCCAGAGATGCTGGCACGGCTGGAGGCAGGGGAGAGCCGCATCACCGGCCTCGATGACCGCCAAACCGAAGAGACCTTCGAGACTGAGTTCACCGCGCGGCAAAATCCCTATCGCGGCTATATCACCATCATCGAGGGCTGCGACAAGTTTTGCGCCTACTGCGTAGTTCCATATACGCGCGGCAAGGAACGCAGCCGGACGTCGTCATCCGTACTGGCCGAGGCGCGGCGCATCGCCGATCTGGGCTATACCGAAATTCAGCTCCTGGGCCAGAACGTGAACAGCTACCGCGATCCGGAAGGGAAGTACAGCTTCGCGGAATTGCTCGCCGCGGTGGGCCAGGTTCCGGGAATGCGGCGCGTGCGCTTCACCACCAGCCACCCGCGCGACTTCACGCGCGACATTGTCGAGGCGATCGACGCCGTGCCCACCCTCTGCGACCACATCCATTTGCCCGTACAGTCCGGTTCTACGCGTGTGTTAAAGCTTATGGCGCGCGAGTATACCTCGGAGTGGTACCTCGAACGAATTAGCTGGATCAAATCCGCACGGCGCTCCATTTCACTTTCAACCGACATCATTGTCGGCTTCCCGGGTGAGACAGCAGATGACTTCATCCAGACGATGGATCTTCTGGCCCGGGTGCAGTACGACTGCATCTTCGGCTTCAAATACTCACCCCGCCCCAACACGCCGGCGCTAACCATGATCGATTCGATTCCGGAAGCTGAGAAAGCGCAGCGGCTCCAAGTGCTACTCGATCGTCAGCGCGAAATTCAAAGAAATAATTATGCCAAACATTTAGGGGAAATTGTTGAGGTAATGGTTGAGGGAACTAACCCAGCCCGCGGGCAGATTGTTGGACGCAGCAGCCAGAATAAACCTGTCAACTTCACCTGGGCGCAGCTCATCGCGCCGGCGCCTGGCAGCTATCTGCCGGTGAAAGTCACGGCCACGTTTCCCAACAGTTTGGCAGGCGAAGCAGTCTAAGATGGTTGGAGTACGGGGAGAAGCAAGAGATGGATATCGAGGTGCGGATACGCGGGCTGATGATGGACCCTGCCACCAATATGCCCATCGTTGTGCTGAAGGATATTGCATCAGACGCCGTGATGCCGATCTGGGTAGGCATCTTTGAGGCAAACGCCATCGCGATCGAAATTGAGAAGTTGGCCGCGCCGCGCCCGATGACGCATGACCTTACCAGGAATCTAATCCATCACTTGAACGCAGAGCTGGAACGCGTTGTTATTACTGATCTTAACAATGATACGTTCTACGCCGTTCTGTGGCTCAAGCAGGGCGGGGAACCAGTAATGGTCGATGCGCGGCCCTCGGACGCGATCGCCTTGGCTCTGCGTGCTGATTGTCCGATCTATGTTGCGGACCAGGTGATGGAGAGGGCGAAGCTGAACACCGCAGGCAATCCCGAAGGCCCCACAGCCGAGCAATTGCGCGGCTGGCTTGAAGGCCTGAACGACGAAGACCTGGGCCGCTACAAAATGTAGTCCAGCCAGCGATTCCAGAAGATTGTGGCTGCCGCCTCCAGAGCAGACCCGTATCGTTGTGCATCTTCGCGCAACCCCAGTACATCGATTCCTTTGGAGTGGAGTTCGCACGCATGTCCCACATACCAAGCCTCCAGATCGGCGGCGATTACCTCGGGATGAAATTGCAGAGCAAGCGCCGATTGTCCATAGGTAAATACCTGATTCTGATAGAGATCGGATCCGGCAAGTCGGGTTGCGCCTGCGGGAACGTCGAAGGTGTCGCCGTGCCAGTGGAAGACGTGTAAGCCGGGAGCGAGGAGTGGGGCAAACCACTCCGGGCACCGCTCGGTGTCATTTGCGTGCAGGGGCATCCAGCCGATTTCAGAACCATGCGCACCTGGATACACCCGCGCACCCAACGCGGCCGCCATCAGCTGAGCGCCCAGGCAGATGCCGAGAATCGGCCGCTGATCCTCCAGGCGCTTGCGAATGCAGGCGATCTCGTGGTCAAGAAAGGGATAGGCGCGGGACTCATAGACGCCGATCGGTCCGCCGAGCACCACCAGCAGGTCACACGACTGAGCTTGTCGCAACGGGAATTTCGCGGTACTTCCAACCGCGGTCTCGATCGAGAAGCCTCGTTCCAGCAGCACAGGCTGCAGGGAACCGAGATCCTCGAAGGCCACGTGGCTGAGGACAAGCGCGGTTAAGGGGCGATTTGCCATATGGATGATGATAGAGGGAGTTTGGCCGAGTTGGACTTAACAGAATATCTGTTATCGGACATTATTACACTCTCGACAATGCCACAGAATACGAGCCGGCCACCTGCATTGCCAGCTGATACTTTTATACTTTTGGTCGATCAATGAAGGAAATACCATTGCCGCGCCGCCAGTGG
>JAJZAL010000073.1:0-6117 GCA_021799405.1 Acidobacteriota bacterium
ATCAGGACTATCGGATACGAGCTCCGCGTGCGACTGGAAGAAGGTATCGCACGTTACATTGCGTGGATAAAGACCCAAGGAGCTGTCGAGGATTACTTCTCCAAGGTTGAGCAAGGTCTACGGGCAAAAGGCATCGTACAAAATATTGCCAAGCCCTCAGGGTCGGCGTGAAAGACCGATCCGAAAGACCACGCCGAGAATGCGCGAGGCTGCTTTGATGGAGGCAAAGAAGTCGCCGGAGACCTTGCTGACTCCGGCGATCCGGCAGCGATAATCCACCGGGATCTCGAGGATGCGGAGTTTGTGCTGCGCTGCGCGTATCTGCATCTCGAGGTTCCATCCGTAGGTCATCTCCGACATTGACAGTTGTTCGAAGCTGGATCGTCGGATGGCGCGAAAGGCACCCATGTCGGTGTATTGAATCCCCTGCAGCACTCGGACAAGAAAACCGACGAGATAGGCCGCAAAGATCTGACTTCCCAACATCGATCCTGCTTGCGCGTAGCCCCGCAGGCGAGAGCCTAGGACAAAATCTGCCCTGTCTTCTTCGATTGGAGCGACGATCCGCGCGAAGTCGTCTATGTTGTCGCTTCCATCTCCGTCGAGATAGACCAGAATACTGCTGGTGGGCAGCGCAGACTGCGACCCCGCCTTGCATGCCGATCCATAACCTCGCGGCGCGTAGATTACCTTTGCTCCGGCGCTCCGGGCCACCTCATCCGTACCATCGGTTGAGCCATTATCCACCACGATGCACTCAGCGATCTTCGTCCATGGCATCGATGCAACGACATGTCCGATCGACTCACATTCATTCAGCGCAGGAATGATGACCGAGATATTCGAAAAGCTCATGCGAGTCGCTGCCTCGGAGCGATCCACCGGCTGTAGCCTTCGCGGACCATCCACTCCAGCAGGAAAGCGATCAGTACTACCGCATAGAGAATGCTGTTCAGTCGATACTGCGACTCGATGGTACCTGCCCCCAGCGAGGTGGCGGATAGATAGAAGAGACCCAGCGCGTAGGTGAAGAGCGGAAGGTTGGGCATCAGCACGCCAAACGGTATTAGCCACGCCAGGTACCAGGGGTAATGCGGAGAGAAGGCGAGCATCATCGCGAACGCCAGAAATAGAGTGCCGGGAAGAAAGGCCCCACCTCCCGTCAGTCGAAAGATCCTGAGCCACAACTGCGTTTGTTGCGATGCAGGTTCGGTGTTGGCAGCCCGCCAGCTCCAATAAGCCAAAGAGGCAAATCCAACGACCAAGGCTGCTAGATACAAAGGCGCAGAGGCGTCATGCAGGCCGGGAAGCTTTCGTGTCAATTCCAGCAGAAAGTACCTAGAACCTGTCTCGATTCCTTCCTCCTTCACATATCCACCGAGAAAACCGAAGACCAGCATCCCCACGCTGGCGTAACAGGCGTAGGAAAAGACAGCGAGGGCAACGATCATCGAAGGCATCTTGAGATCTTTTCGCTGCCACAGCGCAGGCAGCAGCACCAGAGGATAAAACTTGATCAGGATCGCAGCGCCAAGGAATAGGCCAGTTTTGATCGTCTGCCGCCGGAAGCGCGAAAGCAGAGCCAGCGCGATGAACGCCATCGCAGCTGAATCCAGGTGCCCAGAGCTGCCTATCTCCCAGATTAAGAGCGGGCACCATGCGTACAGCAGGATCTGTTCTCTTCGCCTCCCCAGCGCTTGTAGCAGCTTTATCAGTGCGTAGACGGTGAGCCCCTCAAAGAGAATCATCGCCAGCTTCATGAAGGTGACTGAAGCGTTGATCCAGGTGATGCCATAGAACAGAAACTGTGCGACCGGAGGATAGATGGTGCGGGCGTAGTCGCGGCGATTGATGTTGTCGAAGAGGTCCTGATTGGGTGCGCGCAGGAAGCTGAGCGCCGGGTCACCTGGAACATAACGGTACGGAGAGATATGAGCGTGTTGGACCACTCCATCCCAGGCGTAGCGGTAGATGTCGGAGGACATGATCGGCTCCGGCAATAGCGTGACAAGCCGAAACGCTATTCCGAAGCCTAGGATTATGGGTAAAGTGAACCGATTCGTAGGCAGGGTGAGGATGGTTGCCGTCGAAAGGGCAAACAGTATGACTGACCAGCCAGCGACGCCGGAGAACCCGATCGTGAAGTGGTGAAACTCCACAATCAGCTGTTTTGTAAGCGCAAATAGCCCCAATCCCAACAGTGCCAGAATTGCGTTCGTAATCCAAGGACGGCCATGTAGTGGGCTTCTCCACTTCATACTGAGCCGTCCAAATCCCGTAAAAACTTCCGACAATACTCTGCAGTATAACCCGGTAAGGAAGTGAAGGCAGGCTGAAGGCCGTCGATCAGTTCAGATCGGAGGACAGCCAAGGTGGCTGCATCGTCGACGTCATACCAGAGGGGCAAAGTTATCAACTCGACACTGCTACTCTCAATAGCTTTACGAGTCTCGGACAAGACGGAGTCAGTACTCCAGGAGATATTCTGGAACATTTCTGCGTGTGCGTGTTTCATTCCGATCAGATAATAGCCACCATCCTGAGAGGGACCAAGTACGACGCGGTCGCCTGGTTGCTGCAAGGCATCGACCGCCATCGCGAAGGCTCTCCTTGGCACCGTGGGCGAATCGGAGTCAATGAGGCAGACAGACCCAAAACCGCACTGGAAAAGGTCTTGTGCCGTTGTCAAAAGTCTTTCTCCGAAACCGTCTCCCCGTTGTGGTATCAGCCGATATCCCGCAGGCAGCAATCCATCGAATAGAGATTCATCTCCTATCGGCGTATAGGAGATCACACCGGCGCAGGCTATCTCTTCGGCAAGCTCGGCAATATTCAAAGTTGTATCTCGAAGAAAGCACGTGTTGAGGGCTGCAGCTTGCTCACTACTCAGAGGCGGCGAGAGTCGTGTCTTGACTCTGCCGGGCCGGGGTGCTTTTGCCATAATGGCTAACGCGCAGATCAAGTTGAAAGATGGGTCAGGGCAGTTTGGATCGAGGATGGGATATAACACTAGGCCATGCTCCGCGAACCATCGACCGCTACGGAATTCGTGGAAGCCTCCAACGCTTGAACATCGGTACTCATGTCATCTCCTTTGTCACAGACGGCACATTGGTAGTCGCCGTACATCTGAATTGACACCTTCGCCCATGGCTGCGATTGAACCAGATCTTGGAATTCTGGAGGAGAGAGCACCTTAACTCTATTTGGAGATGTTTCCCGGCCGGTGGAGCGGATGAAGCGCATTGCCAATCGCATGGCAGCAAGGGGAAACTGTGTCTTATGATTCGCAGTCGGCTCAATCAGAAACAGCCGTCCGCCTGGCTTCAATACCTGAAAGATCTCAGCGAGGACCGTGCTGCGATTCTCAACGATCAGCAGAAGACGGGAACTAATGACCGCATCAACTGCATCTACGGAAGCGGAGATAGTTTCCACATCCCCTTGCTGAAATCGACAGTTACCCAACTGATCGGAAGAAGCTCGCGACCGGGCCCATGCGAGCAGACGCGAGGAACGGTCAATCCCCAGCACGTGCAAGGCGGGATAGCGCCGTGCAAGGCGGCGAGCGTAGAACCCCGGACCACATCCAACCTCCAGAACACACATACTTTTCAAAGGTGCCCCTTGGGGAAACAGCGCTTGAGAGATCTCCTTCGTGTGATCGCGGAACAAGTGCTCGCGGCAAAACGCATACAGCCACGCGCAATCCTCGAAGAGGTGCTTGGTGCTCGTCTCACGCTCCGTTGTTGCCGGACTGCAGGCGATATCTTCCATGCTCTAATCTTTTCTCTCCTGAAGATGCTCTCGTATTTCTTTACAGCCCGGCATACCAGTCATAGTCGAGCTTGGTCCAGGAATGGTCTGGCTGGGTGTTAGTATAGCTGATAAGCGCAATGCGTTTGATCTGCTTGTATCCGTACTTCGTAGGCATGTGCAATCTCAACGGAGCCCCGTGGTATTCAGTCAACGGCGCACCCATCATTTCCGTATTTTGCGCGGTGCTTCGAATCGCCCCAGTGATGAGCTGGAGACTCGAGGGCATCAGAGCCGAACAGCATCGGTAACCTATCCAACACGTACGTTTGACCGGAAACCTACGGACAGCGCGCAACACGTCCGTAGGTTTCCCCTGAACTTATTTAACCTGGTCGTGACATTACCATCGTGGATTATGCCACCACCTTCTCGTAGAACGTACGGATGTGCTCAGCGATGAAGTTCAGACAGTCCTCTGTAGCAAAATGTCCCGCAGATAGCCGGTGCATCTCTGCTTTTGGCAGATCTTTGAGGTATGCTTCGCCGCCTTCGGGTGTGAAGAAGATGTCTCCTGGTCCCCAAAAGATGATCGTCTTCGGTTGCTGTTGCTTGAGGAATTCCTGCCACTTGGGATACAAGGTGACGTTGTGGCGATAGTCGTAGAACAGATCGAGTTGAAGCTGACGCCCAGGAGGCCGTTGCAGCGTTTGGAAATAGTCCATATGCCATGCATCAGGGCTCATCAGAGCTGGATTGGTTGAGCCGCTGAGGTAGGTAGCCTTGACGGTACCCAAGTCGAGCAGACCTGCAGCTCCTTGGTCGTTTTCCTTGCTACGGTCGAGCCACAGCGCATTGCGCAAGCTGCCCCAAGCGGCACTGAAGCCAACCTCATAAGCGTTTGTATTCTGAAGGATCAGCCACTCCAATGCTTCGGGATTCCTTGTCATGATCCTGAAACCGACAGGACCGCCATACTCCTGCATGTAAAGACCGTACCGCTTGAACCCCTTTGCTTTCAAAACACCCTCTGTGATTTCCGCCAACTTGTCGAAGGTGTAAGAAAAGATTGCGGGGTCGGGAGTATCACTGTTCCCGAAGCCGGGATAGTCGGGGCAATCACGTGAAAGCAGGATGCAAGCGCCGGCATCAGTTCACGGAATTGGTGCGAAGAGGCCGGCCATCCGTGCAGCAGAACGAGTCTCGGACTGGAAGGATCGCCCGCTTCACGATAAGCGATATTCAGACCGTCGACGACGATTGAACCAAAAGTGACAGTGCGGGCGGTGACAGCTGGAGTATGTAATGAACTCATGAGAATCTCCTGTAGGGTGCAAGAAAGCCGGATCTGCTGTCCGGAGTTGGAAGGGTTAGCAATGAGAAAACTTCCCTTGTTTGTGGATAGTTTGCGAAGATTAGGAGCTGGAAGCGAGTGCGACGAGCCCAAAGACAACTTCCGATCGGACGGTTATCGTCTTGGCCTTCTGAGCCAGTCGTAGCCAAGCTTGATCTGGTCATTGTTCGGCTTGTCATTCAGCGTCATCTGGAACACATCCCTTCGACTCATCCCTTACGACCGAAACATCCGGCCTTCACCTGGTAGGTTCGTGTAAAGCACCCGTAAGCCCCAAATGGATTCATAGGAACTGTCCCTTTCGCCCAGTTACGGCACATTCAGAATACGGACGCAGAAATACGAATAACAACGAGAAATTGTGATTGAAATGGTGAGCATGGCTCAACTGTGCCAAGAAGCAATATTGGTCTGGACAGTCTTCGTATGCTGGTTATCACCCAAGATATCGACGGATTGGGTCGTGCGTCGGAGCACCCAGGCCGCTCGCCGTACACCATGAGCCTGCAAGTGCGACTCCTCGACGAACAAGCGCTAGGCGCAGCGGTTCTTCACCGAGACGAACAGATTCCCATTTACTTACGGGCGACGATAGAGTTCACACTAGAGGGCACTGATCTTGGCATGTGGCGGAGTAAATGAGCTTTCGCAGGAAGCACAGCTTGTAAAATGGCGGCGGAGCTAAGTTACTAGGGAGAGGCGCGCTCTAGTGTCATGCACCAGTCCACTCCGATTGCAATGTCCGGTTCCACAGGAAGAGCTTCAGAAACGGTGCAGTCGCACTTCACAGAGGACCACGTGGGCGCAGATAAGGCCTGTTGTGCAGATACGTTCGTCCGCACCCTACACGAGCTGCATTTTACCGTTCGTCGCAAAGAGCGACAAGGGACGCTGCGAGAATCCCGATGGCCGCTCCACGCGCAACGCCCCCTCGTCCCGCGTCAGGCTGAGTGCTGCATAATGTCCTCCCAAATATGAGTACACACTCGGCCGCACCCCCACCTCAA
>JAJZAL010000073.1:6127-20577 GCA_021799405.1 Acidobacteriota bacterium
CGGTGAAACGAACAGCTCAAACTACCAGACTCACTCAGAAGAATGGTTTGTTCAACGAACACCTTGTGTCCTGAGTCTGACGTTCCTTGAACAGAAACACGGCCAAGAGGGTTGGAAGCTTGCGACAGGAAGAGCCTCTTCTGGGTTCTTCGACTCCGTTTGTCGCAAGAAACCTCGCCAAACTCTACTCAGGATGACAGGCCAACTCATACAACGAACTTCTAGAACAGGACACTAGATGAGCTCTCGTCTCGGGCGGGAACGCAGGTAAGTGCCCACCAACTCTTCTGTGATTTCGGCGAACCGCACGGCGTTCGGAGCCCGAAGGCCGCGTCTGCGATGCAGCGTGATGGGAATGTTCCCTAGTGGGGGGAGGCCCAGCTCGATAATTTGCACGTCCGTCGGCAGGCCAAGCTCGGCCCGCGAGGTCAATCCCAGACCAGCACTAACGGCGGCCCATACCCCCGTTAAACTCGGGCTGGTCATTGCCACGCGCCAGGAGCGTCCAACACTTTCCAATGCGTCCAGTCCGGGTATCTGACATCCGCATGGGGGGTTGAAGAGAGCGAGCGGTAGAGGCTGCCTTGGACGATCTCTAAAGCTGGGGCTCGCAATCCAGTGCAACGGAAGCTCGGTCAACAGTTGTGCCGTCTTCTTTTGTGCACCGCCTAGTGTCAAGACAAGGTCAAGTTCGCCGGAGTCGACCGCTTGCAGGAGTACTTGGCCTAGGTCGACCGTCACCTCAAGTTTTACAAGTGGATAGAGCGCGTTGAACCGCGCAATGACCAGAGGTAATACGTTACTCGTGAAATCTTGACCAAATCCAATTCGAACGACGCCTGCAAGAGACGATCCACGCAGAGTATCCACCATCTCATCATTGAGCTCTAGCACCCTCCGGGCATATCGGAGAGCAATCTCTCCCTGCTCAGTAAGAATCATCTTCCGGCCTTGCTTCCGAAAGAGCGAGACGCCGATCTCCTCCTGCAGTCGCTTCATCTGCAAGCTGACAGCGGAGGGAGTTCGTAAAAGCCGTTCCGCAGCACGCCCAAAACCACCCAGGTCTTGGGTGGCCACCAAGGTTCGAAGACTGTCCAGACTGAGGTTATTCAAAAGCATAGTTTAGACATTCTCAACGATAGTGTTAGAAGTTCTCGCTTTTAGTGATCTTCTCTCATCCATATGCTCCATAGTAGCGCACCTTGCGGTCGGACTGCGACTCGGTCTTTAAGTCAGCGATGCTAACCAGTCTGATCGCTTAGAGGATCCAGCAGCGGCTCAGCAAGGGCGTGCCAGCTCGGCGAAAGGTTACTTATGAAAACTATTCCTTCCAATGCAACGATCGTTCTGGTGCATGCCGCATGGGCGGATGCATCCTCGTGGTCTGCTGTAATCGGCCCACTCCTCAAGGCGGGCGTCAAGGTGATCGCTGCCCAGATTCCAATGACTTCGCTGTCCGATGATGTTGCTGCGTTGAAAGTGGCCCTCGAAAGAGCGGGCGCAGGGCCAATCCTCCTCGTCTCCCACTCCTACTCCGGAGGTGTGATCACCGCTCTCGATGGTGATGATCGCATCCGAGGTCTCGCCTATGTAGCCGCTATGCCGCCTGCAGAAGGCGAGACGGTGGGAGACCTTTTCTTCCGTGAGGCTCCCCATGAGATGGCCCCCCATCTGGAACCCGACGTACATGGTCTGTTATGGATGTCGGAGGAAGGCATGAACAATGCGGTCGCCCACCGAGCCACGGCGGAACAAAACGCAATCGCAACAGCAGCGCAACGCCCAATCACGATGAAGTGTCTTGGCGAGACAATACAGACTCCCGCATGGAGGTCGAAACCTTCATGGTATCTGCTGGCCGAAGACGACCGCATGTTCAGCCCGAAGACACAACGTTTCGTCGCCGAGCGTATGAGCGCCGAGATCCGTTCGTACAATGTAGATCATGCCCCTCACATTTCAGAACCAGCCCTCGTCGTAAGGTTCTTGCTGGACGCAGCCAGCGCGTTGCTCTAAGCGATACGTTATCTCGCGTGCCATCAATTGAACGAACGCTACGGAGAATCACATGACCACATACCACCACGCCCGCATTCAAGGCCGTAAGATCTTCTACCGCGAAGCCGGGGCGACCACAAACCCGACAATCGTCCTGCTTCACGGTTTTCCGTCATCATCACACATGTTCCGCGAGCTGATCCCCTTGCTCGCCGACCACTTCCACGTTGTCGCGCCGGATTACCTCGGCTTTGGCTACAGCGATGCTCCACCGGCGGCTGACTTCCAATACACCTTCGACAATATAACCGCGCAGATTCAAGAGTTACTCTTCACGACGATGGGTTTGAAGAAGTTCAGCATCTACGTCCAGGATTACGGCGCACCCGTTGGTTTTCGCATTGCCTCGCGCCATCCGGAGACGATTGAAGGGATCGTCGTACAGAATGGTAACGCCTACATGGAAGGCATCAGCGCTGCTTTCGACCCGCTCCAGCCATTCTGGACGAATCGCAACGAGGAGACGGAAAAGGCTCCGCGGTCTCTCTTGACTAAAGAGACGACGATCTTCCAGTACACGCATGGTGCTAAAAACTCGGCTGCTGTGAGCCCGGACAGTTACACCTTCGACCAGGCGCTGCTGGATCGCCCTGGCAATGATGCAATTCAACTCGACCTCTTTCACAACTACACCTCGAACGTGGCGCTCTACGACACGTGGCACGAGTATTTCCGCAAACACCAACCCCGAACGCTGATCGTCTGGGGACAGAACGATCCCTTCTTCATCGCTCCAGGAGCGCAGGCGTTCTTGCGTGACCTGCCCAAGGCGGAACTGCATCTTATCGACGGTGGCCACTTCCTCCTGGAAGAGCACAGCGAGCTTGTCGCAGACAAGATCATTGCCTTTCTGGTAAAGGGAAATAAGGCGGAGGTGGTCAAATGAATTTCTCCGCCATCAACCCGCCCGACGGAAATAAGCCGCGGGTGGCAGCTCGGACCTTGCACATCTCTCGGGCCATCCTTTACGCCACCCTGGTGGTAGGAGCGCTTGATGCAACCGACGGTGTCATTTTCCTCGGCCTGCAGGGTCAAAACCCGATCCATGTGCTTCAGTACATCGCGAGCGGTCTGCTGGGCACACGATCCTTCTCAGGCGGCCTAGCAACTGCGGGACTTGGACTCGCGGTGCATTTCGCCGTTTCGCTGGCCGTTGCAGCGATCTATATTTTTGCAAGTCGGCGCGTGGCTGTGCTGCGTACGAAGTGGGTGCTCATGGGTCTGCTGTACGGCGCTGGAGTGTGGGCGGTCATGAACTTGCTGTTGTTGCCGCTCACTGCAACCGCACACGGCCCGATTGCAATCGCGGCGATAGTCAACGGCCTCGTAGGTCACGCTTTGTTCGTCGGCCTGCCGTCCGCATACTTTGCGAAGGACGTGGAGATCATCGAATGAGCGGCCTTTCGACATAGCAATCGATGGCAGTGCTGGCATTTGCAGTATGAGAGGTGGTCATGGCGGAGACGCCTCGCCTGGTCGACGACCTTCGAGCGACATTGCGTACTGTACGAGACCGATGTGACCGACCCGGCTCTCCGTCTCTTTCGCAGCGTATCGGCTCATTTGAATTGCGTTTGTCGGAAACTCAGAGACTGCTGCCGGGGGGCACGTCAAGCATCTCTTAATTGGCAAGGCATCTGAGTTCAAGCCACTTGGAGCTTTAGCCTAAAGGTGAAGGACTATGATATGGGGAGTACCAACGCCAGCACCTCAACGCGATTTTCGTCCATGACGCTGACCAGCATCTCAAGGATGAACAGCAGGTCACGCTTGAGCAACCGAACGGGAACGGCGGCGCTCACGGCGGCGAGGACACGGAGGCCGGTCGTGTTGGCGATGGCCTGTTCCTTGCGCTGCTTGTCCTGCTCGGCCTTCCACTTCTCCTCGTTGCGGCGGGTTGGCTGCTTCGGACGATGGACGGGGCAGGTCAGATTGGTACATACCTTATGAATGGTGCCAACGTCGTTGCCTTCAGTGATGATGGCCTCGGTGGTGAACTTGCACGACCTCATGCGCCAGAGCGCGAAGAGAGAGCGCGTTCCTGATGTTCTCGAACTCAGAGAACTTCAGCTTCTTCTCACCAAGCTCGACACGCGCGAACGCACACTAGTTCTGTTGGCTGCTGCCACGGGACTACGCGTAAGCGAGTTGCTAGGGATTCGATGGGCGGATGTGGACTTCGATAGCCTTGAACTCCGTGTGACTCGATCCATCTGGCATCAGAGGATCGGGGATTGCAAGACCGAAGCCTCGGCCAGGCCGGTTCCACTCGACGGCTACATGGCGGAAGACCTGCTTCAATGGCAGAAGAAAAGTCCCTATCCGATGCAAGAAGATTGGGTCTTCGCCAGCCCGACCATCAAGGGGGAACAACCCTATTGGCCGGACAACCTCATGAAGCGGTACATCAAGCCGGTCGCCAAGGCGAACGGCATTTATAAGAACATCGGCTGGCACACTTTCCGCCACACCTTCGGCACACTGCTGAAGGCCAACGGGGAAGATGTGAAGACGGTACAGGAGCTTTTACGGCACGCCAACAGCAGGATCACACTGGATGTCTATACGCAGGCAGTGGGTTCCAATAAGCGGGCCGCGCAAAGCAAGGTTGTAAAAATGATGATTTCTGGCGTGGGTCAGAACACGATTAAGATGGACCCGCAAAAAGCTCGAATCGGAACCTAATGGACCCTTATCGGCCCCGGATTTGGCTGTCACTTGGTCGCCATTGTGATTCTAAGTCACTTAGAATCTATGGCGGGGACGACGGGGCTCGAACCCGCGACCTCTGCCGTGACAGCCGGTTGGAAACCCATAACTTATTGAAATCAGGGGGAATGGATGGCCACTTTCGGAGCCCTGAGACACGCTGGAGAACCCTTATCGGACCCTTAACGGACCCGCGACCTCTGCCCAGCAAACCTCTGCCCACACCCTCTCGACGACCGATGTTTGCACTATTGTTGCGACAAAATCTCGACCTCTGCCCGGTAAACTTCTGCCTGCGTTCTGCAGAGGTCGTGGGTCCAATTGGACCTTTTGGACCTTCGCGCTTCATAGCGAAGTCGCTCTTGCCAAAAGAACTGCATTCAGATTCAGCGAAAGATCCATTGCGCCGCCGCCAATGGTCATCTAAACTTTAGATGGAGGTGGCGGATATGCGGACAGTTCAGCTCAAACTTCGGGAGGCGAGCGCGGTGCTCGGCGTCTCGCCCAAGGATCTCCAGAACCTGGTCCAGTTCGGCGTATTGCAGCCACAGCGGAAGGATCGGTTCTTTGTCTTCGACCGGGCGCTGCTTCTGGAGGCGAAGGTTGCCTTTTATCTCAAGGAGTCGCTCGGAACATCTGTGCCGTTGCTGGCGCGGTTTACAAGGGAGATTTTCAAGGACGCAGACCGGGCAAAGCCGGGGCGCGTTTCCAACGTTTCGATTCTCTCGCGGCCGACAAGAGGGAAAGAAGTGGTCAAGATCGAAATCCCGCTTCAAGCGCTCTCCAAGGAACTGGATGCCCAGCTTCCGGCCGCGGAGTCCCTCGGCAAGGAAGCTAACGGCCGGAAGCGGGAGAATTGGAAGACGGAGATTACCCGCGTTTTTGAAGCGGCGGCAGGCGATCTGGAAGGCACGACCGAACGCGAGATCCTGGATGAGATCAAACGGTATCGTGCCGAGCGAAAGAAGACACCGGAGATCAGCGTCATTGCCCTACCCCAGGAAAAGACGGCCTAGAGGCGTTGTCGATACTTCGGTCCTTGTGGCGGGAATCGCCGCCTTCAGGCAACTTGGCGCTCAGTCTCCCGTACCGAGCGCCAAGTTCTTACGGGACTGGATCGAAAACGATACCTTCCTCTGGCTCATCAACGAAGCGATCGTAGAAGAATACAGAGAGATTCTTGCGCGCCGCGGTGTCCGTCCTCATCACGTCGGTACAGCCATCAACTTGATCCGCGAGCAGGCGGAAGAGGTTCCGGACATCGCAGGCCGTGACATTTCTCCAGACCCGGATGATGAGCCGTTCTGTACCTGCGCCGAGGCGGGCAAGGCCGATTTTATCGTCACGCTGAATCCCGGCGATTTTCCTCAGCAGCGGCTTCGTGCCCATGTCATTCTTCCCGGCGAACCAGTTCCGACGACGGCCCGAACGCGGTCAGGCTGACTGAATAGTTGGCCTTGCCGATGGGCTGACAAGTGAATCGCCCTAGGGTTGGGAGTGCACGACGCTTGAACCTGTAGACTCCGCGGCTCATCCGCTCCAGCCGGCTCCGTTGCGCCAGCCGAACCAGCACGGAATCCTTGATTCCCAGGGCGCGCGCCTCCGCTGACGAGAGCAAACCATTGTGCTCCTCGGCGAGGGAATACAGTTCGTTCATACGAGTTAGCGGCATAGGCCAAGTAAGAGGCAAATTGCCATCCTTGTCAACATAGTTCCATAGTGGAACTATATTGACGCTAGCCATTTTCGGCCCGAACTTCACCCCGTTCATTATTTTTGGGCAATCCTGTTGAGCATTTCTTTGCGGATGAAGCCGGTTTGTGCTGCCTGCCCCACTGCGTCAGCATGTCGATCAAATACAACACGGGAAAACCGTGCGACTCCGACAAGGAATACTCCACATGACGTACCTTGGTGCTACGGTCTGAGCGCACGACAAGGCCGTCTTCTTCCATTTCGCGCAAACGTTGCGTCAGCATCTTCTTCGACGCGCCCGGCAGCATCCTACGTAGTTGGCTCAAGCGCAGCGGCCCGTGCTTCAGGCGAGTGAGAATAGCGATTTTCCATTTTCCTTGAAGGAGCGCAATTGCAGCTTGGACCGGTTGGTCCTCAACTTCCCGGTGATGCAGCTCGCTTTCTGAGGCGTTGCTTTGGACCGAGGTCATCGCACTGCGACCGCTCTCCGCCGCGGCGTCTGAGGAGAGCGCAATTTCACAGCGGTACTGGTCTGAATCAAGCTGAGCACCGGCATTCGAGCGACAATTCATCCCTGACACCTCCTCGAAGTCGTAGACTCAAAACTCGGTCTTCACCTCGGCAAAGGCGCTTCTATCTACTAAAGGCATCTCAAAAGACGTTTTGGGGCGGGCGCGCATGAAACTTTTTGAGCAGGGTAACGTCGCAGTCTTATACTCAGTGCATCTGGTGGATAATCCCCCCTCGGGCAAGCGCTCGCGTATGCCACCAACTGATCGTGTTGGGCAGCCGTTGCGGTGGAGTTCCGTTTATCCGACCGGGAACGCGCCTTCTGACGAGAAGTTGGAAGCCGCTGGACAGGCATCCTGGCCGTATGCTTCTCTCTGTGCCTGGACCTATTTGAACGACAGCGGCGCGGCGCATGACCTGATGGACCACGCAATCGCAAATACTTCTCGCTATCTTGCGTGCCACCCGGAGCGGTTAGCGGCAAAGCTGACCGCGCGCGTCAAAAGCGCGATTCGCCGGCGGGCAAAACAGCTTGCGACAAAGAACCAACATGAACGCTCTTTCGGGCTTCTTGTTGATATGGAAGAGCTTCTTATAGCTCAGCCGGATGCAGAATTACGGGTACTTGTGAATGAACTGCTTGAGCGTCTTTCTCCGTTCGCATCGTCGATCGTCAAATCGCGCTGGCATGGATACTCGTAGCGGGAGATTGCAAAACAATTCGAGATGGACCACACTGCCGTCCGGCGTGCATACTTCCATGAGATTGAGTCATTGCTTCACTGCCTTTCCCGGCCCGGAGATCTGCACCCATGCGATTGAACTGGCGACACTCTTCACGCTCCCAGGATCGCCTTGAAAAGACAATCGTACAGCAGCACGAAAAACGCGTGCTGGCTGGCGACGTTGTCCCGGTAGGCTCATGCCCAGACGAGGATTTCCTTTGGCTGCTCGCGCGACGGTCTTCCCGGATCGCGCTAACAGACCCCAGGGTCGATCACGCTGCGAGCTGCCCAAAGTGCATGGAGCGGCTGATTGCACTGCGCCAGGAATATCGCCGCCGGCGCCGGATGTGGATCATCACGGGGCTGATTGTCGCACTTCTACTGGTGTTCGCTACCGTGTTGATAATTTATAAGTGCCTGCTTCCCCATAAGCTTTCTACATAACTGATCGCTTGGGTTTCAGGTCGTCCAAAAATTCAGAAGCAGGTTCGGTGCTGGTCACGAGCAAATGGTCGCGGGCGCGGGTGCAGGCGACGTAGAGGAGATGGCGCTCCGTGTTGTAGACATCCTCAAGATCGGATTCGTCCGTGACAGTCTCGATTCGTTCCTGAAGCGGAATCACCTCGTCATCACACGCCATCAGGCCCACCGCCCGGAACTCCAGTCCCTTTGCCAAGTGCATCGTACTTACGGACAGGTAGCCGGAAGTCGTCTCAACATGCTCGTCGAGAATCTTGTACTTCATCTCTGCCCGTACGGCTGCGGCCCTGGCGCGGTCAAGCTGAGCGGCGGAGCGGACGAAGAGCGCGATCTCGTGCGGTTGTATTCCACTCTTGAGCAGTTGGGTCAACCAATCCGCGACAGCTTTGATCTCCTCATCCGTAGACGGGTAAGTTTTGATGTCCGGCTGCGGCCCATTGAAGAGCGAGACCGTCCCCCTGCGTTCCTCAAGGTTTCCGTCAACATCCGCTATTTGCGGCTCCAGCAAGCGGTCGGCCTGCGAGCGAATCTGGTGCGATGTCCGGTAATTGATCTTGAGGCTCGTCGATCGACCGCGCACATCCACTCCCGCAGTCTTCCATGAGAACGGCTGCTGGAAGATGCGCTGGCCAAGATCGCCGGCAAAGAAGAGGCCATTGGGTCGTCCTGCACCAATGGCTGCGAGGAACCTGACCTGGGCGATGCTGATGTCCTGCGCCTCATCGACGACTGCGAAGTCGAACGGTGCGGATGCGCCAGCGGCATAGTGCCGCGCGAGCACGTTGAACATTCCTGAAGTCGTCAGCAATCCCTGCTCCCGCAATCCAGAGCGAACCTTCTCGAAGATCGACCACAGCAGTTGCCGTTGGGGTTCCTTCAAGCGCGTCTTCCGCCCAAGCCGAACAACGTCCCGGTAGTCCTCCCAACTCTCCAACTGCCAGCCATCGACCACCTGCTCCCATTCCGTAGTCAGAAATTGCAGTGAGAACTTGTGCCCGCCCACCGCCTGGGAAGCCTGTTCCATCAACTCACGCACCACGGCGCTCGACGCGATATGCAGCTTCCCAAGGTTCAACTCATAGAGCCGTCGCCCAATCGCATCCATCGAGTAGACTTCGATCCGTTCGCCCAGTCGCGGCTCGCTGTGCAGCAGCAGTCGCAACTTGGCGCGCAGCGCGTTTGCCAGCGGCTCAGAAAACGTCGTCAGCAACACACGCGCCTGCGGATTCGAGCGCGCCAGGTGCGCGGCGCGGTGCAACGCCACGATGGTCTTGCCTGTCCCCGCCGTGCCTGCCACCCGCGCCGGTCCATTGAAGTTCTTCTCCACCAGCTTGCGCTGCGCTGGGTGCAGAAACACCGCCCAGCGCTCCCACGGGTAGTCGAGCGCCAACGCCAGCTCTTCGACGTTCTTCATCACGCGGAAGCGGCGCAGCGCGTCCGGGTGCTCGAAGGGATCGCCACCTGCGGGCGCAACCTCAGCCAACGGGGGCCGTATGCCCGTGGCCAGATTCAGCAATGCCTCGGCGGCTTCGCCTGGCAGATGGCCTGCAATTTCGAGCAGCGTGTCCTCGGTTGCGTTCAGCGCGTCGGCTACCCACTCCGGCGGCACACCGTAGGAAAGTAGCGTCCCCTCAGAGATGCCCTGCAGCACGCGCGGCTTCGTGACAGGATGCTCCACCTCCACGTACTTCGGAACGGTGATCTCCTGCACGCGCTCGCGTACCTCGACCAGTTGCGCCGCGCCGGTCTTCGGGTGCGTCTCCAGCCGTCGGCGCTCTGCCCACTGATAGGCATCATCGTGGTGGGCAACGTAGCAGAGCAGCAGGCTGGTGCCCGTGCGATGCACAATCATGCGCAGATCGCGGCTCACGCGGATCGACCAGAAGTTGTGGTCCTTGGCCTTGTCCAGCTTGTGCAGTTGCAGTCCGGGATTGGCCGGATTCACTTGCAGATCAAACGTGGCCGTCTTTGCGGCCTTCTGCTCCTCGCTGGTCAGGCGGGCCAGGCTGTCCGTAAATGTGTCGGCAATTCGGAACTCCATCTTCGATCCACCAAAAATATCAGGCAACAGATGCAACCTCTGTATCCGTTGCAAATGGGCAATCAGCCCAACCTATTCCAAGGCGAATGTCGCCGGCATTGACAATCTGCATCTGCCCGCGGACCGCGTTTACACCCACCGCGCTGCATAGCCGAGAAAACATCTGGAAGCTTTCCCCCGGGGCTGCAAATGCTTGAACGACTAACGCAGCGTTTGGCGCTCTGAATCGTTTCGCCTCGATGACACCAGCAGCGCACCTGTGCAACAACTGATATGGCACATCCTTATAGTGGTCGAAATCGACGAGGGGGAGGTTCTCGCTGATGTACCTCCATCGGGCGGCACGATTCGATTTCGATTTGTCTGACTTGCCCGCGTCGAGCCAATGTTCAAGCGATTCGTTGTCTGCGCCGAAGGGCTCGTTCGCCTTGGCTTCAACAGAAAGTGAGAGCAAGCCTGCGGTCGTATCCAGGAGTGCCCAGACGTCGCACTGAGAATCTGCCTGTCCACCAGGTAGAGGTACCTTGTGTTCGGCGATAGCGAGCAGGAGCGCACCTTCGCCAAAGACGCTATTGCGGAATAATGCGCCGATTGGCTCCGGCAGTCCGGCAGGGTTGCTAGACGCCCCCTCCCATGCAACGGCAGTCTCAAATGCGGAATAACCCCGCCTCCATTGGCTATCTGGCTTCACCAGGCGTTCACGCCAGCTACAAATGCCTCGTGTTTCTGTACAAAGCAAATTCATACTCTAAACACCTTCATCACCTCATCGCCAAGGTGGTTGATAACTTTGACGGCGATGCGTCCTGACTCCGGCTTGTCGAAGGGACGCGAGGTGTCGCTGTGCAGCGACTCCCATGCCTCTTCATTGATCTCGGCCTTCAACGTTGTCTTCAGCGACCTGTAGGGATCGTTCGCGCCCAGGAAGTAGGCGTGGCGCACGAAGAAGCTCTCCTCATTGTAGTCCGTGTCCAGGAACCAGCAGGCAATCTCGTCCGGGCCATTGCTGCGCACCTCGCCGGTGCTGGGGTGGAAGACATCCACGCCGCGCACCTTCACCTGCAACTTGCCGTCGGCAAGGTTCAGAATCTCGATGTCCGGTTCGCCGAAGATGACAAACAGGTTGCCTTTGCCGGTGTTCTTTAGGTCGGCGGCCATGTGCAGGTCGGCGTTCATGCGGGCCTTCAGCACGGGGATGCGGCCCAGCTTGTTGAAGTCGGCGGAGTGCGCATCGTAGCTGAAGGCGCAGGCGATCAGCACGTCAAAGGCGGCGTCGCCGGCCTCGCGGGCGGCGGCCACCAGGTCTTCGCGGGTCACGGTGCCAAACTCCGGGCCGATGAAGATGCCGGCACGCTTCTCGCTGCCATCAGTTTCACTGTAGCGGCCCTCGGCGCAGATGTAGTTGCCCGGCCACGGCGCCAGCGAGGTGAAGGTGATCTTGTCTTCCTTGTGCGCCTGCTGCACGCCGCTGGTCTTCAGGTTGTCGAGGATGATCTGGACGAAGTTTTTTGCGTCGCGGGTGTCGGCATCGGCGCGGCCAGGGGTTTCGATCAGGTCTTCGTTCTCGTCCACGGCCAGCACGCGATGCGGTGACAGGCTCTCCACAGTGAAGGGGCCGGCGACGCGGACCTTCTTCTTGTCGTCGTAGGGCTTGTCGTAGAGATACTCGAAGTCGGCCTTGGCGGCGATGGAGGCGTCAATGGCCTTCTGGCGCGCGATGCGCTGCTCCCAGAACTGTGCATGCAGCGGCTTGGCCGCGGCGGGCCAGTCGGCAGGAAACTCGCGCGGAATCTCCCACTCCTGGATTGCATCGGAGACGGGTGCGGTGTACTTCTGCGCCTTGCGGCAATCGGCGAGCCAGTTCTTCGGCAGCAATGCGGTCAACTGTTCGCGCAGCGGCAGCAGCCGAGATTCATAGTCCTCCCAGATCACGTCGATTTCGGCGTTGTTCGCGATGTGGCCTAACTTTACGTGGGGAAGACGCTCACATACAAATCCGTGGCGGATGTTCCTGTGGGTCTGCGCGTTAGAGGGAACCTTGCCCTGTAACTCTGCCTCTTTGATCTGCCCTTCGGGACTATCGGCAAGCAGATAGTAGGGGTAGCGCGTGCCCATAATGCGCGCACGCGCGAGGGCCAATGATACGCGCGATGTGTCGATGGTGATCCAGCGGCGGCCCCATTGTTCTGCTACATACGCCGTAGTGCCAGAGCCGCACGTTGGGTCTAAAACCAGATCGCCTGGGCTCGTTGCAAGCTGTATGCAGCGTTCGATAACCTTGGTATTGGTCTGAACTACATATACTTTCTCTTCAGTGAAGTTGCCTGTTCCAGTGTCCGTCCAGATGTTGCCATGCACCCCAGCATCAAAATCGGTATGGAATCGAACATACTGAATCGAGTTTTCCGCGACGTGAAGGCGATTGGCACGCGCGAGCCGTTCCATCCATCTGGATAGTTTGCCTTCCAGTGAGAATTCTTTTCCCAGCTTTCGTAATCCTTACCACGAAACCAGAATGGCTGCGGCTCTTTGGGCCTGCCTTGAGATAGGATGTTGTCCGGCTTATAAGGCCGCGCACCCTCCGGTATCTGGACCTCCCCTCTCTTTTCCTTGGCTGACACCCCGCGATAGGACCAATCGCCAAGCATCAACCATTTAGCATTTCCTTCGCCAATTTCGAACTCTTTTCGATAGAACGGTGGATTTGATCTTGCGGCAGACTTGTTCTTTGCATACCAGACGATAAAGTCTGACATATTACCCAGAAAATTTGCCTCAAAACCTGTTGTTGTCTGAACGGAAATGAGGCTGAGGAAGTTTTGATCTCCAAATACCTCATCCAGAAGAGATCTCACCAGATGGACATTTTCATCGCCAATCTGCACGAAAATGGAGCCCGAATCTGAGAGGAGATCACGGGCGACTGTGAGCCGGTCTCGCAAATAGGTCAGATAAGAATGGATTCCATCTCGCCAGATATCGCGGAACGCCTTCACCTGCTCCGGTTCGCGCGTGATGTGATCGACGTTGCCGTCCTTCACATCACGGCTGGTCGTTGACCATTGGAAATTCGAGTTGAACTTGATCCCATAGGGCGGGTCAATATAAATGCACTGCACCTTGCCGCGCAGCCCTTCGCGCTCGGCTAAGGACGCCATCACTTGCAGGCTGTCCCCGAGAATCATCCGGTTCGACCAGTGGGCATCGTGCTGGTAGAACTCCGTCCGTGCCTCCGCGCTGGGCAGGCCGTTGAAGTCGGCAAAGAGATCGAATTGTGGGGCCGTTGCCTCTTTGCTCGCCTGCGTCTGCCGCTGCAGGTCGTCGATCAGCACCTTGGGGTGGACCTTCTCCTGAATGTAGAGCGGCGGCGCGGCTACCACCAGATCGGACCAGTCCTGCTCGTCCTTGCCGCGCCAGACCAGTTGCGGGTCAAGATCACGATTCCTTCGCTCGTACGCCACGCGAATGGGCGAGAGCTCCTCGGCGCGCATGACGGACTGATACTCCGCCGTGGGAATGTTCTTGCGCGAGGCCTCGTCGTGGAGGAGGGTTTCGACGATCTTCTTCGGCTTGTCTGTTCCGCGTTTCGTGGGTGTCGTTCTGGCCATGATTCTTCCTTTTTCTATGCAGGCTGCGCGGGCCGGGGCTGGGTGACGGAGTCCACCACGCGGCAGAACTCGGATTCAACTTTGGCGGCGAAGTCGGCCTCCATGCCGAAGACCTCAGTAAACTCCGCAAAGGCCCAGCGCCCAAACTGGCTGCTGGCGTTGACGCCGGGAATCCAATAGGTCTCCATGGCGAGCTTTTTGTCTTTGGCGTCTTCGCGGCGGTAGCCCTTGACCTCGACCACCAGATGCAGCAGGTCGTCTTCGCCGTGGCCGTCCTCCACCAGAACGATGAAGTCGGGCCGGTAGACGTGGCTCCCTGAGCCTTGGCGATAGGGCACGTCGAAGCCGAGGTTGTGGTTCTTGACGTAGGCGCGCACGCGGGGATGATTCTCTGCCACGCGGCAGAACTCAGCCTCCCAGTCGCTGTCGAGGATGACCCAATTGATGTGGCAGCGGCGCGAATCCGTCTGCCACCGGCTGGTTTTGGACGTGGTGAAGTTGACGTGACCTGTGGAGCCGACGGGATTGTAGGGATCGAGCAGCACCTTGACGGAGGCGCGGCCAGCGGAATCGGAGTTGATGGCGGCGGTGATGCGCTCGCAGGCCATGTCGGCAAGGTTGCGG
>JAJZAL010000350.1 GCA_021799405.1 Acidobacteriota bacterium
TCAACATCCCCCCCGCCGCCGTCTATCGCATCACCCAGTCCGCATAATCCAGGCCCTCACCCACCACCGGCAAGAAACCATCACCACCCAGCGCCCCGCATCCCCTCGCCCATCCCCGTCATCCAACCAGCCATGAGCACAAACACTTCTCTTCCACACCGCGCCCTCGGACGCAACGGCCTCAACGTCTCCGCGCTCGGCCTCGGCTGCATGGGCATGTCTGAGTTCTACGGAGCCGCCGACGACGCCGAATCCATCGCCGTCATCCACCGCGCCCTCGACTCCGGCGTCAACTTCCTCGACACCGCCGACATGTACGGCACCGGACGCAACGAGCAGCTCGTCGGCCGCGCCATCAGCGACCGCCGCGACCGCGTCATTCTCGCCACCAAGTTCGGCAACATGCGCGGCCCCAACGGCGAATTCCTCGGCGTCAACGGCCGGCCCGAATACGTCCGCCAGGCCTGCGACGCCAGCCTCCAGCGCCTCGGCATCGACCACATCGACCTCTACTACCAGCACCGCGTCGATCCCAACACCCCTATCGAAGACACCATCGGTGCTATGGCCGAGCTCGTCACCGCCGGCAAAGTCCGCCACCTCGGCATGTCTGAGGCCGCTCCCGCCACCCTCCGCCGCGCCGCCAAAGTCCATCCCATCGCCGCCCTCCAGACCGAATACTCCCTCTGGTCCCGCGATCCCGAAGACGAAATCCTCGCCACCTGCCGCGAACTCGGCATCGGCTTCGTCGCCTACTCCCCCCTCGGCCGCGGATTCCTCACCGGACGATTCCAGTCCCCCGCCGACATTCCCGCCGACGACTGGCGCAGCCGCCACCCCCGCTTCCAGGGCGAAAACTTCACCCGCAATCTCCAGTTAGCCGACACCGTAAAAACCATCGCCACCGAACTCGGCTGCACCCCCTCCCAGCTCGCCCTCGCCTGGGTCCTCGCCCAGGGCAACGATATCGTCCCCATCCCCGGCACCAAGCGCCTCAACTACCTCGAAGAAAACCTCGGCGCAGCCACCGTCCAGCTCACCCCCGAAACCCTCAACCGCATCCATCGGGCCTTCCCACCCAACGCCACCGCCGGAACCCGCTACCACGAACAAGGCATGAAAGCCATCAACCTCTAACCCCACAATCAAAAGGCCGGATCACATCCGGCCTCCGTTCCATCTGCATTCCAATTTTGATGTGAGCACGCCCCGCAACCCCGGCGCCGCGCTTTCAGCCCTTGCGTCCGAAGTGGCGCTCGAACAACTCCCGCGACAGCCGCTCGCCCTCCTCGGTCAGCACCACCGACTTCGCCTTGCTCTTCGGATCGGAGATGTATCCCTTGGCATGCAGCCGGTCCAGAGCATCCCAGTCGTGCCCCTTCCACGCTCGTGCGCCGTATTGGTCCTCATCGAACGTCGTCAGCCGCAGCAGCGCCAGCGTCATCTCGTCCACTTTGTCCCGGTCGTACTCCATGCACGGATGCTGCACCGGCCCGCCACCGTCGCGCCACAGATGCCAGCCGGGAGCCGTGGGCCGGGTCGTGTGGAACACGAGAAAAATACATTTTTCTCGTAATTGCAAAACAACCGCAGCGGAGCCGTCAGTCAAGGCCGCGCGTTTTCCAGCGCGCCGCGTGAGCGGTCGGAGCGAAGCGAAGAGCCTTTACGGACGGCGCAGCGGAGGCTATGCGCGTGAGCGCGCCTGCGATGCCGGTTCCGCCTCGATCCTTTGCTTTCAACAGGTTTACGCCGCAGCAACCTTGGTTACTCCCGCAGGAACCGCGCACAGGTCCATTTTCTTCTTAGCTGCTGATTCCACTCGCGTTGACGCACGTAAACACGTAAACGCCTGTGTTTATGCGGGTCCGCGCTGCATGGCGCTCATTCCATTCACGTTCCCGCACGGTTACCGCACGGTATCTCCGCAGCAACCCTTTGGGGGTGACGTGTCGCACCCTACTGCCGACGCCGAAGGCGGCGCTGGCTCTGACACTGGTCGTCTAGCTCGGCGTCTCGGCAGGATGCTGCTGGTCGACGAACGAACGCCATTCATCAGTATGCGGCGGAGAGAACATCGGGAGCAGGATACCGCCAGCCTTGAACCACTCCCATGCCGCAGGACCAATATATCCGCCAAGCGAAGTTACTGGATTTCGGATGAAATGCCTGCGTATCCATCGGGTGATTGAGTCATACCAGAGGATATAGGGACGATCATGGGACTCGAAGAGGCCGTAGATTCGTCCTTGCAGGAGGGCATTTTTCTCATCCCAGGAGCAAGCAACCGATGGCGAGAACTCAAGAACAGGAAGGCCATCATCAATGCGGTAATAAATCTGGCCCTCAGTGGAAACAACAGGCTTTCGTTCGAGCGATGGCAGCAGAGAGTGGTTCCAAAGCGTCATGACTTGCCGTTCGCCAAACGGGTCAGCGAGGGGAATCACCCTCTTCGAGTCACCTGACTTCAACGTAAGCGTGATGGGATCGTGGGCGGTAATGAATCCCCATAGCGTGCGTGTGTCATCTGGGAGCATGTGTAATTGGATCTGTTTGCCCATCTTAGGTCCTCCCTAGTACCTTGTCTGTGTGATTGAGTAATGAAGTTTCCGTCGAGCCTGTTTGCGCGCGGGTGGCCGATTATTTGCCTCCGGCGCGTCGTTTAGTTCCAAATTGGTAGAGAGCAAGGATTTTATAGGCAACGGTCGCCAGCAATAAGAACATGAGCGACAGACCAATTGCCAGACCAAGATGGCCGTGAAACATGCGTACCACTGATTTGGGAAACGCGAATAAAGCAAGGGACGTGAGGGTGAAAAGAGACCAACTCATGACTAGGAGAAGTCGGAATGTTTTCACTGCGCGCTCTCCGCTAATTTTGCTCTGTAGCTATATGTAGTCGGTGCATAAATAACAACGAAATAGAATATGGCTCCGTAAAATAACCCGAGAGTTAGCACCGGAAACCAGATGCGGCGGATCCATAATGCCGAAGGATCGTGCAGTTTCCAGTAACGGAGCATTCCGCCCCACAGGAACACTGCAGCAAAGGGGCCGATAAAACCAAGCAGTCCAACGCTAATCGTTGCAATTGACATTCCATGCAGAGTCGATGCCATGTTTAACAATAAGATCGCGGTGGCCATTATGATAGTGATGCAACAGAGGGCGAAGATAATGGTTGCACGTACCGTGAAGAACCATGCATCACCTAGCCACTTCCAGATAAACGACTTTGAGAAAAACACTATGCTCAGCCCCCCTCTAACACTTGGCTTGTATCTCAAATGCTGGGCAGTATTTGCCCCGGAAGAAACGATGCAAAGACCTAAAACTCATTCTTCAATTTGTTTAAGTCCTCCTGCACTGTGTGCCAAGCAGCTTGTGCTGCCTGATGCAGATCGCTGAGCCCCTTACTCGTAGTGGAAAATCGGCCACCCCTACGATACCGGCATCACCTGCTTGCCCCCCAATCGAAAATCCCCCGTCGGAGCTGCTTGCGTTTGACTTGCCATGGTGAACCAAAAAAGTACCATCAAAAGTTGAAGGACCACCGCTGGTTCTCTCTCCAGTCTTGAGGTTGACCGATGACAGTGGAGTTTTTCCTGCTGCTTCGAGACCAAATCTTGTGCCGTGCTCTTGTCCGATACTTCCTCCGACATTTTCAGAAATTGAATTGGTAGCCTTATCCTTCAGGAAGGAAATACTCTCGTTGTATTTCACTGCAATTCCGCCCCTCAAATAGTAACCGGATGATTCTCTTCCAATATGGCCCTTGACTTCTACGCCCAGACCCATCGACACGCTGACTGTTGATTGGCCTAAAGCTTCCCCGAGCTTCTGCCATACCTGTGCCCAGCTATGCCCATCCTGATCGACGCCATCGAGTGGGCTGTCGAGCATGTAGCCATAGAGGTTCAGGCTCTGTGGATCGAGGGGATTGGCGTAATACAACCCCGACGGGTCTGGCGTGAGGAACCTTGCGTCGTTTTCGGCGTAGTATCTGGCCCCGAAGTAGTCCAGCCCCGACTCCGCATCATGCGTCTTGCCCGTAAAGTGCTGTTCGTTCGGCGCATACTCTGATCCGGAACAGTTCAACCCGCTGCCATAGAGAAGGCTCGCGCAGGTCTCCTCCACCACTCCTGCGTAATCGGTCGTCACGCGACGCGTCCCCAGCCAGTCATTCAACTGGAAGTGCAGCCCCTGCGCATCATACGTCGCAAACAACTGCCCGTCGGCATACACGTTGGTGTAATCCCACGTCATCACGCCTTCGTCCATCGTGGTCTTCGTCACCACCTGCCCAGACTGGTTGGTGATGTAGTCGCTCTCCTGCCCGCTGCCCTCAAAACCGTTCGTCGTCGGATCGCAGCTCCACTGCGGCCCACGCAAGCCGATCGAGAACAATAACACATCCTCAAAAGCAGAACAGTAAAGCCGCGTACAAACGCACCAGCCAGCTCCCCAAACAAACCGCCCCCAAGCATCAAGGGATTTCAGGCAACTGACCTCCGCCCCGCCAGCCGATCCTCACCCCCTAACCAGCCCCACTCCCCCCGGCATGACCCACACCGCAAACCTGCCGGGAATTACCCCCAAAACTGCTAGAAAGAAACAAACTTCCTTCTACGCGGCTTTGGGAGTGAGATGGACATCGAAGCCGAAATTTTCCAGACGGTGGATGAGGCGTTGGATGT
>JAJZAL010000074.1:0-17712 GCA_021799405.1 Acidobacteriota bacterium
ATCTTGCGTGCCATTCTGCACGCCGAGGATTTCCTGTTTAGAATCAACAAATCCATTGAAGTCTATCCCCGCAGCAAAGGCTCCATCTGTAAACAGCCGTATACAACACCGGCCCGAACAGAGCGGACACGTATACAGGTACAGACGGAGATTACCTGGAAGATGCGCCGTCAGACTTTAGATTTTTGAGGGAGAACTGATGCTGAATTCACGCCGCCAGAACGTAGAATAGCGCCTATGGCGGCTAACTCGGAGTTACTCGCAGAACGGAAACGCTACGATCCGGTCGAAATGTCGATCGCTGTTGTCAGCGGGTTGGCGCTCGCCTTCACCGCATTGTTTCTCTGTGTTGTTCCTTTAACGGCCAGTTTTGCCGGGACACGCGATTTTGTCGTTTTTTGGGCGACGGGCCAACAGCTTGTCCACCACGGCGATCCCTACGATGCCGGAGCCATGAGGCGGATCGAACTCTCCGCGGGGCTTCCGCCAAAGTATCCCGTCCTTTTTATGCGAAACCCGCCGTGGGCTCTGCCCCTGGTATCTCCTCTTGGTTTGGTGGGCGTACGCATCGGAGCGCTTCTTTGGTCGCTGGCCTTGCTCGGGTGCCTGCTGGTTTCGGTAAGAATCCTCTGGGATCTGGCCGGCCGTCCTGAGAACCAGTTTCACTGGCTTGGGTACTCGTTCGGGCCGGCGCTCCTATGCCTGTTTATCGGGCAGACGTCTCTCTTCGCGTTGCTCGGCCTCGCGTTGTTCCTGCGCTTTCATGACACACGGCCTTTCGTTGCCGGTGCTTCGCTATGGCTGTGCGCGCTCAAGCCGCACCTGTTTCTTCCTTTTGGCCTGGTGCTGGTAGTGTGGGTGTTTGCAACTCGAAGCTACAAGCTGCTGGCGGGCGCAGTTCTGGCTATGTCTGCAAGCTGCGGCATTGCATGGCTTCTCGACCCGTCATCCTGGATCTCCTATCTGCGCATGATGCGCGGATCCACAGTTGAAAAGGAATTCATTCCATGCCTCAGCGATGCTTTTCGCCTTTGGTTTGAGCCGCGGTCGATCTGGCTGCAATACCTGCCGGCAACTATCGCTTGCGCCTGGGCGCTCGTTTACTACTGGAACCACCGTGACCGCTGGGATTGGAATAGCCATGGAAATCTGCTGGTGGTCGTGTCGGTAACCGTTGCGCCGTATTGCTGGCTATACGATCAATGCCTGGTCATACCAGCTCTGCTGCAAGGGATCTATGGCGCCCGTGCCCGCTTGCTTCCTGCTCTGCTGGCCATGGCAAGCGTGGCCCTCTACGCCCAGTTCTGCATGGTGAATGTTACGTCAGCTCTCTATCTGTGGGCCGCGCCCGCCTGGCTGGCATGGTATCTCTATGCGCGCGCGGCAGCAGGCAAAGAAGATATGCTGACGCCCGCGGTTCTCTCATGAAAACATACTGTGGGCCGCTTCGAGGGTTCCCAAGGTCGAATTGCGCGCCGCTGGAATGGCTTCTTCTATTCATGCCGTAGAGGGATGTTGACGCGGTCGGAACTCAATTCAGGCGTCTCGATTACTTCTTCCGGATCGCAGCCGGTTGGCGGAACGGCAGTGCTCTATTCATCCGCAGACGAAGGCGCGGGAGAAAACTCAAGCATGTCTCCGCGCTGGCTCTGCGTGGCGCGGATGACACCGGCTGAGAGCTCCAGCACCGAGTGAGCAGAGAGGCAAGCGGAAATTCTCCACGGACCCACTTCGCTTCTCACCTTCCTGATCCGGTTCTTGCGGTCAAGGTAGACAAGGTCGATGGGAAAGCGCATGAAAAAGGTGTGAACGGATTCACAGGGGATGATCCACAGCCCGCCACCGGGAGCGAGACCATTGCGGCCGAGCAAACCCTTCGAGCGCTGCGCGCTCGTGTCCGCTACCTCCATAGAGGTAGCGAGGACTGTGTTGCGCGTAAGGTTCGTCACCTTGAGCCGCTGCGCTGACGGTGGCGGCTTGCGCTGGGCAATCCGTCCGCGGAACTGCTGGACGATCTCTCTCCATGCATTCATCCGATTGTCCCCGGTACTATTCCTCGCCGCTTGCAGAGAGATGCGCCCTGCCACAAATATGTCCACAGTGTCATAATTGCCGCTTGCGGCGAGCCAGGCGCCCCTGGCATCTACACTTCCCGCCGCAGGGCCTCCAGCAATACTCCAACTACGGCTGCATTTCCCGCAGCAAAGGTCAGGCGATTCACCCGCCCTTCAGATTTTTGGAAGACAAACATGCTATCCCCACGGACAAAGGTCCATTCGTGGGGATAGCAGATCTGACTGTGGTAATCCTGCGTGCTCTAATTTCAGGAAAGGCTATTCTGGGCGGCTTGGGTATTAAGGCCCGGTTGACGCAGAGGCTCCGCCTCCACCGCCACTTGACATACCCGTCCCGCCACCCGAGCCATAACCGCCTCCCCCGCCGCTCTGGATCTGCAGCTGCTGCTCCGGCTTCATACTCTCGATCAACTTCTCGATAGGAATGGTTGTCGGCGCCGGAGCAAGTGTATTCTCGGAAGTCTTGGCATCCGGGGTATGCATGGGGAAATTGGAGGCGCGAGGCAGGAACTTTTGCGAATAGTTCAACTGCGGCAAAGGCGCGCCCGATGGTATCGGCGCCACAATCTCCGGCGTTACGATCACGATCAGCTCGGTGTTGGATTGGTTCTTCTGGATTGACTGGAAGAATTTGCCAAGAATCGGTATGTCGCCGAGGAAGGGAATCTTCTCAAATGTCTGACTCTCCTCATTGTTCAGCAGGCCGCCAATGATAAAACTTTGTCCATCCTTCAACTCCACTTCAGTATTGACGTTCCGAACGGTAATTGCCGGCACAGTAAATCCCGAGATCGTAACAGCATTGGTGAAGTCGAGGGCGCTGACCTCAGGCGCCACCTGCAGTCGAATTGTATCGCGAGGCGTGACCGTGGGAATAAAGTTGAGGCGAATGCCGTACTCCTTGAACATGATGGTAACGGCGGCTCCAACACTGCCGAATCCAACGCCCTGAACGACCGGATAAGGATATTCTCCGCCCGCCAGAAAACTTGCCTCTTTACCATCCATCGCAAGCAGGTTGGGTTGGGCAAGCACTTGGACTACCCCTTCAGTAACGAGGGCCTGGAGATCGAAGGCGAACGGCTCATTGCCGGGATTCAAGGCGAGGATATTCAATCCGGGTATGACGGATTGTCCGGGAACATTCGTAACGGTGGGTGGAGCGAATTGTCCGGTGGAAATCGACCCATATGTGTTTGCCATGCCAAGAGCGGCCAGATTGAGGCCCAACTGCAAAGCCTTGCTGCGGTCAAAGCTCGCAAAGCGCACCTTCAGCAGAATTTGCGGCTTCGAGGTGGGCACAACCACGTTTAGCAGGTTGACGACTTTTCCAGCCGTAGAGGCAATCTCCACCGCGCGCTGCGAACTTGTCAGATCCTTGACCGTACCGCGCAGGAAAACATTCTTCCCGTCCGTACTGACCCTCACGACCTGGCCAGGCAACTCTGAACGTAACTCACGGCGAAGCGCTTCCATAGAATCTTCTGTGGCAGCCATGCTTGGCCGCACGGCCACATTGAAGAACTGGCGCCCACCGCGGATATCCCAAATGATGAGGCTGGTTTCACCGGGAGCTTTACCATTCACCATCACTTCAGTGGGGCTAACCGCGGTGGCATCCGCCACACCTCCAAGGCCAATCGATATCCGCTGTATCGGTTGGGCGGTGTCGACCAGAACAGTCTTTCCTACCGTCACCGAAAGTTCGTTCGTCGAATCCTGAAACGAGTTGCCCGCCGCTTGCGCCAGTAAGCCCTGAGTAGTACAGAGCACGAAGCAAATTGTGCTGCAACATACAATGCCAAATCCGCCCTTCATTCTCATTCCTGTCCCCCAGGAGAATTGAATTTCTGTTCGCTCCGCTGTGTGCCGTTGTATACCACGATGGAGAAACTCGGGGATTCGGGCTTGCGACGTCTTCTCACACCGATGTGCCGAGGCGCCTGAGGCGGAGCCGAACCGGCAAATAGATTGTTCATCTCGGTGCCGGGCACCTTCACAGTCTTGGTATCGAGCGGATTGCGCAGCACGAGCTGAATCTTCAGATTGCTGGCCAAGCTGAGCGTCTGTGCCTGTTCGGGGTTTACCAGCAGGTTGACCACCTGCACCTGGTGCGGCTTGCCTTCTGCGTCCCTCTGAATATCAGTGCCTGCTGACAGAACTTCTATATTCTGCAAAATCGTGTTCGTTACCGTGGTTTGAACGCCTGGCTGGGTTCCCGGGGGTGATCCGGAAACAAGAACATCAACGCGCATTCCGGGGGTCACAAAGCCCGCCACGCCAACCACTTGATCTACCTTGACCGCACACGCACGCATGCCCGTCGGAATGGTGGCAGCCAGTCCACCACCCGATCCGGGAGGTGCCAGCCTGCTTTCCAGAATCGGCTCTCCCTGATAGATATTTGAAATCGCTCCCCGGCCAATTGCATTCTCGGGCTTAAGTATGGCCCCCTGCGGAAGCGATCCCGCAATCTCAACAGAGCTTAGATCCTGTGCGCTTAGGATCGTACCCAACTGAATATCCTTGGCTGCCGCAACCACGCGCGTAATCTTCATAGGTCGTGCGGCCGCCATCCGGATTCCTGCAACGCGGTAGACGAGATACGCGCACGCGCCCGCAATTACGAACGCGACGAGAAGGATGGTAATTAGTCTTCGATTCATATCTTAACCTCTTCAAACTGCACTTAATACCGGGCCGCTTCTCCCTGGCGTTTCATCATCCGTGTCGGCAACACAATTCTCCCTCGCGTGACGGGCACCAGCGAATCGGTTAACATCGAACTTGTTGGGGCCGATTGCGATTTGATTCTACCCCGGCTTTGCAGCATCGTTGGAGTAAAAATGCCACAGGTTGCCAGAGTTGACGCAAGTCGCGCACCACTAAAGTAACCCCATCCATGAAATGATGCCGATTGGTATTACAATAACTGAGGACGGCCTTAAAACAACAAAAACATTTTGATCCTCGGCTTGGGGGCCGGAATCATGGCGTAGGAGTCGGGCCGTCATACGGGAACCAAATAACACATCTGTAATTTTTCAATTTGTACTCCCCAAATCTACGATTCTCGGGTAACGTATCCTTCAGGAAAGAACCCTGCGCCTGCAGACAAGGACACGATAGCAGGGGTGTCTATTCAAGGGGGGAATACATCGCTAGATGGGGTCTTCCAGCGCCATTACGCTCTTCGCGGAACCGTCTGTTTCGGGCAGGCGGCCGACTGCGTATGTGGTTTCGATTCTGATTCATGGTGCATTGTTAGCGCTGATCTTCTTCGGCATCCTGTACAATCCGCGTATCGTAAACATGAACGTAGGGCAGCGGTTGAACGTACGCCGCCTTGACTTGCATACTCCCGAACAGCAACCGCGCAATTCGGGTGGGAACGAAATCGAATATCCAGGCCCGACTACAACCGCACTCGCCCATTCTTCGCCTGCTGGCGAGGCAGCTCAGCACATCGCAATGCGCCCGGTGCCGCAGGTCAAGTCGGGACCACAGACCCTGGTCCAACCGGATCTTGTCACTCATCTCACGCTACCCGAGGAAATTCCCCTCCCCAGCATGATGATCTGGTCACGCCCCACGAAAGTGGTCAAGGGAATCATCGCACCGTTGCCGGCGAAGCCACCAGTCGCCGATGTAAGGCCTTCAATCAACATGCCCAACGAAGAAATGCACCTGGCCGACATCAAGGTGTCAGCGGCAGATCGATCGATGCGCAATCTTCCGCTCGTCGCCAGCAACACATCACCGGTCGTTGCACACAAGCCTGAGCCAAAGCAATCAGCTCTGAGCACAATTTCGCAGACCACTGCGCAGCCCACCCCGGCCGCGGTTTTGTCGGTCTCCGACTTGCGCATGCTCAGCGGAACAGTGGTTTTGCCGCCTGTCAATGAAACTGCATCCTACACAGCGCCGGTCGTGCTGGCGCCGGGACAGGGACATGGCTCCGGCGCTACAGGCAGCGCGAAAGCTGGCGGCCCCGTGCATTCAACCGGTGCAGAACAAGGCGCCGGCAATGCGGCCGGGAAGAGCAGCGCATCCACTTCAGGCGCGAGTCAACAGCCGGAAGTCGATACCGGGGCAAATAGCCAGCTCTCAACTAGCCGGCTTACGATGCCCAAAGACGGTCATTTCGGGGCGGTGGTGGTGGGAACATCGCTTGGCGATGAGTATCCTGAACTGGCCGGATTCTGGAACGGCAGAATATCGTACACGGTCTATCTGCATGTGGGGTTATCCAAGAGTTGGATTCTCCAATATTCGCTGCCGCGCGATGCAGACGTCTCGACCGTAGGCAACATCGCGCACCTGGAAGCGCCCTGGCCATATAACATTGTTCGCCCGAACCTTGCGCCCGGCTCAATCGACGCGGATGCTCTGGTCATTCATGGATTTGTCGATCAGGACGGTCATTTTAAGAGGCTCAGCGTCGCTTTCCCGCAGGCATTCCCGCAGGCCCGGTTCGTCCTGAACTCACTTCAGCAGTGGCAATTCAGGCCTGCCACACGGAACGGTCAGGACGCGAATGTAGAAGTTCTTCTCATTATCCCGGACACAGAAGAATAGACTTGCTTGCACTACCCGCATCGGTAGCAACCCGGCCGCGCTGACACAGAATGGGCCCTCAATCCTGCCCTGTTTTCTCAAAAGCGATACGCCTCGCCGCAGTGCCACTCATCTGAGCAGCAGCTTTGCTGATTGCAGGCCCAATGCCGGCGACTTTTCGAGGTAGCACGACCTTCAGCACTCCTCTCGCGGCAATAGATCGAAACCGGAGACGCAAGTGGCGCTTCCCTAAGAAAGCGCCAACTGAGATAGCACTCGCGGGAGATTCCTGCGACAGAGAAGTGTCCTAAACTTTACCGGATCCGCAGAAGGACTTGCGAAGCCGCTGCAGGAACTGGTCAAACTCATTTCGATAAGGCTCTTCAAGAAGCGCTCCGACCTCTCGCCGCGCCCCTTTGGCATCGACGATAACAAACTGGAGACTGACATTCTCCTCGCCTCGCCGAACGCCGCGGGTTTGCACTTCAATCGAATGTTCCGCCAGTTCTTCACGATCGCCCGTTCTTTGCACCACCATTAAAACCAGCGTCGCTGGATACCAATGTTCTTCCGTTACGGCATACCGTCCCGGCAGACCCGCGTCATCAGATCCCTGCACTGAGGCTCCAGTCCAGTAATAGGCAGCCGTCCCCGACCATGGCTGCGCTGGAGCTTTCCTCGGATCGGGTGACCACCAGCGATGCAACCAGTCCCCCGGCACCTGGATCGCCTTGATCCCCGGTTGGGTCAGGCTTAACTCATAAATGGACTGTTCCGCAGAGGATTCCACGCTGATGCCGCTCTCCAGCTCCAACACGCCGGGCCCCCCGCTCCAAAGCGGCTTCTCCCTGAGCAGTACCGCACTTTCGATCGTCACCGAAGGACCGCGGGACCGGCTGAGCCGTTCCAGCCGCTGTTCCATCTCCTCGGCTACACACAATACCAGTTCATCGCCCAGCTCGGTCTGCGACGAGCTAATTGAGTGCGCCGGCAAAGCCAGCACACTGGCGGCAGATTCGCTAGATGGGGAAGAGCGGAAGGTTGAAAACGACACGATGGTTTCAATGACGCGGCAATCCTGGTCAAGAAATATCAAATCGAGAGGAACAAGCATGCCCAGGGCGCGAACACCACGAAAAGGAGCCATCCAAAGCCCTTCGCCGGATTGGAGCGCCAGCTTGGCCATCAGATCCTCCAGGCCGGCATTGGAAAGATCGGTAACCGCGACTTCCAGCCCGAGAAAGCATTCCTTGGTCAAGTTATATGCGCAATGTTTCGGAGACGCCGAAAGGCTCTTCGCTTTCGCTGGAAACACCGGAGCCCCTTTCCCGTCCAACGTACGTACCTGTTCTTCGACTTTATGAGTCCGACGCATACAGATCATCCTTTTAGCCATCACACAGGCTCAAAAGGGAGTGCATACCCCTGCCCGCTACAGGCAATAAAATACCATTGCTCACCATCACCACGATGATGAGAGCCAGGTTCAACTGGGACATCGATCCTATTGATCGATGGCGCCTGCCGGTAGGTCGGGCGCCACCGAGTTGCTCTACTCTGTCAGCGCCTACTTGGCTTTCTTGCGCCGGCGCTGAACCAAGATCACCAAGGTGATCACAAACAACACACCTGCAACGATCCGGATAAGTGTGGCACCGTCCATAGCGGTTCCTCTCTCTCAGGTATTCTGTGATTCCGTTCCTTTAGGAAAACGGAGTTAGGGATGTCACCCGGTCCACTTCATTGCCAACCGGTTTGCGGCGCTCTTCTGGAATGCCCCCCCCGCCGCGCATATACGACACGCAAGTCATTCTCTACTTCGCCCGCTTTCGGCGGCGTTGAACGAAAACCACTAACGTGATGACAAAAAGCACACCGGCCACGATCCGGATCAGTGTAGCGCCATCCACAGCCTTTTCCTCCTCTCCTCAATGGCTGAACAACGTCTTGAACGAATGCATCATGATTATCGCCGCCGGACCGATCGTTACCACGAACAGTGACGGAAAGATAAAAAATACGAGTGGAAAAATCAGCTTGATCGTAGTCTTCGCGGCTTGCTCTTCCACCTGCTGCACACGCTGAACCCTGAGGGTATCGGCATGGACGCGCAATGTCTTGGCAATACTGGTTCCAAGCTGCTCCGCCTGCACCAGCATGGACACCAGGTTGCGTACGCTGTCCACCTGGGTGCGCTCGGCCAGATGCTTCCAGGCTTCAGAACGCGAACGGCCGGCGCGCTGCTCAAGTACGACGATGCCCAGCTCGTCGCACAGATCCGGGTGCGCTCTCTTCAGTTCCTCCGTAGTGCGGGCAGTCGCCTGATCCAGACTCAGGCCCGCCTCAACGCAGACAACCAGGAGATCGAGAACGTCGGGAAGCCCGAGACGAATTCGCTTCTGCCGGTTCTTGATTTTGCGGCCCAGCCAGATATCCGGCGCCAGATAACCAACACCCAGGGCCACAGCGTAAACGAAAAACGGGCTCTTGCTTCCCAGTCCGGTCACCAGCGCCACGCCTGCCAGTATCAGCGGAATGAGCACCCGCGAGCCATTGAAAGTCCGCACCGCGGAATCGCTGCGATAACCAGCGCGCGCCAGACGTTGTGAAATCTGCGAAATTTCAGCTTCGCTCTTCGGCAGCACCTGTTCAAAGCGCTGCACCACCTCGCTCAACGAAAAGCTCGTCTTCTCGACGGTGCCCGTCAGAGTCCGCTGCTCCACGGAGCGAGGATTAACAACCTCGGAGATCCGCCGCAACATGGCTTCGCGATAAAACAGCAGCATGCCGCCGCTCGCAATAAGCAGAAATACGACGAAAAAAGCAAAGATCGTAAATCCCAAGCGCCCCCCTCAGACTTCCATGTTGACGATTTTGCGGATAACCAAGCCGCCAATAATAATCAATATGCAGGCGGCCCACAGGAGCTTGACTCCAAGCGGATCCTTCCACAGAAGGCTCATCATCTTTGGGTTAATCAAATAGATCAGGAAGCCCAGCACCACCGGCAGCAGAGTGAGAATGATGCCGGTAAGCCGCCCTTGCGCCGTGTGCGTCATCACCTGGCGCTTCAGACGGAAGCGTTCCCGAATCACCGAGGAAACCTTTTCGAGCACCTCAGCCAGATTACCGCCGCTTTCCTTTTGGATCATGATCGCGGTCGTCGCAATACGCAGATCTTGCAAGGGAACCCGATCCTGCAAGTTATCCAGAGCGCCCTTCAGTTCCAGGCCGTAATTCTGCTCCTCGAAACAGAGATTGAACTCACCACCAACAGGCTCAGCGCACTCGCGCGCCACCAGGCCCATCGCGGCATGGAAGCTATGCCCCGCGCGGAGTGCGCTGACCATTAAATCCAGCGCCTCTGGCAAGCCCTGAATAAATCTCTCAAAGCGCTTCTTGCGCATAAAGACCACCCAGCCCAACGGCGCCAAACCCGTTACGATGCCCACCGCCAGCGCCACCACCACGACCCGCGTACGCAGATAAACCAGATAAGCCGGCACCGCCATAGTCAGCGCGCTCATAATGAGCAGCCTCCCCACGCTCCATTTCAAGTCTGCCTGGTGGAGCAGGAGATTCAGGCGAGGCGCCGCATTGAACTGCAGGAGCTTCTTGTTCAGCCATGGAATATCGCTTAACTCGTCGTCCTTGCGCAGGTCGACAATATCTTCCTGTTTGCGCAGGCCTTCATTGGCCAGGGCGGTATCCAGCGCAGCCTCGACATTCTTGCTCTTTCGGGAAGATCGGATCGAACTGATCAGCATCGGTAACGCGATCAGCCCAAAGACCACTAGGAATACCAATGCAACGACCAATTCCATATCTCCGCTCCTCCCTTAGTTGACTACGGTCTCACGCTCAAATGCGCCGGGGCTGATTTGAATACCGGATACGCGCAGCCGGTCCAGGAACCGTGGACGGATGCGGCTCGGCTGGAAAACGCCAACGACCCTGCCGTTCGGGCCGATGCCCTTCCGCTGGAAGCTGAAGATCTCCTGCATGCTGATGACCCCCTCTTCCATGCCGGTAATCTCGGAGATGCTCATGACTTTGCGCGTGCCGTCGCTCAGGCGGGCCACCTGCACAACAATAGTAATTGCCGATGCGATCTGATGCCGGACGGTCTTTTCAGGCAGATTCAAACTGCCCATGGCCACCATCGACTCAAGTCTGGACAGGGCATCGCGCGGGGTATTGGCATGGATCGTGGCCATCGACCCCTCGTGACCGGTGTTCATCGCCTGCAGCATGTCAAAGGCTTCCTCGCCGCGCACCTCGCCCACGATGATTCGGTCGGGGCGCATACGCAGTGCGTTAATCAGCAATTGCCGCTGGCGCACGGCGCCCTGGCCTTCAATATTCGGCGGGCGCGTCTCCAAGCGCACAATATTCTCCTGCGCCAGTCTGAGTTCGGCGGCGTCCTCAATGGTCACCACGCGCTCGCTGTTGGGAATGCTGTGCGACAAAATATTCAGGAACGTAGTTTTGCCGGCGCCGGTACCTCCCGAAATCAGAGTAGAAACACGCGCCTTCACCGCCGCCGCCAGCACTTCCATCATCTCTGCGGAGATGGTCTTCAGTTCGACCAGCTGGTTAGCCGCCAGAGGGCCTGTGCCGAAACGTCGGATCGACAATGAAGGCCCATCGAGAGCCAGCGGCGGAATGATCGCGTTCACGCGCGAGCCGTCGGGCAAGCGGGCATCGACCATCGGCGATGCCTCGTCCACTCTGCGCCCCACCCGGGACACGATCCGGTCGATGATCTGCAGCAGATGGCGATCGTCGCGAAAAGAGGTATCTACACGCTGAAGCTTGCCGCCCTTTTCAACGAATACATGATCCTTGTCATTGACCAGAATGTCAGAGATTTTCACATCGCGCAGCAGCGGCTCCAGCGGGCCCAAACCGAAAACCTCGTCGAGCAGTTCAGCTTCGATTTTCTCCTGCTCTTCGTAGCTCAGCGGCTCCCGCTGTTCCGACATGATCTCTTTTACGATGCTCATAACCGCCTGGCGCGCCTGATTGGAGTTGACGCGAGACAGTTTTTCCAGATCCATCTTCGAGATCAGGGTCCGGTGTATTTCCGCTTTGTATTGTTCCAGGTTCAGCAGTTCCACGTTTTTCCTTCCGTTTTCCTATCGTCGCGGTTTGGCGATTCCGACGGCGCCGCTTCATCCAAAGAAGTTAAATCCCTTCTTCTTTATTGGAGGCAGAGGCTTGCCGGTCACCGCGCTGGCAATCTGCCGGATCGACCGAGCGATTTGTGAATCTCCCAGCGCCATCGGAGTGGCCTCAACCTGCATGCGACGAGCCGTCGCATAGTCGTCAGGGATCTTCCACTGTACCTGCCGGGTCAGCGCCTTGGTCACATGCTCTTCTGAGACCCCCAACAAATTTGTCTCGTCGCGGTTGAGCACGATTTCCAGCTTCGGCTTGCCGCCGCCAAAATACTGCGTGATGAGGCGATTCGCATTGCGTAATTCCGCAATGCCAGTCTGCGTCACCAGATACACGGCGGATGCCTCTCGAAACAGCGCCGTCTTCAAATACTGCAGCCCCAACCCCGCATCCACCACAACATTCTCGAATTCCTGACGCGCAACCGCCACCAGTCTGCCAATGGCGTCGGCGTTCAACTCGAAGGGAACAAATCTCCCCGGAGAGGGCAGCACGGCAACACCCGAGCTATGCGTAACCAGCAGTTTGGAGAGAAACCTGCCATCCAACCGGTTATAAGCGTCGAGTGCGCTCACCGTCGAGTAATCACTCACAATTCCCAGATTCAGGGCCGCATCGCCCATCGGGAGATGGAAATCAATCAAAACAGTGCTCTCGCCGGAATCCTTCGCCAGCGACACAGCGACGTTGGAAGCCAGCGTAGTGGTACCGACACCACCCTTGGACCCCATGAATAGCAGCAGACGGCCAGATGCCTTCTTTGGAGTGCGCGGAGCGGGGCGGCGCGCCGCAGCCCGCACCAGCGATTCGGCAATCACAGAAGAGGTCGCCAGAGGGATCGTGAGAAACTCGCGGGCTCCGGCGCGCATACATCTCATCAGCAGGTCCGGATCAGCCTTGGTCGAATAGACCATGACCGTCTTCAGACCGTCCGAGCAGAGCGCTTCGACCATCTCCAGCGTGTATTCGGGATCACTATCCAGGTCGATAATGACCACGTCGCAATGCCGGTCAATGAACCTCGGCAGATCATCAAGAGTTTGCGGGTAGGCAATAAACTCGCGCACCTCACTCCCCTGGCACTCGGCGAGCGCGGCAGCAATCTTCTTGCGACGATCTTCGTCCGGGCCAATCAGCGCGATCGACAGTGTCTCCGCACCGATCGAGTCAGGCAATTGGGGGTCAAAGTTGGGAGTGGAGTCTGAGATCACTGATTCGCCGCTTTCCGATGCGTAATATCGATCTCTTCGCCTCGTGGAAAATCGATCATCTGGTTGTACATCCGACATCGTAAGACCTCCGGGGAACTCAACGCGCAAAGAAGGAAATCAGGGTGCCGATCGCGATGGCTGGAGCGTATGGCATCTTGCGCCGCAAAAAGTCTCCGGACTCCGTCGCCTGATCAGGACCAGTTTCCTGCTTCCTTCTCCAAAAGCCCAAAGCGCCCGGGCCTCTGAACAGATTTTTCAAGAACCCAGCACAAGCCATCCACCCCAAGGCCATCAGGCCTCCCGCTACGCTGGTGAGAACCAATGCAATCAATAACTGCTTCGGGCCGATCCAGGCTCCAATTGCGACACACAGCTTTACGTCGCCCGCGCCCATACCGCCCATCCAAAAGAGAAATCCATAAACCAAAGCCCCAAGGCCCATTCCAGCCAGGCTTTGCCCTAACCCATGCCATCCACTGAACCAGCAGGATGCTACGACCCCAGCCACCAGAAAAGGAAGCACCAGCCAGTTGGGAATGCGGCGGCTGCGCAGATCTGTATAGGTTGCCGTGCCAACTACAATGAGCGTCGACCACCAGGCCAGCGAATGCATCCGCTGTACTCCTCTCTCCCGCTACACAAGGGATACCTACCCTTAAGCAATTATCCAGCCAAACTCCGGAAGCAGGAAAACATTTAGGAATTCAGGTATTTAGCAGTGCCAGATGCCCCTAGTGTACACACTTGTATACGGGCAAGCCGCTGGAGTGAACTACCCTGTATACACCACGGCAGAGCTGCTTCAATGAACAATTGCTGCTTACTGCCTGGAGACAGTCACTCTCATGCCTGAAAGTTGGCCCTCTTCAAATTCCGGGCTCTCCTTAGGCCAGCTCATTCATATATGGAATGCGGCGCGGCGAGCATCGGGAGGAAGGATTGGAGTACTGTCCTACAGACCAATGATTGCAACCAGCCTGAACCCGGACAACACTCCGCATGCGGGTTGGTCTCGTTTGAATCCATGGATTGGATCCCCGGAACCTGTTCGCGGATGGAAAATTAGCTTCAGATGTACGCCAAGGAAACGCAATTTCGAATCGATTCCTGCCGTCCGGACAAGAGCCAACGAATCAACATAGCACTAAAGTAACGCGACAATGAGTATTATAATGACGACCTAGCGACGAAATTAGCGTGCAACCATTAGAGTGCTCTGCTATTTTAAGCCTTCAGGGATCTTTCGCAAATGGTTCTGCCATGACGAAATGACGTGTTTTGCACGAGGGAGAAGGTTCGTCTCCCCGAGCTAATCGGCAAGGCTTTTGAAGCCAAAACAAGTGTATTAAACGCCGATGCTCTATCGGGCCTTTTATGAGACGCTGGGTGTCTCTTTTATCATCTCTCCTTTCCCCCAGGTGTGTGCGACCTCATAACGGTGAGGTTTGTTTTAAGCCCGTGTGTGGCAGGATTTTTTCCGTTAGCCGCCGCGGGCTTGAGGCCACCAACACGATCGCACCTGTTCGTACGCAACAGGAATTTGGAAGCGCTGTAGCCGGCCTGGGAGCTTGTAGTGATTCAGCTACAAACCCGCCGCTTTAGCATCACCGCATGTGGCTCGCGAGAAAGAGATTGCTCGGCTATGATCAAGATCGGGTTCTATTCTGATGATCGAACGCTGCACCAGCTTCTTTCGTCGGCTCTCGGCAAAGAGTACCGTATCCAGAGAGAATCGGAAGAAGCAGGGTTGAATGGCCTTGTCAGAGCAGGCGAGTGCGATGTACTAATTCTGGATTTGTCCTGCCATCTTGCCCCCTTGCAGGAACGCGTTGAAAGCGCCCGGCGTCTGATCGGGTTGAATCTGCCTGCCATCATCATGGCTGACGATGGTTTGCGTTCGGCCGCGCTCCAACTGGTCCGCAACGGAGCCTTTGGGTATTGCCGCCGCCCGCCCTCCATTCGGGATCTGAAGGCCATGCTCAACCGGGCCTTCAACAGGCCCCTCCCGCAGGAACAGCCCCTCTCCGCATCCGATTGGATCCGGGAGCTCGATCGCTGTGGCCAGCTTATCGGATCCAGTTCTCGCATGCAGCGCGTGTATCAATTGGTGCGTAGCGTTGCCAGCCTCAACGCCGCAGTGCTGGTAACCGGTCAAAGCGGGACCGGAAAAGAACTGATCGCCCGGGCTATTCACAATCTCGGAAGCCGTGAAGACCGGCCCTTTGTGGCCGTTTCCTGCGGCGCTATCCCTGAAACTCTGATTGAGGCCGAGCTTTTCGGACACGAAAAAGGCGCCTTTACTGGCTCGGTCGGAACTCGCGAAGGCTACTTTGAGCAAGCGGCAGACGGCACCCTCTTCCTCGATGAAATCGGCGATCTGAGTCTCTATACCCAGGTCAAGCTGCTGCGGGTTCTGCAGCAGATGGAGTTCAGCCGTCTCGGCAGCAGCCGACTCATTCCCTTGCGGGCGCGCCTCATCTTCGCCACCCACCGCGACCTGGCCAAGCTCGTGGCCGAGGGAAAATTCCGTCAGGATCTTTTCTACCGCATCAACGTCATGCGCATTGAATCTCCGGCGCTCCAGGAACACGCGGAAGATATTCCCATGATCGCGGAACACTTCCTGCGCCGCTACTCCGAACTCTTTCAAAAGCACATGACCGGGATTGAAAGGGAGGCTTTGGAGATGCTGCAGAGTTATGCCTGGCCCGGTAATGTGCGCGAACTCGAGAATGTGATTCAAAGAGCAATCATCCTCGCTCCTGGTTCCACGGTGCGCGCAGAGGACTTGTGCATCGAAGGCGAAGAGGAGGATGCTTCCAGCTTCGACGAAGGCGTAGTCGAGATTGGCGATTATCTGCCGGCCGGCTCCTTCGAGCGCCAGTTGCGCGACTACAAAGTCAGGCTGGCCATAGCGGCCGTGCGTGAGAATAACGGCAATAAGACTTTGGCGGCGCGCAGCCTGCGCATCTCCCGTGCGTATCTCCACCGTTTGATCCGTCTGGCCGAAACTGATGCGCCTGTTGAACAGAATCTGAACGAGGCAGAGTCGGCTTGAGCCAGCCCGTTCCCCTCACCGGCCGTGTGGCCGAGCCTGTCACCCTCCGGATTCTCAGGAGAGTCTTATCTTTCCCTGTTGTGCTCATCTGCCTGTTGGCAGTCCTTGCGCTTTTGACGGTAAGAAACCGCTTCGACGACAGCGATCTCTGGTGGCACCTCAAAATGGGCGAGGTCATCTGGACCACTCACGCCATACCACTCGCCGATTTATTTTCATTCACCACACACCACCAGTCACTCGTGCCACAGGAGTGGCTCGCCGAGGTCACCATCTACGCCGCCTACAGATGTGCCGGACTCTCCGGCCTCATGTTCTGGCTTTGCTTCTTCGCGATCGGTCAGGTCATTGCCGGCTACGTCCTTTGTGCCCTTTTCTCCGGCAATCTCAAGGTTGCTTTCGCCGGCGCAATGCTTGTGTGGCTTTTCGCCACCGAGGGCTTCTCTCTTCGTCCGCAACTGATCGCGTACCTGTTGCTGATCGTGGAGCTATGCATCATCCATCTTGGGCGCACGCGCAACGCCAGATGGTTCTTCATTTTGCCCGCTATCTTCGTAATCTGGATCAACTGCCATGGTTCTTTTATGCTCGGCCTGATCCTGGCGGGAATCTACACCTTCGCCTCCTTCTTCAGCTTCCGCGTGGGCTCGCTCGTTTCCGAAGCATGGCCTCAAAACAGCCGCCGGGCCTTCCTGATTGCGCTCGGCATCTCTGTTGCCGCGCTCCTTCTCAACCCTGCCGGAATCCGCCAGATCCTCTACCCGTTTGACACCATGCTGAAGATGCCCCTGCTAGTCGTCAACGTACAAGAGTGGGCGCCGCTGAACATGACCGAAGCGCGCGGCGTAGCTTTGCTGGCCGTCCTGCTGCTGATCCTACTTCTCGCTGTCACCCGCCGGGCCGAGCTTTATTTCGACGAATTGCTCCTGCTTGCCGCGGGAACCTGGCTTGCCGTCAGCCATCAGCGCATGCTGCCCGTCTTCGGCATCCTGGCCGCGCCCATCGTCTCGCGCCAGCTTGCCGGCGCATGGGAGAACTACGAGGCCGCAAAAGACCGTATTGCCCCCAACGCCGGTATGATCCTGCTCTGCCTGATGGCCCTCTGGATTGGCTTTCCGAGCGCTGCCAATCTGCAAGCGCAGGTTGCGGCGCAAAGCCCCGTCAAGGCAGTTGATTTCCTCCGGTCGAGTCATCTCGCCGGTCCCATGCTGAATGCCTATGACTTTGGGGGCTATTTAATTTGGGCAGCGCCCGAATACCCGGTCTTCATTGACGGTCGTACTGATATTTACGAGTGGTCGGGCGTGCTCGGCGAGTTTGGCAACTGGGCCATGCTGCGCAGCGATCCGCGCGCACTGCTCCGCAAGTACAAGATTGGCTTCTGCCTACTGGAACGCCAATCGCCCGTGGCGCATGTCCTCGCCCTTATGCCTGGCTGGAAACTCGTCTACTCCGATTCGATTTCCGTGATCTTCGCGCGCGCATGACGAAGTTTGCGGTTCTGAAGCCGCGTCCATCTCTTGCGGCAGGCCGCAATCGCAGGAAGCTGCATCTTCGGCTTGTACGGGGAGCAGAATTGCTCAGGTGACAACCGGAACATTCCAGGATGGAATTATGTGTGTGCGTTATA
>JAJZAL010000074.1:17722-20453 GCA_021799405.1 Acidobacteriota bacterium
ACCATACCGCTCTTCTGGCGCCCATGAATATACCAGCAGCACCAGGCGGTTTCATGGGTCTGCTGGCCGGCAGGCGCAATCAAATCCTCATAAATGACCTTGCCATAAAGAAATATCTTCTCTTCCCAGTTTTCGACCTTTTGGAATCTCTCTTCCGTGGCACACAGCGCCCTTACATCGCCGCGGCTAAATGTCTTGATTCCCGTCGACTCGCCCGGAAGGAGATAGATCGGAACCATCGGCGCGCTCGGCTCCCCGTGAGCATAGGTAGGGGTGCTAGGCAGGCGCGCTTCATCCGCCTCGATTCTAACCTCGTCAGCCAGGGCAACGATGTGAGCGGGAGTTCGCCCTCTATTGGTGGCTGTCACCACAAAACTGTTCTCTACACCTTCCGATGGCTCAGCCGCGATCAGTATCCAGGGCCGCTCTGACTGCACAATAGCCTGTGCGTGCAACAATGCGGCTTGAGCGCTCTCCGCCGCAGCGGCAGCCGCCGTCTCCGCATATCTCGTCTGCCGCTGGATTTCTTTCAGAATGGAAAGAGCGAGTAGAATCCCCGCGTATCCCAGAACAGCGAGCAGGATGTTGGCGATCCAGGAAATCCGCTCGTGAAGGGACCATAGCCCTGAAAGCGCAGGGGGATTGGCAACGGTGATATGAGGAGGCGCGAGGTCGCCTGGGCCGCCCGCGTTATCGGCACTCGCAGCCGAGTCGCTTGTGCCTCTGGAAACCATACCGGATGCGGTCGGGTTTGACCGGCGTTCATAGGAAGAATCACCGGTCTGGCAAAAAGAAGACACCGCCCCTTGCACCAGAACCAGCAGCGCCACACCTAGCGCCAAGCTCCTGAAGGTCATGGCGCAAATGTACCACATCGTACATTTCGAATCTGTTTCATAGGCTTGTTGATTCCAACACAAGAGTAATGCAGCCACGAAATGCTGAGTTGGACGGCATAGACTTTATGTGACTCTCCCTTGCAGATACAGCTTTGCGCTGATCAACTGCCAGAACGGGAACCCGATGGTTTCATACAGAAATATATATCATTGCTCACTCAGAAAATCGCGCCGGCGCTCAGAAAGCACCAAACCAGGCAGCCTGGGCTGAGTCCCGCACCAGCCGTGGTGACAGGTATTCTCGATCAACGACGGAGTGACGGAGGCCTGCGCGTGCACTCCACTCGATCGAGTAAAGCTCCATAATGGCGAACCGGATCGCAGCGCTGAAGCCTGGCCTGGCCTGGCTTGGCCTGAAATGGCGGGCGCAAAAGCGCCGTGCAGCGCGCATGAGCCGCAGCTCGCGCTGACCTTCTCTGACTGGTCGAAATCGTGCTTCCGGGTTTAGCGATTCCCAGGTCTCTCCGCCCCGCCACGGCGGGCAAGCGCGGCGGACGGAACCCGGGGCACCCGCGTTTTCGTGATCACTGCGGATTCCCGTTCCCACTTCAATCCGGCAGCGCGAAGAGCTGCATGTCGCCTGTGGTTTTGGGCAGGTCCTGGGCGCGGGCGATGCGGAACTCGGCCCAGTAGCCCACCCAGCGCGGGTCAGACTGCAGCGCCGCGCCCAGGTGCTGGATCATCTCCTTGCGCAACGCCGCGTATTCCGGCTTGTCGATTAAATTGACCGCATCGTTGCTGTCCAGGTCAAACAGCTCGTCGACCGTCGAGGTGCAGTTGTAGGAGTAGAGATAGCGGTGACCGTCGGCGGCGCGCTTCTGGATGCCGCAATCAAAGTTGACGCCCACGTGCCAGCCGCCGAAGAACAGCAGCGTGCGCTCCTCTTCGCCCTGGCCGGTCTCCAGCGCCTTCCGCAGCGAGATGCCGTCAAACTTGGCCTCGGGCTGGATGCCGGCATAGTCCAGAATCGTCTGCGACAGATCCAGCAGCGATGCCGGCGCGCTCACCGTGGCGTGCTGGCGCGACGCGTTGCCCGGCAGCTTCATCACCATCGGCACGCGCACGATGTCCGGATAAAGGTAGACCCCCTTGTCCACGATGGCGCGCCGCCCGTCCATCTCGCCGTGGTCGGAGATGAAGGCGACGAGCGTGTTGTCGTACAGGCCCAGCTCCTTGAGCCGCGCCAGCACCATGCCGATGACATGATCGACCAGCTCCATCTGCAGAATGTAGGCGATGCGATAGTCGATCAGCGTCTTGGGATCGTAAATGCCCCAGTAGCGGCGATAGATGTCGATGATCTCCGGCTCGTCCGGCGCGCGCTCGAAGTTGCGCTGCTCGGCCGTATGCCAGGACTCCGGTACGGTCATGATCCTGCGCAGTTCGCGTTCGCGCTCCTCAAACCCGGCCGGAATCGAAAACGGCTGGTGCGGATCGAAAAAGTCCAGTTGCAGATACATCGGATGGTGCTCGATCGACCCGTTGCTCAGCAGGCTTTCGATTGTTGCAATGGCCTTCTTGCCCAGGTAGTAGCTGTATTGTGCCTCCATGGGGAAGGGCTTGCCGTCCTGCTGCACGACCCATCCGCCGACCGAGTTGCCCGGCGTCCTGCGGTCCTGCATGCGGAAGACGATCTCGCGCGAGTACTTCTGCGGCTTGACGCCGAGGCTGCGCTGGTAGGCGAGAAAGTCGTCGTCGTCGAAGACCGGCGGCGACCAGCGATTCCACGCCTGGTCGTTGTCGCCAAAGGCGTCAATGAACTTCGCCTCGCCCACGTGGCACTTGCCCACCTGGCGGGCGACGTAGCCGCACGCCTTCAGGTATTCCGGAAA
>JAJZAL010000351.1 GCA_021799405.1 Acidobacteriota bacterium
TCTCAGCATGACTCTGTTCGAGAAAACCCCCATTTTACGGGCACTTCAGCAGATCGACTCCCAACATGACTTACCCCTCTGCGCCAACCAGTTGACTCTGTTCGACTTTTAACCGGACAGGCGTGATATGCGCTCTTGGCGGCGCTTCCCAATGGACAGCAACTGATTTCGCAATACGGCGTGTCTCAGATCAGGGCCGAGTATTCGCGGACGTATGACGGAGGAGTTGATCAGGGCTTTTTCAACGGACAGGCCAGACTCGGCCTCACCTATTTCCATAACGAGTTCACAAACGGTATCGAGTACATCCCGCAACAAGGCCTGCTCGATCTGGGTGTACCTGCTGCCGTCGTGGATCTGGCTACGTTCGGTGCAACTGTGAATTCGCAGGCGTTTCGGGCCCAAGGCGTTGAGACTGAAATCGAATACGATCTCGGGCATGGTTGGTTTGCCCGTGGCGGCTATACATATCTGGATGCCGTTGTCCAGCGGTCGTTCTCAAGCGATGCGATCGGTCCAAGCTTCAATCCGAACTTCCCAACCATGCCCATTGGGATCGACACACCACTGATCGGAGCACGTCCATTTCGCCGGGCGCCACACACCGGATACTTTGGCCTGGGCTACAACCATTCCCGTTTTTCCGCATTGTTGACGGGAACACTCGTGGGCAGACGCGATGACAGCGACTTTATCTCATCCGATGCGAATGGAGGGAACAGCCTGCTCCTTCCCAATCGCAACCTCGATGGAGCCTATCAGAAGCTCGATTTCTCCGGCGGCTATCAGGTCAGTCATCTCCTGAACGTGTACAGCAGTTTTCAAAACCTGTTGAGCGAGCAAACCAGCGAGGCATTTGGATATCCGGTACTACCATTCACCTTTCGGTCCGGGATCAATTTCACTTTCGGAGGTGAGTCGTGGAAGCTGTGGTAGCGGATTGCCCCATCGACGCTCAAGTGCATGGCGATAAGGCCGCTCGCCGTCACCTAGGTCTGATCGTCTCCGCGTTGCTCGTCCTTCTACTGGTTGCGATGCTCTTTTCGATCGCCGTTGGCGCGGTGCGAGTGCCGCCTCAAGCGGTATTGAACGCCATGCTCGCCCATCAGGCGCTCTCGCGTGAGCAGCATGTGATCCTTTTTGAAATACGCCTGCCACGAATCCTCGCCGGTGCGCTTGTCGGGGCCGCGCTCTCCGTAGCCGGCCTTCTGTTTCAGGGCCTGTTTCGCAACCCACTGGCCGATCCGTATGTCATCGGCTCTTCAGGTGGCGCTGTGATGGGCGCCGCTGTCGGTATGTTCATCGTGCCGCAGCTTTCGTGGCTCGGCTTCAGCGCCACAGCAATTCTGGCGTTCGCTGGATCGCTGCTTACCATCGCTCTTGTATATTGGCTGGCCAGAGTTGACGGCCAGGCCCCGGTGGTGACGCTCTTGCTCGCCGGGTTCGCCGTAAGCACCATGTTGAGTTACTCGTCGTATTTTCTGGAAGTGCTGGATCAGGACTACGGGCTGGGTATGCGCGTGCTTGCATCCTGGCTCCGAGGCGCAATCGGCGTCCCGCGCTGGACGCAACTCTCCGTGACAATGCTGATGATCGCGCTCGCCCTGGCCTGCTCGTTTCCTCTCGCACGCAAGTTGAACACGCTGGCTTTGGGCGATGAGTATGCGCGGCAACTTGGGCTTCGCGTTGAATATGTCCGCATTGGCATTATTGTGGCTGGCTCGCTGCTGGCCGCGGCTGCCGTTGCGTTGGGAGGGCTTATCAGTTTTGTCGGTCTTATCGTTCCTCATTTCGCAAGGATGGTGATGGGGCCCGACCACCTTCGGCTCCTGCCCGTCACGGCGCTCGGCGGGGCCATTTTTCTGGTCATCGCCGATACTCTTGCCCGAACGCTGGTGGCGCCTTCCGAGATACCAGTCGGAGTTCTGATGGCATTTATCGGAGGACCGTTCTTTCTGTATCTATTGCGGCGCGCAAAAAGCGGGTATGCCCTATGACGCCTTTGCTTAACTTTTCCGAAGTTTCATTTTCCTACGCAGGACGCACCATCTTCTCGGACTTGAGTTTTATCTTGCCGCGCGGTGATTGCACCGCATTGATCGGCCCCAACGGAATCGGCAAGACAACATTGCTCCGGCTCGCCTCCGGCATGCTCCCGTCTTCCGCAGGCCGTATATTGCTCGCGCAGCATGAACTGCAAAACCTTCGTCGAGACCGGGTGGCGCGACTGGTTGCGATGGTTCCCCAGCAGGTCGATGTGCCGTTTGCGTTCACTGTCCAGCAGATCATCGAGCAGGGCAGGACACCATACCTCGGCCTCTTTGGGGTGATGAAAGTAAAAGATCGGGATGCAGTCGAACAGGCCATCGAACTGGCCGATGTGGGCGGGCTGCGTCATCGCATCTTCAATCAACTCAGTGGTGGCGAACGCCAGAGAGTGAAAATCGCGCTCGGTCTCGCCCAGGAACCGCAACTGCTGCTGCTTGATGAGCCGACGCAGAACCTCGACATCGGACGCCAGCTAGAACTGCTGGAATTGATTCGCTCTTTGAATGCCAATGGCGTCACAATCCTGGCGGCCATGCACGATCTGCAATTGATCGCGGGAACATTCTCATCTGTTCTCCTGCTCAGTCCCAATCAACCTCTGCTGTATGGCAGTCCAATGGACGTGCTCAGGCCGAAGATACTGGAGCGCGCTTTCAATTGCCCGCCACAACAGCAGCCAATGCTCGTTACCCGCAGGACGCTGCGAAAGGACGCCGTCATATGAAGGTGCTTCCAGTCCTCGCCGAAACACTGGAGGCGATCGTGCCGCCCGATCCCCGTTACCTTGACCAGGCTCGCAGCCGTCTCGATAGTCTCACCAAGCCGCTTGGCAGCCTGGGAAGGCTGGAGCCGCTCGCAGCCCAGATATATGCAATCCGCTCAGGCACTATCCAGTTGCAGTTGAAGAAAGGCGTCTATGTTTTCGCTGCTGATCACGGCGTCACCTGCGAGGGCGTGAGCTCATATCCAAGAGAAGTGACCGCACAGATGGTCCAGAACTTTCTTGATGGGGGTGCCGCGATCAATGTGCTGGCGCGATTGCAGCAGGCGGATCTGACTGTCGTGGATGTTGGCGTGGATGCGGACTTCAGCGCGGTGGCCGCACTGCATAGCGCAAAAGTGCGTTACGGCAGCCGCAACTTGCTCCGCGAACCCGCAATGAGTCCGGAAGAATTATCATCCGCCCTCGAAGTGGGTCTCCATGTGGCGCACATGGCGAACGATCGAGGCCAGGATCTGCTCGCCGTCGGAGAGATGGGCATCGGGAACACGACCGCGGCGAGCGCAATTACCGCCATGCTTACCGGCCAACAGATTGCAAACGTCACCGGACGTGGCGCAGGCCTCGATGCTGCTGGCAGGAACACCAAGCTGCATATTATTCGGAAGGCGCTGAAGAGGCATTTTCCCGATGCGGTATCAAAGCCAAAGCCCATCCCAGATCCCATCGATGTCCTGCGCTGCGTCGGAGGCCTTGAAATTGCGGCGATGACCGGTTTCATCCTGGGCGCGGCCAGTTTTCGCAAGGCAATCGTTTGCGATGGCTTCATCTCCACTTCCGCGGCTGCCCTGGCCTATGCGATGGCGCCACACATTAAGGGCTATCTTATCGCCGGACATTGCTCTGAGGAACCAGGGCACCGCCACCTTCTCCGATACATCGGCATCCCCGCGGTCCTCAATCTCGGGATGCGTCTCGGCGAAGGCACCGGCGCGGTTCTGGCCATGCCCATCATCGAGTCCGCACTGCACCTCTATAGCAAAATGGCAACCTTTGCTTCTGCTGGAGTAAGCGAGGCGGAGGCATGAAGCAGTTCTTTCTGGATTTCCAAGTTGCGTTCCAGTTCATGACCCGCCTGCCGCTGCCAACGGTACAATTCCATCCAAGTGCTCTAGCGCGGGCGGCGAAGTTTTTCCCAATTGTTGGATTGACAATCGGGCTGATTGCGTCTGTTGCGTCGCATCTTCTTTCATCCCATCTGAGTCGTCCTCTTACGGCATTGCTGGCGCTGGTTTTCTTTATTCTCGTGACGGGAGCATTGCACGAAGATGGTCTGGCCGATGCCGCCGATGGCTTTGGCGGAGGATGGGACCGCAAGCAGGTGCTCGCGATTATGCGCGATAGCCGCATCGGCAGCTACGGAACGCTGGCGCTCATTCTTTCCATCGCAGCACGGTTGATTCTTCTAGCCACGCTTCCACTCAGCCGGTGGATGGCGTTCGTTGTCTCCGCGCAGGTCCTATGCAGGTGGACGATGTTGCCGTTGAGCTATTGGCTGCGTCCCGCCAGGCAAGAAGATGGCCAGGGAGCGAGAGTCGCGCAGAAGGTTTCCGCAGCCTCGCTCATCATTGGAACCATCTTCAGCATCGCCATCGCCTGGTATTTCCTCCGAGCGGAATTCTGGATTCCTGTGCTCGCGGCTTCCGTGGTCACTCTCCTGAGCGGACTGTATTACCTGAATCCGGCGTGAAGATTGCGATTTCAGACCTGGATCGGCTTTAGTCGGTGAGCTTTGCGCAGGATGCCGTTGGCCAGCTCCTGTAGGAGCGGCGACTCTCGGAGCCGGAGGACCGGACGGTTCTGCGGGCGAGTCAGTTCACCTGGGAGCAG
>JAJZAL010000075.1 GCA_021799405.1 Acidobacteriota bacterium
ACCTCCAGATCGTAGGTCTTGGCCGACGAAAAGCCCGTATCGCCGGTGCACAGCAAGACCCGGCGGTAGGGCAGGCCCAGTGCCTCCAGAATCTCCTCGGCATCGCGGGTCAGCTTCTCGTGCTCGGCGTCGGACTCCTCCGGCCGGGTGAACTTGACCAGCTCCACCTTCTGGAACTGGTGCTGCCGGATGATGCCGCGTGTATCCTTGCCGGCGGCGCCGGCCTCGGCTCGGAAGCAGGGCGTATAGGCTGCAAGCGAGATCGGGAGCTTCGCGTCGTCCAGAATCTCATCGCGGTAAAGATTGGTGACCGGCACTTCGGCGGTCGGAATCAGCCAGTGGTCGTTGTCCTTGTACTCGCCTTGCGAGGCGGCGTCAGCGTCGGCATCCGAGCAGCGGAACAGGTCCTCGGCAAACTTGGGCAATTGGCCGGTGCCGAAGAGGCTTCGGCTGTTGACCATGAAGGGCGGCAGCACCTCGGTGTAGCCGTGCCTGCGCGTGTGCATGTCGAGCATGAAGCTGATGAGCGCCCGTTCCAGCCGAGCCCCCGCGCCCATGTAGACGGCAAAGCGCGCTCCGCTCAGCTTGGCCGCGCGCTCCAGATCGAGAATCCCCAGCGCCTCGCCGAGTTCCCAGTGAGGTTTGGGCTCAAAGGCGTGTTCGTGCTTTTTGCCCCAGGTCTTTACGGTAACGTTATCGGCTTCCGATGCGCCTGCGGGCACTTCGTTGCGGGGCAGGTTGGGAACGCGCGCCAGCGCCTGCCGCATCTGTTCGTCCAGAGTAGCGGCTCGCTTGTCCAGTTCATCGAGCTTATCCTTCAGGGCGCGCGTCTCTTCCATCAGAGCCGTGGCATCCTGCCCGGCCCTCTTCAGCGCGCCGACCTGCTGGCTCAGCTCGTTGCGGCGCGCCTTCAGTTGCTCGGACTGCGTGATGGCCTCGCGCCGGCTCTTGTCGAGAGAGTGAAAATCCCCCAGCAGCGCTCCGGGATCGGCCCCGCGCGCGCGCAGTTTTTCCTCTACCAATTCCAGGTTGCCCCGGACAAATCCCATGTCGAGCATTTCTCTAACAGTTTACCCGACCGGTCCGGTGCGCACTCCATTTCCGTCATCGCGGCGCACTCAGCGTAGTTGCGCCGTGTTTGGTTCGGTGGGCAGGGCCTGTGCCCAGGCGCAGAATGCATCGATTTCCCCGGGCGTGGGCGCAGTGCCCGGATGCAGCGGCCGGTAGTACCACAGCGGCATCTTGCCCTCGCGCATGCTGCGGCAGGAGCTCAACAGCCGGATGCGGGCCATCTCTGGACTGAGATTGTCCCAATTGGAAAAGTCGAGCATGGCGCGGCCCTGGCGAACGTCATTCTGCAAAAGCTGCGAGGTGGGCCAGACCATGCCGTACCAGGGAATTTTGCCCTGAGTGGAATGACAGTTATAGCACGACCGCTGCAGCGTGTTCTGTATGTCCGGATCAGGCTGGTGAAGCGCGGCGAAGGTGGCGTTCGCACTCGGCGCGCTGAGGTTGTAGTCAGGCTGGCGGAACTGCATCACCACCAGAAACGCGACAACGAGAATTCCGACAATCCAGATGATCCTGCGCATGGCTACTCTCCCTCCGTGGAAGTGGATTGCGTCTGGCGGTTGGCCTGTAGTTGCTGCCGGTGATGTATTGTTGCGGCTTTGGAAGGCGGTTCTGCGGAAGGAGGCTGAATGTACTGCTCAGGGATATTTCCGGTCAGCGCGTGAAGGAAGCTCACAATTGAGCTCACTTCGTCACTGCTGAGTTTTTCTCCTGTCTGGTATTGCCCCATGAGCCGCACGGCTTCATCGAGGGTCTTCACCTGGCCGTTGTGAAAATATGGGCCGGTTTCCGCCACATTGCGCAGGACCGGTACCTTGAAGTACATCCGGTCACGCGGCAGGCGGGTCACGTCATAGCGTCCGGGGTCCGACTTCTGGTCGGGCCAGTTGCGATATGCGCCCAGCTGCGCATAGGAGTTGCCGCCCATCGCCGTACCGGCATGGCAGGCAGCACAACCCGAGCGCAGGAAGACGCGCAGCCCCTCTTTTTCATGGTCAGAGAGGGCACTGGTGTTGCCTTCCAGGTACTCATCCCAGCGGCTGGGTGTTAAAAGCCCTTCCTCAAAGGTGGCAATGGCATCGGTTACGTTCTCCATGACGACCGGATCCTTGACGTCCGGATATGCCTGCCGGAATGCCTTGAGATAAGCGGGATTCGAATGAATGTACGCCAGCACTGCGCCGGGACCGGGCATGCCCATCTCCACCGGATTCATCATCGGTCCCGAGGCTTGCGCGGCCAGGGTAGCAGCGCGGCCATCCCAGAACTGGGCAAATTGAAGCCCCGCGTTGTAAACCGTGGGCGAGTTCCTGCCTCCAGGCATTTTGTTGTGCCCTTCCGAGACAGCCTTGCCCGGATCGACGCCATATTTTGCAAGCTGATGGCAGTCATTGCACGAGATGGAGTTATTTACCGAAAGGTGGGTGTCGTAATAAAGACGGCGCCCCAGATCGACACGCACGGCGGTGATCCCCACCGCGGGACCGTGCGCTGGCAGCGGTGAAAACATGAACAGTTGAGGCGGCGCGATGTCGGCGCTTGGGTCCGGATTCAGGGAGACGCCGCGGCAACCAGCCAGGGCCGCAAACAGGCAGAGCAAAACCGGTAACGCTGGAAATGCCTGTCTCTGCTTCCGCGGAAACCAATTGCGGGACGCACGGCTCGCGCACAGCGGGAAGCTGGCGCATTTTTTCAGCACCATTCTTGAATGGCTCAAAAGCGCGTCCAGAAGCGCGTCAAGGATGTGCTGGGCGGATACTCTGAAACCCCGCTTGCGTATTGCAGCGAGAACAATCTTGAGGCTCGTCATATGCTCCCTTCCTCCTGTCGTGCCGCGCATCCAACGTGCGGCGCCGGCTTTTCAGCGGCTCCACGACTCTCGCGCTTGTCTTGCCGCAACGGTGACAGCACTCCCGCGGCGGAAAATGCCGTCGGGCGGTTGAAGCGCCGAAGCACAAGAATCCAGTTCCGCTCAAAATTTGGATCCCGGTTTTTGGCGCATTTTGGGCCCATTCAGGAGATTATGTCTGTGATGGAGGACATAGGGGCTTGTAACAGGACCGCTTTCATGAGGATGGCGGCCTTTCGCAGGTATTGCGGCAGGGGACCGCGCCCGCCGAAGGGGCCAGGGGCGCGATCTCTAACTCTAAATTTAAGAAATCGTTGAGCTTAATCCTGTCTTGTGAGGGATTCCGAGCCAGGCTCCAGCTGTCTCTGCCCTTCGGCGGTCAGGTTCTGCCATCCCGGCAACTGCTGGTTGCCGGTGATGAGCCGCGCGCCGCGTGTGAACGTGAAGTAGTTCCAGATCCAGGCGACAAAGACGGAGAGCCGGCTGCGGAAACCGATCAGGAAGAAGATGTGTACCGTGAGCCAGGTAATCCACGCCGGGAAGCCGCTGATGTGTCCTTTGAACGGCCACGAGACCCGGGCCACGGCGTCCATGCGGCCGATGGTGGCCATGTCGCCCTTGTCGAAGTAGCGAAAGGCCGGGCGGGGCTTGCCGGACAAGTCTGCGGCCAGCGCTTTGGCCACGTAGTCGCCCATCTGCATGGCAGGCTGGGCAACGCCGGGAATCTGGCGGCCGTCCTGCTCCAGGTGGGCCAGGTCGCCAAGAACAAAGACCTCCGGCAGGCCGGGCGGATTGAGATGGTCGCTGACGTAGACGCAGCCGCGGCGGTCGAGCGGTGCGCCCAGCAGCTTGCCGAGTGGCGAAGCCTGGACGCCGGCAGCCCAAACCGTGACGGCGGCGTCGAGGCGGAGATCACCGTCATCGCTGTTCAGTTGCACCCAGCCGGGGCCGATGCCGGTGACGTGCCTGCCGGTCTGGACCTCCACACCCAGCCTCTCCAGCGAGGCCTGAGCTTTGGCCGAGAGATCCGGAGGATATGCGCCAAGTATGCGCGGCGAGCCCTCCACCAAAAGCACCCGCGATTTGGCCGGATCAATGTGCCGGAAGTCGTGGCGCATATAAAGCTGGGCAATATCGCTGATGGCGCCAGCCAGTTCCACGCCAGTGGGCCCGCCGCCGATTACCACGAAGTTCAGCGGCGCGTGCCAGCCATGCTCCACCATCTGCCGCTCGGCCAGTTCGAAGGCCAGCAGCACCCGGCGGCGAATCTCGATGGCGTCCTCAATGGTTTTGAGCCCGGGGGCGAACGTACTCCACTCATCTTTGCCAAAGTAGGAGTGCGTGGCCCCGGTGGCCAGCACCAGATACTCATAGTCGAGGCGGGCGCCGCTCGCCAGGGCGATTCGCCGCGCCGGGATATCGACTTCAACCACCTCATCCATCAGGACCTGGGTGTTTGCCTGATGGCGGAGAATATAACGAATCGGCTGGGCAATATCCGCCGGGGAAAGCACCGCCAGCGCCACCTGGTAGAGGAGCGGCTGAAAGGTATGGTGGTTGCGCCTGTCAATTACAGTGACGTCAACAGGCAACCCGGCAAGGCCTTTAGCCGCATGAATGCCGGCAAAGCCTCCACCCACGATGACTACACGGGGACGCGGGCTCATCGCTACACCTTCTCCTTCTTCTCCCGACCTGATCGGATCCTTCACTCTGCGAGCCTCTTTCTCCGAGTTGCTCTCTGGGTTAAAGATGCGGGAGGGTGGGAAGAAGTGGCGGGCGGACAGTGAGTTTTCGATGGCGTTCCGCCGCGGTGCTGTAGCATCCATAGTATGATCGCGGGCGCAAGTTGGCTCTGGTGGGCGGGTTTTCATGCGGCGGTTGTTTTTCTGCTTATGGTGGATTCGCTGCTTCCCGGCCGGCGCCACGAGACGCGGCATCCCCATGGTGTTGCGTGGCTCTGGACGGGGGTCCTGGCCGTGGCCGCGGCGGGTTTTGCCATCTGGATTGCTGTCGCGCATGGGCGCCAGCCGGCTCTGGAGTTCGTGGCTGGCTACACCATTGAGCTCTCGCTCAGCATCGACAACCTGTTTGTCTTCCTGGTGATCTTTAGCGGCTTCCACATCAGCGAGCGCCGCCAGCACTATGCCTTGCTGTGGGGAGTGGCTGGCGCGGTTGTGCTGCGCGCCATTTTTATCGCCACCGGCGTGACCCTGATCCGCCGCTTCGAGTGGATTACCTGGGTCTTTGGCCTGATCCTGCTCTACGCGGCGTGGCGGCTGGTGCGCGGCGGATCGGCCCACGCGGCGATTCCGGGGTGGATTCGCCGCATGCAGCCGCCGGATGGTTCGCTGCTGCCGGTGATTCTGGCCGTCGAATTGACGGACGTGATGTTTGCGGTCGATTCCATCCCCGCCGTTCTGGCTGTCACCCGCAATCCCTTCGTGGCGTACACGTCGAACATCGCAGCCATTTTGGGGCTGCGCTCGCTCTACTTTGCGCTGGCTTCGCTGTTGGACCGCTTTCGCTACCTGCACTATGGCCTTGGAGTCCTACTGGCCTTTGTAGCGCTGAAGATGCTGACTGCGCACTGGATTGAGGTGCCGATTACGCTTTCGCTGGCAGTGATTGGCGCGATCCTGGGGGTGTGCGCGCTGGCGTCGTGGATGGTGGAAAACAGGGCATAGGGATCATGGGTCAGAGATCAGGGCGGTCAATGACCGGAATTTTTCGTTGTGACGCCTGGATTTTCCCCTTGCTCCTTCCTCGCCGCGTAACTTTTGCAGCGAGTCTGGTTGGCTTCTGTGCCGATTCTTTCGCTGGATCCCTGATCCCTGCCTCAGTCCATCGAAATCTGCACTAACTCCGGCTCAGGCTCCGATCCTGCCCGTTCGCGCTCCCGCCAGGACGGCTGCGGAACACCCTGAAAGCGGGCCATGGCATTTCCGATGCGCATTGAACTGCGCAGCAGGTGCTTTCCCTTCAGCGGACCAGCAAGCCGCATCTCGCTGATCCAGTGGGACACGGCGCTGGCTGAACAGCCGCACTGCGAGCAATCCGGATTGCCGCCAAAGACGCAGGGTTCGACGCGCGTGCGCAAATCGGCGGAGTAATTCTTCGAAAGCCGCGAAAACGTGCACTGCTTCGGCGATTCGGGTGGATGCAGCAGCGCGTTTACGTAACCTTCCGCAGTGAGCAGCTTGGGATAGAGATGGTAGAGGCGGGGTAGTTCGCGGGCGATAAACGCGCGTTGCTCCGGGTTCAGCCGCTCGGCGCTTTCCTCGCCACGCTGCGGCGAGTACAGGCTGACCCAGATGTTGTGAACCTCTTCGCGCTCGTTCCAGAAACGCGCATACTCCTCGAGGTAATCCGGGCGTCCGAGCATCTGCGCGGTGATCGTCCAGTGAATGTTCACCTTGCGCCCGGCTATGTTGGAAAGGATGCGCTCGTAGGTGGCGGGATGACGGCGCACATTGTGGTGTTCAGGCAGACCGTCGACCGAGACGGCCAGGACAAAGTGGGGCAGATTCATCCACTCGGCGGGGATGGCAATGACGCCGCTGGTGACGACCATGGTGAAGATGCTGCGGCTGGCCAGCTCAGGCAGGATCCGGCTCAGTTCGCGATGCCGCACCATCGGCTCGCCGCCGACCAGCGAGATATGTAGTGGCTTGTGACGGTCGGCCAGGCCCAGAACACCCGCGACCAGCTCGTCACCGCGCTTGTCGCTTAACTCTCGCAGAGTTACCTCACCACCCAGGTGGTTCGACCCATACGCGTAGCAACCTGGGCAGTGGAGGGGGCACTCGCGTGTGATCTCGATCGACAGAATTGGAGTATGGCCTCTCAGAACCTTACCCCAGGACTCGAGAATACCAGGGATTCGCAACCGTCACCTCACGGGGAATGATGAGAAAAATGAGCTTCATCTCCCGCCTGAATTACTTGGACGTGCTAGAAGGCGATAAGGATGTGTGGGGATTGGGGTTCTATGGTGCAAGCCGCTCTTTACCAGCCCTCAAACCTGATTCGCCCATCATTTCCGAGGATAGAGTGTTTCTGATAACTTGCATCATCACGATGCGGGAAATCATTGCGGAAATGCGCTCCGCGGCTTTCTCTCCGCGCCAGTGCCGCGTGAAGGATGGCCTGGGCAACACGGCACAGGGCCTGCGCCTCTGAAAGGCGACGGCTGCTCTTGCCCCGGGCGGCAATCCCGGCCAGGACTTCCGCGCAGGCTGCCTGCGCGGTCATGCCCTGGCGCAGCGCGGCCTCTTCGCGGAGCAGTCCGGCGTACAGCCACATTGCGGCCTGCAGCCGGGAGATCTGGTCTTCAACGCACGCTTCCTCGTCGGGAGACATCTGCGAAGATGCGGCGCTTTCGGCTTCAGCGCGAGCCAGCGAAAGGCTATCGGTGAGAATCGACCGCGCCGCGCGGGCGCCGAAGACAAGGCCCTCCAGAAGCGAGTTGGAAGCCAGGCGGTTCGCGCCGTGGACGCCGGTGCAGGCGGCCTCGCCCGCGGCATAAAGCCCTCGCAGGCTGGTGCGGCCAGCCAGGTCCGTTCGAATGCCACCCATCAGGTAATGGGCCGCGGGACGCACGGGGATGAGATCGCGCGCCAAATCCAGTCCGTACCTGGCCAGGAAGGCGCTAATGCCGGGAAAGCGCTGGTGGATGTCGAGGTTACGGATATGGCGCATGTCCAGGTAGACAGGCCGCGTTGAGCCTGGCTGCCCTGCGGGGTCCACGCCCTCGCGGGCAATAGCGCGGGCGACAACGTCCCGGGGAGCCAGCTCAAGCAGCGGGTGGTATCCCTCCATGAACCTCTCGCCGCGATCGTTGCGGAGATAGGCTCCCTCGCCACGCAGCGCCTCCGAGAGCAGGAAACGCGGCGCTCCAGGCAAAGAAAAGGCGGTGGGATGGAACTGGTAGAACTCCATGTCGGCCAATTCGGCGCCGGCCTGGGCAGCCAGAGCGATGCCGTCTCCGGTAGCCACGGCGGGATTGGTGGTGTCAGAGTAGACCTGGCCCGCGCCACCCGCTGCAATGAGGACGGCTTTTGTGTTGATTCGGCGCGAGTTACGTTCAGAGGCGCGGGCGTCAGCCCCGGCCAGATCGGCGCCGATCACGGTGTCGCCGTCGGTGATGAGCCGGGTGACCATGGTCCACTCGGCAAAACGGATGCGGTTGTGAACGCGGGCGAAAGCGGCCAAAGAGCGGCTGATTTCAGCGCCTGTGGCATCGCCATTCGCGTGAAGGATGCGGGGCAGGGAATGGGCGCCTTCGCGCGTACGGAGCAACTGACCACTCTCACAGTCAAAGTGCGCTCCCCATTCGATCAGCTCCGTCACACGCGCCGGGCCTTCGCTTACGAGCGCTTCGGCGGCTGCGCGATAAACAATTCCATCCCCTGCATTTAGGGTGTCTTCGAGATGCAGCGCAACATCCCGCTGGCCCTCCAGGGCAACGGCAATCCCGCCCTGGGCATAGTGGGTGTTGGATTCGGCGACCGCCTCCTTGGTGACAACCAGAACCTCGCCGCTTTGGGCCAGTTCGACGGCTGCGCGCAGCCCGGCGACACCGGCTCCCATAACCAGATAATCAACCGAAAATGAATCTGCCATCGATGTTCAGGCTATCACTGCGGGCTGGCGATGCACTGCGACCTTGCGATGATCCATCGCAGCTTCAGAGCCACGGCAGGCGCTTAGGAATGGACGCACGGGGGCTCCTGGGAAGTGAGGAATTGGAAGATTCAGAGAAAGGGTGCCGTCTCTCTCCGGTCGCTCATTTGCGGGCCTGAAGAAACAGCCGGAATGCGAACAACTGTACGTGTGGAGCGCGCATGGAGCCTCCGGGACCACGCCAAACGCACACTCTGCCGTGGAAGAGGAATCTAGCCAGGCGCTCTTGGTTGCCCGACCGTCGAGAACATTCGAGGGACGGTGCTTGGCGGTTCCATGCCCAATTATTAGGTGACCTCCCCATGCTCAAAGAAGGAAATTTTAACCCACTGGCGGATTCATTTAACTGTAAATACTCGGACTCGCTCAGGAGTTCCGGTGAGTGAGCAGGAAAGACACCGATTCTGAAAACAGGAAATGCCGAAAAATTGGAAAGAAATAGAAATCTTTGCTAAATCAAAGAAATCACAAGCTCGAAAAGAATGGACAGGACTTCATCGAACGACTCTCCTCCATAAATATAGAGATTTTGATGACACGAAGCGATGTGTCAAACGTGCTGGCCTTGGCAAGACAAAGCCAGGTTTAGGAATCACTGTAAATTCACTTGCTTGCCAGTGCTTTAAAAATAGATCGTCATTCAACTTCACACAATTCGGGCCCGCTCTCTACGGCGATGGGCAGCAGATTTATCAGTCCGAAAGCCAGCTGGTTGGATCCTGTGCTGCCAATTTGCGCGCGGAGGAGGTATGCCGCCTGTGGAACCTTGTTTTCCACGACGGCTCGAAGGGGTGAAAGATGACGCCTTGGGTGAATCTTTCGCTGTGAGGGCAATGTGAATCGCAGGAGGCCGGACTGGTCCGCAGGTTATGAAAATTGCCGAGCTCTTCCTGAAGGGAACTTTCTACCCGGCGCAGTAGAGCATTGGGGTTGCAAGTCTTGAGGATTGAGAGCGGATCTGCTCCCAAACATGAACGAAACATAAGCGAAGATACCAACACACTTCACAAACACAGATAACCACCAGCTTTCAGGAGGAAGAATTCATGAGGAGTTTTGCCGGTTGTCCAGCGCATACTTCACGACGGTGGGCTGTCCTGCTGTTCGCTCTTGCGGCCGCCTTGGGAGTCGCGCTTTGCCTTCCATCCGCGTTCGCGCAAAGCGGCGCCGGAGCGATTCAGGGCACAGTGGCCGATTCCACCGGGGCAGTGATCCCGGGAGCCAATATCCATGTTGTTAACACCGCGACCAATGTGTCGACCGATACAAAATCCAACGGTGTCGGCTTTTATCAGGTGCCGGGTCTGTTCGCGGGCACCTATTCGGTCACGTTCAGCGCGCCAAGCATGAAGACCTACAAGACCAGGATTCAGCTTCTGGTGGCGCAGTCCGCTGTCATTAATCCGGTGATGACCGCGGGGGCCGTGACGCAGCAGGTTGAGGTGGCGGCAAACGCCGTCCAGCTCACCACAACCGATAATGGAACGATTGCATCCACCCTGGAGAACCAGCGAATCAACCAATTGCCCATGAACGGCCGCAACCTGCTCACTCTGGCCGGAGAGACGACCCCCGGTCTGGAAGGCGGCGGCCAACGCGCCAACGGCCTGATGGGAGAGGCTCTGGAATATGTTGCCGACGGCGCTCCGTTGACCAACCGGCAATTCGGCGGCATGATGTCGGGCGTCTCCACACCTGATCCCGATGCGGTGCAGGAAGTGCGGGTGGAAACCACCAACACCAGCGCACAATATACCGAGCCGGGCACGGCGATTGTTACCACCAAATCGGGCACCAACAAGCTGCACGGTGCAATGTTTGAGACGGCACGTAACAACGCCATCGGAATCGCCAAGGTGCGCCAGAATCCGTCGAACTTTTCCGCTCCCAAGTACATTCGTAATGAGTTCGGCGCCTCTGCCGGCGGGCCGATTATGATTCCCCATCTTTATAATGGGAAAGACAAGAGCTTCTGGTTCCTGGCCTATGAAAGATACTCTCTGGCCAGTGCCAGTAGTGACCTCTTTCACGTGCCCACGCAGGCAATGCGGGGAGGCGACTTCAGCGCGTTGTCCGACCTCGCGACCAAGCCCATCCTTTATGATCCGGCAACGACGAGGAGCGCTTCGAATTGCCCCGCGACAGGCGCCGCCAATCCGTACTGCCGCGATCCGTTCCCGGGCAACGTGATTCCCGCTGGCCGCGAGTCTCCAACGATGAAGCTCATCAACGACATCACCCCGATGCCGAACCTCACCGAGGACCCGCTCGTTGAGCCGAACCTGCAGGGGCCCAATAACAACTTCACTCTCATTCCTACGTGGACCTTCCGCCTCGACCAGGTCTTCAACGAAAACAACCGGGCGTATCTGCGGTACAACAGCAATGTCGCGGTTTCGCATGCACTGCGGAATTACCCAGTGAACGAGCCCGCGCTGGGCGGCGCCGATGGTTTCCCCCAGAATGCGACTGGCCAGGCCTATAACCCGTCGGCGACCTTTGCCGGCGCTCTTGGCTTTACTCACGTTTTTTCGCCCACGTTCTTCTCTGAGACAGTTCTGAGCAATCAGTGGTTCAGCCAGCACAACTACGCCGGCGGCACACCGTTTGCCAATTTTGAGAAGAAGTTGGGCCTGCCCAATAACTTTGGTGAAGGCGGGTTCCCCCGGTGGGGTGAGAACGGTAGCCGGCTGATTGACCCCATCGATGGTACGCAGTTCATTTACGGGTTGAGCCAGCTTGTCACCAACCTCGACGAGAACCTGACCAAGACGATCGGACGCCATCAATTGCAGTTCGGCGGCCGTTATCGGCATGAGCGTTTCGGCTACCTGCCCGACGAGTACGCCGACGACAACCAATTCAGCACTCAGGCGACGAGCCTCTACAATACTTCGACCGGAACGAATTACGGCGGTCTTCCGAGTACTGGTAACCAGAACGGTGATGCATTCCTGGGCGCCGCCAATTACTACTCCGTCAATCTCGAACCGCCCTACGAGCACTTCCACGACATGGAGTTCGACGCCTACTTCCAGGACAACTACCATATGACGCGGAACCTGACCTGGAACCTGGGCCTGCGCTATGAGGCTCATCCGTCGACCTGGCTGAAGTACGGCACGATGAATGCCTTCGACCTGAAGAACCATGCTGAGGTGTTGGCCAGCACGCCGCAGAAATTGATCTCAGAAGGCTACACGACGCAAGCAATTATCACCAACATGACCAACATTGGCGTCAAGTTTGAGACGCCGGCTCAAGCTGGCCTGCCGAGCACGCTGATGTACAACTACAACCTCAACTTTAACCCGCGCGTGGGCTTTGCCTATCAGCCTTTCGGCGGCAGACACGGCACGGTGATTCGCGGCGCCTACGGACGATACATCTATCCCATTCCGGTGCGCACCACCATCAAGCCGATCGTGCAGAACAGACCATTCACCTCGACCTACTCCCAGAACTACAGTCTTGCGGCGCAGTCTCCTGACGGGGTTCAGAATTACCTGATCCGGAATCCGCAGAAGGTGGTGATGGGCGTCAACAGCACTAACGTCGTCGATAGCACTTCAGCCACCGCCTTTCTGCCGGGCATTGGTCTTTATACGCTCAACCCGAAGCAGCCACCTGACTTTGTTACGCAGGTGAACTTCACCGTTGAGCAGCCGCTGAAAGGCAACTCCGCGCTACGGTTGACCTGGCTGTGGACCCACGGCACCAACCTTGACCAGGAGTATTTCTTCAACAACCACTATTCGGGCTATGCGTGGGAGATGCTGACCGGCATCATTCCGCCCAAAGGAAAGGTCATCGGACAGCCTGACTATCAGAACACCGCGCTGGGACCGTACGACCAGGTAACCTGGGGCGGCATGACTCTGGACCAGAAGAGTGGCTGGTCAAATGACAACGCATTGCAGGTGAACTACCAAAGGCTCTTCCACAACGGAGTTGCATACCAGATCTTCTATGTCTGGTCCAAGCCTTTCCGCGTGGGTGGCAACTACTTCCGCGACGGTACGCTGTATACCGCCCAGGATTACGTCAACTCTGGGCAGGGCACGATGACGCCGTTGCCCAATTCGTCACCGATCCTCACGCCCAATATGCCTCCAGCACGGCCGGCAGGCGCGGTGTCGTATGCCTACTGGCATAACCTGGATGTTTACGAGGATTACCAGATTGATACGGCAATCCCGTTGCACCACATCCAATTCAACGGAATCATCGACCTGCCCTTCGGACGTGGCAAGAGGTTCCTGGGCAATGCCAATCGCTTCCTGAACGAACTGGTTGGCGGCTTCCAGATTGCCGGCGATGGAAACATCGTCTCCGAGGACTTCCAGGTAGGAAATGGAAACTGGGGGCCGACGAGTCCAATTCACGTGTACAAGCACGCACACAAGGTCACAGACTGCCGCAGCGGCCAGTGCATCGAGGCATTCCAGTGGTTCAACGGCTACATTGCGCCGTCAAATCTGCCTTCGAGCGGGTGCACGACGGTTGTCAGTGGGCTGCCTGCCAACTGGGCGCCTTACTCCCAGCCGATCAACACCAATTACAACCCTGCTACGACTTGCGGCAAGGCGCAGGACAAGTACTACAACACCAACGACGTGCAAGTGAACCTGCTGGACGGGAGCTCGGATATTCAAGGCTTTTCGCCAGGTCCACGCAACGTCAATCCGTGGGGAAAGACCTTCCTGAATGGACCGTTCAATTACACGGCTGACCTTTCCATCTTCAAAGTCTTTCCGATCACCGAGAGCGCGCGTCTGCGCCTCAATGCAGACGCCTTTAACGCCTTGAATGATCAGGGCTACAACAACCCAAGCGGCAGCGATGGTATTGAAAACATGCTGTCGTCGCACAACTCACCACGCCAGATCCAGCTGACGTTGCGACTGGAGTTTTAAATAGGGCCAGTGCGGCATCCCAACAAACAACCGAACGAATCGATAAAGACAATTCAGCCCCGGCCGGAAGATTGGCCGGGGCTTTTTCTGTCTCCACGTGCGGTGCAAGGCGGACCGTGTATGGGCCTCTCTGCTATGGGCCCGCGCCGGTTGCCGTGCATAGCGGCGGCAGCCCGTTGATTTGACAGCGACAAGCGGTTGGCTACTGCGCCTTGCCGTAAGTGTGGTTCTTGTAAACCTGCTGGATGAAAGTAAAGGCGAGCTTTTTCTTCCCGTCCTCTGAGACCAGCCCCTTGCGATTGAAGCCGTCCTGAAGCAGGGGAATATTGCGTGTGGGCGAGCGGAAGTCCATGAGCACCCACGGCGCGTATCCGCGAACCTGCGGAATTTGGGAAAGCATTTTGAAGTTGTGCTGGTAGAAGTCAAGTTGGAACTCCTCGGTCCAGCGCTGGTCTTTGGGGCCGTGATTGCCGGCTTTTGCCTCGGCGCCGAATTCGCTGATGATGACCGGCTTCTGGGGCAGTTCGAACTTCACGTTGTCAGCCTCTTCCGGGGTGTAGCTGTACCAGCCGATGTATTCATTCATGCCGACGACATCGAGAGCCTGGGCCAGCGGATCGTTGAGGATCTTGGTGGTGCCGTGATTGTTGGGTTGCAGCAGGGCAGCGGTAACCAGGCGTGTGGAGTCGAGCTTGTGGGCTTCGGCGACGAGTTTTTCAAGGAACTCGGTGCGAACGGGGTTGTTGGGCGTTTCATTGGCCACCGACCATAGAATGACTGAGGCCTTATCGCGGTCGCGGCGGATCATCTCGTGGAGCATGGCATCGGCCTTGGCGTACACCGCGGGGTTGTCATACTCGATGTGCTGCCAGATGGGAATCTCTGACCAGATCATGATGCCGTCACGGTCGGCCATGCGCTCCATGCGCTGGTCCTGAGGATAGTGGCAAAGGCGCACGAAGTTGGCATTCAGGTCCTTGAGGAACCCGAAGATGGCCGCGACATCCTGGTCGGAGTCGACGCGGCCGGTGCGGTAGGGAGCCTCGGCATGTGCGTTGACGCCATAGAGGAAGATGGGCTTTCCGTTCAGGAGAATGCGCGTTCCGTCGACGCGGATATCGCGGAAGCCGATCTCGTCGCTCAGGTGGTCCTGGCCGGCCTGCATTTCGACCTTGTAGAGCTTGGGATTCTCAGGGGACCAGAGGTTAAGTTGGGTTGCGCGGACGTCGAAATCCGCACGGCCGCTCGAGTCTGTCTTCAAGGTCGTGTCGATCCCGGCTTCGGGAATGCGCAGGGTCACGGGCATCTCGCCGGTTGCGCCTTCCACGTGGATATAACCGGCAATTTCATCTGTCGATCCCGGCTTGAGATGAACGTCGAAGTCATCCATGAAGGCTTCGGGGACGTCCACCAGCGAGACGTCGCGGGTGATGCCGCCGTAGTTATACCAGTCGGTGATGGGGCCGGGAATGCCATCCGGAATTCGCGTGGAGTCCACCGCAATGACTACGAAGTTCGAACCGGGATGAAGCGCGGCGGTGACTTCGCAATCGAAGGGGGTGAATCCGCCTTCGTGATCGCAAATGCGCTTCTGGTTGACCCACACATGCGAGCGGTAGTTGGCCGCGCCGATGTGGAGGAAGGTGCGCGTATGTGGCTTGGGCTGGTAGGTGAAGTCGCGCTCGTACCAGAGCACGCCTTCGTAGCGGAAGAGCGTCGGGTCCTGGGTGTTCCAGTCGCCGGGGACCTTGAGCGTCGGGGCCGTGGCGAAGTCATACTCCTGCGTGGCTCCGCGTTCGCCCACCATGACCGGGTGCTGATTGAGCGCGTAACCGTTGTCGCGTATCTGGCCAGTTGGGGTGTAGAGACTTCTGCCGGTCATGTCGACGAGGTAGTGCCAGTTGCCGTCGAGACTGGTGGCTGGCCGATGATCGACATCGACGAGGAGGGTTCGTAGCGGCTCCTGCGCGGGGGCGAAGGCGGCGCTGAAACCAGCGAGAAAGGCGATCAGGCTGATGCGGGAAAAAATGCGGAGTGAGCAGGACTTTATTGAGAATCGCTGCATGGTTCAGCTCTCCTGGATGCGCGTACGGCGGAATGATCGAAACTCGGGCCAGCATAGGCAGCCGGACGGCGGTTGTCAACCAGCGCAGGCTGGGAGAGGATCGCGTAACACTGGCTGACATCGCGCCGCGCTCAACTGCCTTCGAGAGAGAACTGAGACAGAAGCGCGTGCGTGTGCTCGCCAATGCGGCTATGCGCTGTGAGATCCCAGAGCGATGCGCGCATTTGGCGCATGGCGAGTGTGCTCGCAATCCAGGCCTGCGTCCAGCCGGTTTCGATGGCCCACGCGCCCCATCCGGCATCCGCATTGCTTGCCCAGTAGTCCCAGAGCCCGTAGTCAAAGGCTCGAAACCAGGCTCCATTCAACTCCGGATGTTCTACCGAATGCACCTGGATACGGCACAGGAATTGGGCGAGTTTGCTTTGAGCTTCCGCATAGCGTGCATCCTGCGTTGCGGCGGTGGCTTCATGCAGGCCGAGGAATGCGAAATTGGTCGTGTACAGAAGATCGCAGACAGGGTCTCCGTTCCGTTGAATCAATGGCGCCTCCGCGGTTCCATATTTCGCATTCGATGCCGGCGGCGCGTAATCTCCCTTACCTGCAGCGCCCAGTTCCTCGCGAATGGCTCCCGAGGCGTCCTGGAACGAAATCAGATTCCCTGCAATCCGTTCGAGCCATTCCCGGTGTTGCGGAGCATCGTCTACACGGATCAGCCATGAAAGCGGCAGCAGCATCCGCGCCCGCTCCTGCTGCAGGCCGTTGGTCCAATGCCAGTTTTGAGGATAGGCTTCCATGGTGGCGCGGATTGCCAGTTTGGCGCGATCAAGAAGCGGGCGATAGCGGGTCTTGTCGTAGGCCCATAAGTACATTGCCCAGAGAAACGCTTCGTAATGCGGGGCAAAGTTGGTCCGCGGAAGATTGTAGTAGTGCCGCCAGCCGTTTTTTGCGAGGTCCGACTCATTGATGCGGTTGCCTCGGAAGCCAAACGGACCGGTGGTGCGGAAGTTTCCGAGGATGCAGCTCAGAATACGCGCATCCCACCGGCTTACGCCGAGAACGGCGGCGGTTCCGATGACTCCCAGCAGGCATCGCGCGTTGTCGTCGCCGTAATAGGCGCCATCCTCATGTTGCGTATCCCAGTTGAGGAGCCCGAAAGATGGGCTGGAGGGATTGGCGCGCGCGAGGCCCGCCAGCATGGGGTTGGAAAAGATGAAGTCGACCAGATTGGCGGCAACACGGCGCTCCGAACCCTGTTTGCCACCGGCAAGAGCGAAGGCGAACGACGACTCGCCGTTGCAGTCGCTTCGCAACACCCAGCGTACGGGCTGCGAGCCGTTGAGATTGATGGATGAGCTGAAGCCTTCGAGCAGGCCGAGCCGGCCGTCTCCCGCCGGCCATTGCTGGCTGGGAGCGGGACCGACGCTTTCAGTGCGCTGCAAAGCCTTTTCAGCGGCAGCTTCCCACTGCGGCGCCACCAGCAACCGCGCATTTGCGTACCAGGCCACGCCGCGGCGGAAGGCGGCGTCTTCCGCATGAACGGGTAACGGCTCACCGGCGCTGAAGGACGGAAAAACCGTGGCGCGGGCAGAGAAGGGAATGGATTCATTGCCGCGGCACAGCCATTCAAGAATTCTCTTCCAGACCGCGATCCAAGCCTCTGACGGGCCATAACGCGCGGTGAGAAACTGGCTCAGCTTTGTGGACGCGACCATGAGGGAGTCCGAGGGCCTGAAGAGAATTGGATGAGCTTCGACATCCGAGAGCCCGTAGACAGCGGTCTGAAAGCCAGCCACCCGGCCCAGGACAATATCAGCATTTGGCGCGGTTGAGGGCACATAATGGCACTCATTGATGGTGAGGAGCCGCATGGAAGCCAGGCCCGGCTCGAACCAGGTTGAGGAGATCACTCCGCGCTCCCAATGGGACGCGAGAACCGGCGCGCCCGCCTGTTGCGGCAATTGTTGCGGCAACCATGCGGGATACTCCACGTAGATCCGTAATGCCTTCTGGCGCGCCGCGCCGGCCAGAGCCGCATCAAACGGCGTGCGGACCTGGGGGTATTCATCCGCGAGAATCAGCACTCCTGTATTCGTTGGAGCTGCCTGTAAGGCGGCTGCGGCGTTCGGGAAGATTCGCGCTTTTGGCTTCAGCGCGCGGTACAGGTCATTGTGCGGCGAACAGACAAAGGAAAGCTGAGCCGACGGCTTTGCCGCCACGGCGTTGACGGAGGCGATCAGGCCTGCCGACATCAGCAGGAACTCCCGCCGGTTCTTGACGGACGGAGCTGCGTTGCGGGTGGATGATTCCGGCAGTTCAGGCTGTCGGCTTCTTTTCATCGCGTTCTGATGCGCGTTGTCCATTGCGCAAAAAACATTAGGCGAGGATGGGACCCTCGTCAACTGGAAATCCACTGGATACATGAAAACTTCAGCTGCGGAGTCGACTCACTTCAGGCACGGGTGCTTCCCGAAGCCGGACGCAGCACAACCGCGCTCATGCGGGGTACGTCGAGCATTGCATTGCGAATGCGTTCTTCTTTTGCTGGCCGCCATTGTCCTTCCGGGCTGACCGAGGCTCCGCCGAAGGTGATGCCGGTTTTGCTGTCCGAGGCGGGAGCAATCAAACGCAGCCCCGCGAGATTGCCCAGCGCCAGCTTCCGGATGGAGATCCGTGCATCCAGCGCGGGGTCTTTGTTGACGATGACCAGAGTGCGCGGTTTTCCTGACGCGCCCAGCAGGTATGCGGTCAGGTTGACGCTCTGCGCATCAAAGTCCAGCGGCAGAATTTCAGGAGAGCCCGTCCGCGCCTGAGCGAACGCCAGCATGCCGTAGTAGGGTGCGCCCGCCGAGTTGATCCCTTTACCGTTGTCCTGGATGGCTGAGTAGGAGCTGACAAAGCCAAGCTGATTCACGCCGGTTTCGATGTTGACGCCCGAGCACCCGTACGCTGCCAGCAGCAGCATGAAATCCAGCGTCCACAGAGCGCCTGCGAAGGTGTCGCTGATGCCGGGATGACCTCCACCGGAGAAGGAATTGGTTTCACACATGCGCCAGGGGATGCCGCTTTGTTCAGAGGCGGCGCGCAGGCGAATCAGGATGTCCTTCAGCCGCGGATCGGGATAGAGCAATTGGTCCATCGTGCCGCGAGCCTGGCCATTACGGTAGTAATGGGTCGTAAGCAGCTGCACATCGCCTTTAGCGTCCTTTGCCATGCGCTCAACCCATGCGACGGAAGCGGCGGTATCTGGAGCGGCGAAACGCGCCTGCGGAACCGCATTCACAATGGCGGCATGCCATTGGTGGTATTCGGTGCGGTAGGTCTCGTAGGTGTAAGGCGCCTTACGGAAGGGTTTGAATGGCTTGTGGCCGCGAGCGAAGTTCTCGACCTCATTCCCGATTTCAAATGCCAGCAGATGCGGGCCGAGCACTTCCGTGACAGCGCGCGCCTCCTTGACTGCATCTTCAATGCTGCCCTGCGCGAAGTTCAGGGTCCAGATGGCGCTCCAACCGATGGTTGAAAGAAAATCCCCGAACTGCCGCAGGCTGGCGCTGGTGATGACCGTGTCGAGCGGCTGGGCCACGATCTTGCCGTCTGGCTCATAGCGCGTGTAGTCCGAGACGATGCCGCCAACGCGCAGCACTCCATCGGTTCCCATCCCTTTGACGAGCCGCACGTAGCGATCGTTGCCGGCGCTCAGCAGGCCAAGCCGCGCAACCGAGGACATCTCGTAGCCGAGCCCGGTGAAGTTGGCTGGCATGCGTACCGGAGCTCCCTTACCCTGCCTCAGCGTAAGGAGCGGTGCGGTTCCGGCAAATCCGCGAGTTGCCGAGGCGAGCGGAAATCCCGCGGAAATCTTCAGCGTACGTTCGAGGAAATTGCGGCGAGTGAGGAGCATAGGTTTCCTGAATGATGGAGGGGCAGTGATATGTGGGATGCCGCAATCGAGCCTTGCAAACGAGCGATCGCGCCGCGATAGAACGTCGCCGATCAGATTATCACGTCACCTCGCATGATCTTTGCGCGGGCTTGAAAGGTCATCCGTGTTGTTTTTTTGAGAGTGTGGAGCAAGCCATTCGCGATCAGGCCGAGACACGCATCGAATCGAGGGCGGCGGTGAGCGCCGCGGTGAGCGATCGCTGGACTTCAGGTGTGAGCTTTTCACCGTGGCTGGTGAGGTAGAAAACGTCGATGGCGGTTTCGCCTTCAGTATCGATCAGGGCAACCTTGATGTTGCACTGGTGGGTGCTGAGGGTGAGAGCGATCTGGCGGAGAAGGCCGGGAAGATCCTGTGCAATGACCTGGAGCAGCGTGGAGTGCGTGGAGGACTCGGCGTCAAAGTCGAGGCGGGTGGCAACTTCAACCTTGATGTTGCCGGGGTGGTTCAGGTGGCTGCGGCTCTCGAGGAGCTGCTCCACGGAGACCTTTTGCATGACCACATCGTGGATATTCTGGAGAAAGCGCTCTTTCTCGCTGGGATTGAGCTCGATGGTGCGGAATGCATCGGTGAAGTGGAAGCTGTCAACGATGACGCCGGCGTCGTTGGAGTATGCGCCGGCGCGGACGATATTCATGCCCCACGCGGCCAGAGCGCCGGCAACATCGGCAAAGAGCCCGGTGCGGTCACGGGTGATGACGGTGAGGTCGAAGAGTTGGCGGGATGGCCGAAGGTCGAGCTGGACGGAGTCCTGGTCGAGATTGAGGGCCATCTGGAAGTGATTCCGGATCTGCTCGGGCAGGCGGGTCTGCAGGTAGCGCTGCGGCAGGCCTTCGAGGAATT
>JAJZAL010000352.1 GCA_021799405.1 Acidobacteriota bacterium
GGCCTGCTCCGGCACTGGCGCCATGGAAGCCTCCGTTTCGAATCTCACTTCGCCCGGCGACCGTGTGCTCGTCCTTTCCGCCGGCAAGTTTGGGGAACGCTGGGTGGCTCTTGCCAAGGCCTTCGGCGGCAATACCGACGTCATCACCAAGCCCTACGGCTCCACCTTCTCGCTCGACGAAGTCCGCTCCGCCCTCAAGCCCGATACTCGCGTCGTCTACATGCAGGCCACGGAAACCTCGACCGGTGTTCGTCACGATGTCGAGGGGGTCGCGAAGCTGCTGCGTTCTTCCGGCAGTGAAGCCCTGCTCGTCGTCGACGGCATCACGGGCCTTGGCACCACCCACTTCGATATAGATGGCTGGGGTGTCGACATCCTCATCGGCGGATCGCAAAAGGCCGTCATGATTCCTCCGGGTCTCGCCTACCTCTCCGTCAGCGAACGTGCCTGGGCGGCCATGGAGCACTCGAAGAATCCCCGCTACTACTTTGACCTGCGCCGCGAACGCAAAAGTGCCAAGGCGGGCGAATCGGCTTACACGCCGTCCGTCGCTCTCATTGCCGGCCTCGGTGCCGCTCTTGACTTCGTCGCCTCGCAGGCGGGTGGTGATCTCGCCGCCGGTCGCGACGCACTGGTGGACAATGCCGAAACCATCGCAGCGATGACACGCGCTGCCGCGCAGGCTCTGGGCCTCAAGCTCTTTGCCCCGGACTCGCCGGCCGCAGCCGTCACCGCCATCGTTGCTCCCGAAGGACTCGATTCCAGCGCAGTCGTCAAGGAGCTCAAAGGGCGTTTCGCCTCCGTCATTGCCAACGGCCAGGGTGACATGAAGGGCAAGCTCTTCCGCGTTGCTCACCTCGGCTACTTCGACTTCATGGATACCATCGCCCTCATCGGCGCTCTCGAACAGATTGCGCCCACGGTCCTCAAGACCCCCAACTTCCAGTTCGGTCAGGCACTCGCCGCGGCACAGCAGGTTTATGCGGATCACGTCGCGGCAGCAAAAAAGGCCGCAACTCCTGAACCGGTGCACGCTTAACAGGGCGCACCACGGGGCCTCACAGGTTGTTTGTTTTCTTGCCCCGAAATTAGACCGTTCGGTTCCGCTGCCAACATCAGCGCGTTGCGGGACCGAACGGGCTACATCTCTCCCACGCTGGTACGTATACATTGCTCCGCCCTTTCCAACAGCCCGCTAGCCCTCGTTGCCTAGGAGATTCTTAGAGAAATGAAGATCGTTCTTGCCGAGAAAGTATCCCCCGCCACCGTTGCCGTTTTTGCCGCCGAACATGGATGGAAGATCGTTCCTCACGACCAGATCAAGGATCTGCCCGCCGAACTCGCCGATGCGGACGGCCTGGTCGTCCGCTCCGCCGTTCAGGTGGACGATTCGCTCATGGCCGCCGCGCCCAGGCTGCGCGTGATCGGCCGCGCCGGCGTCGGAGTCGACAATATCGACGCGGAAGCCGCCACCCGCCGTGGCATCGTCGTGATGAACACGCCCGGTGCCAACGCCGTCGCCGTGGCGGAACTCACCCTTTGCCTCATGGTCGCCCTCGCCCGCAAGCTGCCCCAGGCAAACAACTCCATGCATGCAGGCAAATGGGAAAAGAAGTCGCTCCAGGGCGTCGAGCTGCGCGGAAAGAAGCTGGGCGTGCTCGGCCTCGGCCGCATCGGCCTTGAGGTCGCCCGCCGCGCTCGCAGCTTCGGTATGGAGCTGATCGGCCACGATCCCTTTGTCTCGGCCTCGGTCGCCCGTGAGAATGCCATCCGCCTCGTCTCCACGGAAGAACTCTTCCGCGAGGCCGACTACCTGACCCTCCACGTGGGCCTCACGCCCCAGACGCAGGGCATCATCAACGAAACCACGCTCGCCACCATGAAGAAGGGTGTGCGCATCATCAACTGCGCCCGCGGCGAACTCATCCAGGAGCCCGCGCTGGCCGCCGCGCTCAAGTCCGGTCACGTCGCCGGTGCAGCACTCGACGTCTTCGCCAGCGAACCTCCCAAGGACTCGCCCTTCTTCGCCATGGACAACGTCATCCTGACACCCCATATCGCCGGCTCCACGGCGGAGGCCCAGGAGGCGGTCGGCATCCAGATCGCCATGCAGGTACGCGAATACCTCAAGCTTGGCGTAGTGCAAAACGCCGTCAATCTGGCTTCGATGACCCACGAGGAATACATCGAGATCGCGCCCTGGCTCACGCTGGGCGAGAAGCTGGGCGCGTTCGTCGCCCAGTTCCCGGCCGGCAGCATTGACAGCATCGAGATCGGGTACCACGGCCGCATTGCCGAAGGCAAAACCGAACTCATCCGCAACAGCGCCATCGCCGGCATTCTGGGCCAGTCCGAGCAGGTGAACCGCATCAACGCGGCCTCGGTGGCCGAGGAGCGCGGCATCCGCCTGCACGAGCGCAAGCAGGAGACGGCCACCGGCGGCGCAGGAACCGTGCTCAAGCTCGTGCTCCACACCGACAAGGGCGCGGTTTCGGCCACGGGAACGGTGCTGCATGGCAGCTCTGCCCGGCTGATCAATCTCGACGGCATCGACATCGAGGCGCCGCTCGATGGCCAGCTGATCACGCTTCGCAATCTCGACGTGCCGGGCGTCATCGGCCGCATTGGAACCATCCTCGGAGAGCACCAGATCAACATCGGCAACTTTGCGCTGGGCCGCTCCAGCCGCGACCATCACGGGACGGCGCTGGCCGTGGTTCAGGCCGACGGACAGGTCACCGACGCGGTGGTGCACGCGCTTCGCAGCGTCGAGGCCATCACCGACGTGCGGCTGGTCACGCTCTGATCCGGCTCCAGACCTGGGCTATTACCCGGGCTGTTACCCCCGACACCCGCTCCTGCCCAGGGAGCGGGTGTCCGTTTTTGCGGCAAAAATGCCCCAAACCCGCTAAAATCAAGGTGATCCTATCGATCTCCCTCGGGGTGAATGACAGTGCCTCTTTATGAATACCGCTGCAAGGCGTGCGGCCATGTATTTGAAAAAATTCAGAGTTTCAGTGCACCGGAAGAGAAGGAATGTCCGGTCTGCAAGGGTGAAGTCGAGCGTCTGCTCTCGGCGCCGGCCGTCCAGTTCAAGGGCGCAGGCTGGTACGTAACCGACTACGCGGGCAAAAGCGCTGCAGGCAAGAGTGCCGCGAACAGCAACGGCTCCTCTGCGCCGGCGGGCGACAGCAAGAGCGAGAGCAAGCCGGCAGCAGGGTCGGCAACCGGCTCGTCCTCAAGCTCTTCTTCGAGCTCTTCCGGAAGCACGAAATAGAGGCTCCGACGAGCGCGGCAGGCGAGACCTCGGATGAGGCCGTCAAGCCTATGGAAAACGCAATTCAGAAAACTGGGCTTAATGTCCCAGAACCTATAGAAACAAAAGGACTTACAGAGAGACTAGTCTCGTAAGTCCTTTGTTTTCAACATGTTTTGAAGGGATATAGACTCTCGAAATTTGCCCTGACTTTGGTGCAATACCCCACCGAACCGCGCCAATCCCTAGCGGAAATTTTCGATTCCCTGCTTCAATCGTAGCAATTTGACCGTGAATTCCCGGCACATTTCCTGTGGATCAGAAGCCCTTCAGGTAGAGCGTGTAGACGACCACCGAGGCGAACAGGCAGTAGATGCCGAAGAGGTACCAGCGGCCATTCTCCAGCCAGCCGCTGAGCCACTTGAGCGCCACCAGCCCGGCCAGGAACGAGAAGAACATGCCGATGAGGCTGGGCAGAAAGATGCCCTGGACGTGCAGCGCGCTTTCGGGCGCCAGTGTGGCCACCGCGGCGTGGGCATGCTGATGCATGGCGCGCAGAGCCTCCTTGGCGATGGCCGCCGGGGTGAGGATGATGACCAGCGCAAAGCTGAACACCTCAGACTGGCGCTTGGTGGCCCCTGTGAGCATTCCCGTAGAAATGGTGGACCCGGAGCGCGAAAAACCCCGGAACGGAACAGCCAGGCCTTGTACGGCGCCAATCCAGAGCGACTGCCGCATGGTGACCTCGCGATCCTTCTCGATGTCGGGGTCGTTGCGGTCTTCGCGGCGGCGCAGCAGCCCGGCCACCAGAATCAGCACGCCGCCGGCAAAGAGCGCGGGGGCAATCCAGTTGAGCTTGCCGAAGAGGTCCTCGATGTGCGCGTGGGGAATGTTGCGCAGCACCGTATGGTCAATGATCTTGAAGAAGGCGATGCCGATGATGCCGGTAAGGAAGGTGGCCGCGATGAGCCGCCCGGCCATGCGCTTGAAAACTTCCCGGCTCGAAAAATAGGCCTGCTTCCAGCTCTTCCAGAAGTAGACGATGACGGCAAACATGGTGCCGGTATGGAGCATGACGAGCAGCAGCGTCATTTTGGGCGAGGTCACGTCGAGGCCCATGAGCTTTTCCGCAATGATGACGTGCGCGGAGCTGGAGACGGGCAGCAGTTCGGCGAGTCCCTGAACAATAGCCAGGACAATGATCTTGAAGATCGACATATGTACTCATTCTGCCTGAAAGAAGGTGAATTTTTGTCGAAGGGATTGGGTTTGCCATTAGGATTTCTTCCACTTGGCAGCTCCTTTAAAATTGCTGAAATACCTGGCGGGTTCTATAAAAGGGGATGTCAAGAAAAAA
>JAJZAL010000076.1 GCA_021799405.1 Acidobacteriota bacterium
GGATCGAAAGCACCGGAGCAACTGCCAGCTTTGCAGCGCTGAGCCGCAGGATTCGCGCTTCCTACTACAGGCAGTTGAAAGGCGCCCCTGCATTAAAGACAACAGATTCTTTGACGGGATTCAATCCCGGAAAGTGCTGGGTCAGCAGCCTGTGCTTTCAGCCGAAGCGCGGCCTGGCGATCCTCGAGAGTCTTCTCAAGCCCTATCTCGTAAGTGGAAGAATTCACTTGTGGGTACATACCGTCCCTGTCCGCGTTTCGCGAAAAGGACGCACCATTGCGAGCGTACTGGCGTATGACTTTGGCCGCCGTCGATGGCTCCGGCTGAATGGGAAATACTTTGTCGACGCCAGCGCGCTCGGAGACCTCATTGCGATCAGTGGACTGCCCTATCGCACCGGTGCAGAATCCAGAAGTGAAACCGGCGAACCCGATGCCCCAAAGCAGGCAGACCCGGCGGCGGTGCAGAGTTTCAATTATCCGTTCCTGATGCTGTTACACAAGAGGCCCGCCGCCGGCGTGAGGAAGCATCCGCCGACAGGTTACGAGAAATTCAAAGCGAAGTATTCGATGACCATCCTCAATGGTCATGGCGGAACCCTCACCTACAAGATGTTCGAGAAAGCGCCGGGAACTCCGGGATCGTTTTGGGATTACCGGCGGCTAGTGGACGCTGCGCAGTTCAAGCCCGGAGATTTTGCCGGCGACATCAGTGCGATGAATTGGAACAGCAACGATTACTGCGATGCGCACCTATTGTCTGGAAATCCCCTGGAGGAGGCCGAGGCATTGCAGCAGGCAAAGCAGGTCTCCCTCGGTTTTGCCTGGTGGCTGCGTCATGAAATTCCGCGCGATGATGGGAGGGGACGCGGATATCCCGAGGTTCAGCTGCTTCGTCAAGGCATGGGAAGCGCAGATGGTCTCTCTCAGCAACCCTATATTCGCGAATCGCGGCGCATTATCCCACTCCGGACCATTGTGGAGCAGAGCATTGCCGTCAAATTTCAACCAGGGGCGCGGGCGGAACTTTATCCTGACACGGTGGGCATCGGACAATACCCGATTGATGTACATACCTGCACAGGAAAAGACTTCACATCGCAAACAAAGCCGTACGAGATTCCGCTCGGTGCGCTTATCGACCGCAATGCAGATAACCTGCTGGCTGCTTCCACCGACATTGGAACCACCCACATCACGAACGGCGCCTATCGCCTGCATCCCACCTTGTGGTCTATTGGAGAAGCTGTGGGTGCCACGGTTGCCTGGGCTCTGCAACACAAGACGACCCCGGCTGCCATCGACAGAAGCAGGAAAGCGCTCTTGGGATTGCAGCGCATGCTCGTCATGCAGGGACACCCGATCTTCTGGTTTGATGACGTTGCTCCCGGTTCGCCACTCTTCGCTGCTGCGCAAATCGCGGCTGTGCGGGGATGGCTTCCGGTTGACGGCAAATCCTTGCACTTCGATGCAAATGCACCCATGTCGGGGACGCAGGTACTGCAGGCACTCCGGAAGAGCGGCCTTGCGAGGCACATAAGTGCCGTGGTGCTTCGACGCATCGCCACGGATCCTTCCTGGAAAAATCTGCCCGGTATGCACGAGGCCGGTATTCAGCCGAAGGGCCCCATCAAGCGCGGAGATTATGCCCGCTGGCTTTACCGGAAGGTATTCTCTTGCAAAGGCAAATTCCCGTCCACGGCGGCAACAGCAGCTGAAGCGCAAGCCGGAGCGCCATGACGATGCCCAGTGCGGATGGATGATGGTGCGTCAGCAGCATGCGCACGAGCCAGCCTTGGGCCACGCGCTGCATCCCTATGCCGACCTTCGAGACGAGCGCAGCCAGTTTTCGGCAGCTCCAATGCGTGGAAGCTTCCTTCGGCGTTCTGCGGGTGGCCGAGAGAGTTCTCGATGCTTGCCGCTGTTCAAATGTGAGCTCGCCCCAAAAGAGTGTGCCCAAAGTGTGCCTGGATTGTGCCCAGAAATGTCGGTTCTGTCGGTTTGAGCAGTTCTGGCGATTCCGGCGATTCGTGAATCTATAAGTTACGTATTATCAATACGGTATGAGGTTCGCCCGCCTCCGGCACCAAAATAAATCCAGCAGAATCTATTGCTTAGAGCTCGTACAGTGTTTAGGGGCGAAAGTGTACCCAAACTGCCGCAGGCGGCGGATGCTCATCCTCATCCCGGTGCATTTCATGAAAATCTTCTGGGATGCCGCGCGCGAGAAGCTGCACTCCCTTTTCGACCAAGAAGTTCAGAACATGATCGCGGCAGCACTGCTCGCACAACCAGAAGCAAACTGTTGCGTGTGACGGATGTCTTTCGCAAATAGTCCCAGGTACGTCTTTGCAAGGAGCGCCTGGGGACCTTACTTCGAAGGCAAATCGCCGTCCACTGCTGGAATACCTGAAAGCTTTACACGGTGTCTTTGTTCTGCGCGGGGAGGGGGTGACTGTGATAAGAGGTTTTGCCCTCAGATCTGCGGCGATTGTGAGGGCGGGAGATATCAGCCATCAGCCGTTACATCCGGGTTGAGGATGGACAGCATGTATACGATTACAGGGAGACGATATAGAGTGCTTATTGGGGGAAGTTCTAAAAGCGCAATGTCGATCGGACGCGGCGGCGGGATCCAGGCCGGATAAGAGGTGTTTCACAAGGGAGACAGGATGAGGAATGACGACAAGAGCGGGAAGGAGGTTGCGTCGGTGCAGTTTTTGCATGAGAAGACGAGGCAGAATTCCTTTCGAAACCATGTCGGTCCGGGTAAGCCGCCGAATATTTTTCTGATCACAATCGACATGATCAGTCCCGACTTCTATCACCCGTCTCGTCCGTTTTCGAGGGAGATGAACCTGCCGGCATTGAGAGAATTGGTGGGTGACGGCGTAAGTTTTCAAAATGCGTTTGCTCCCGTTCCCTTATGCGGACCGTCACGGGCGGCTTGTTTGACTGGGAGGTATACGTACGTTCTGGGAAATGGAGAACATTCTCCTGTTGGTCTGGAGACTCAGCTTCGTGCGGACGATGTTATTTTTCCGGAGTACCTGAAGAAAGCCGGCTATGTTACCAAACACTGTGGCAAGTGCCATGTGGGAACCAGCAAGTTTATGGATGCCTTTGGGGAGAACGATAATGCGTGGGACCAATGGTATCCGCCGATTTATCAGGACGAGGCATATCTGAGCTACCAGCGACGGCTGGGCGTGAAGCCACAGAAGTATTCCAGAGAAATAGTGCTGCTGCAGCAGGACCGTGTTACGCCGGGCAACTCGATAGGCGGCTGGATCGTGCAGGGAGATGGCAAGCCCTTCCCGGAGGAGGCGCAGTACAGTCATTTCCTGGTGCAGCGGGCCATCGAAAAACTTGAATGCGCCATGGCCGGTCCTTCCACAGCCGGGCAACCGATCTATCTGCAGTTGGATATCTTCGATCCTCACCAGCCGTTCAGTGTCCCCGATGGATATGCGGAGCGCGAGAAGGAACTGCGAGCGGTCATGACCTTGCCTGAGACTTATAAAAAAGTTCAAGCTCGCGACTGGGCGTCATTTGCGAATCAGCCCGAAATTTATGACCTTTATCGGCGGTATTGGGGGCTTTACAACCCGCAGTCGATGATGGATTACCGGGTGGCGCATGCGTTGCAGATGGAAGTGGTCGATCGCGCGATCGGGAAGCTGATCCAGGCTTTGAAGGAGAAAGATCTTTATGACGACTCGGTGATTATCCTGATGGGCGATCATGGAGAAATGAACGGGCGATGGGGCCTGGTGGATAAAGGTGTGTATCTCTATCCTGACGTATTGCGCACGCCGCTGGTCGTGAAGATGCCATCGTCAGTGGGCATCCAGCCACATGCGGTAGATGCGCCGGTGTCGTTGCTCGACGTGGCTCCAACCCTTCTTTCTGTGGCGGGTGTGGAACCGGATGCGTGGCTGGATGGTCAATCGTTGATTCCATATATGCAGCCAGACGCAACCCCTGCCGATCGCAACATGATCTTTTCCTGTGGCTGGCATGTGGGTGTGAACTTCGCGTGTGGAATTCAGCAATGGGATGGAAAAGGCAATCACCACCTTTACGCATACAACACCTCGTCGCGGATTGATGAGTTATACGACTTGAACGCCGTGGAAGCAGAAAATCTAGCGCAGGAACCGCAACACGCAAAGCTGAGAACGGAGATGATTGATCGCCTGGGTGCGTTGCTGCAATCGGATTCGCGCTGGGGCGGGTACTGGGGTTCTTATCGCCTCCACAATTTTTTTGAATTGCCCAAGCGCCCGGGCAGCATGCAGATGAACGAGCCGTAAGCTCGCCGAGGTCAGGCCACCGCTTCGCAGCATGAGTACAGGCAGTCGGCCCCAGTGTGGGCCTTCGCAATCTGCGAAAGCACGGACGAGGATTATGAATGGGAACAGAAGCTGCCATTGCGATAGGGTTAGTTCTTTATGCCGTCGTGATGCTGACCTTTTTCAGTGATTGTGACCAGGAGGATCGCAAGGGCCACAGATTATCCGACGGGTGGTCTTTGGACTCGAACCAGCGCGGCAGAGGGTATTTACCTGTGGCGTGCGGCTCATGCACAATGAAATTTGTCCGCGCATAATTGTTTGAATTGATGAAGGGCTCTCTCCTACTTCTGGCGTCAGTTGTCCTGTTCTTGTGTGGAGCGCCGAGTTGCATCGCGCAAAAGGCGCCAACCGCACCGGACAGTCTTTGGCAGGCTCCTGCAAAAGCAAAACTCAGTCGGGAGCTTCCGGCACCGCCGCTGGATACCTATTCTGTATCTTCGGCGAAGGTGTACACGCTGGCCGATCTGATCGACCTGGCGGAGCGGCATAACCCTGAAACGCGGTATGCGTGGCAGCAGGCCAAGGCGCGGGCGGCGCAGCTTGGAATAGCACGCTCGGAGTGGTATCCGACGATTGCAGCGCTGGCGGTTGCGAATACGGCGCGAGTGCGGGTGCTGCTGAACTCCACGTTCTACCGGCAGACCTACGGTAATTTTTCGCCGGAGCTGCACGCGGAATACCTGGTGTTTGATTTTGGCGGGCGCACTGGAACCATTGATGCGGCCAAGTGGAATCTGCTGGCGGCAGACCTCAGCTTTAATGACACGCATCGGCGCATCATCTTTCGAGTGATGTCTGCGTACTATCGGCTGCTGAATGCTCAAGGGTTACGGCAGGCGGCGGAAGTGAGCCTGCGCAACGCGGAGGCGGTGGAGGCCGATGCGCAGGACCGCCTGAAACATGGGCTGGCGACAAAGCCGGATGTGCTGGAGGCGCAGGCTTCGACGGCGCAGGCCGAATACGATTTGCAGGATGCCATCGGAGCAGAGGAGATTGCTCACGGCGATCTGGCCGCGGTGCTGGATTTGCCTGCCGACACGGAGTTTCAGGTGCAGAAGGTGAGCGCGCTGGAGATGCCAACGCAACTCGCTGACTCCGTACGCGAAGAAACGCAGAGAGCGCTGGAACAACGGCCCGATCTGAAGGCTCTACTGGCCAAGGTGAAAGCCGCGAATGCGACGATCCGGCATCAGCGGTCCGCGTACTTTCCGACGCTGAGCCTGAACGGCGAGGGGGGAGAGACGCGGCAATATGGGCAGCAGGATCTGCTGCCGCCCGGGTATGCGGGCGGCGAGACATGGGATGCAAGCCTGGAGCTGAAATGGACTCTGTTTGAGGGCGGCCGCCGCCGGAATGAAGTGGCGCAGGCGCTGGCACAGAGGGCTGCTGCTCAGGCGCAGATTGGTACGTTGCGCGACCAGATTGCCAATGAGGTGTGGGCCGCGCATACGGATGTGGAAACGGCGCTGCGGCAGCGGCAGGCAGCGTTGGCCCTGGTGACTTCGGCGGAGCAATCGTATGATGCGGCACGGGAGTCGTATAACTACGGAGTGCGCAACATCCTAGATGTGATTGCCGCCCAGAAGGCGCTGGCACGGGCGCGCGCGGAGGACGTAACGGCAAGGACTCAGCTTCTGCTGCAGACGGCGAAGCTGGCCTTCCAGACAGGCGACCTTATCGCTTCGCAACCAGCGAAGGCAGGACACTGAATGCAGAGGAGGCGACATCTTGTGATCATTGCCGCGAGGCGCGCTTTCGCTGGAGCGGTGGCGATGACCGCCCTGCTGACGATGACCGGATGCAGCCACGCCCCCGACTTCAATATTCTTGGTTCGTATTTTCCTGCCTGGCTCCTATGCATTGCGGTGGGCATTGTGCTGACATCGCTTGTTTACTGGGGGCTGCAACGAGCGCATCTGGAGCGGGAGGTGCAGCCGTCGATTTTGGTTTATCCCTGCATGGCGGCGCTGCTGGCATTCACGCTGTGGTTGCTATTGTTCAGCCGGTGAAAGGACTTCATGCTGTCTGATTTGTCTCCGAGAGCGCGACGCGCGGTTGGACGCAGCATCAGTGTGGCTGCAATTGTTGGGGCGCTGATTACGGGCTTGCTGGTGGTGAGGCAAGTGATCGACAATCCGCGCACGGATGACGCCGAGGTATTCGCCAACTTTATTGGGATGGCGCCGGTTGTGAACGGGCCGATCACGCACCTGTACGTGGCGGATAACGAGTATGTGAAGCAGGGTCAATTGCTGCTGGATATCGACGAGCGGCCGTATGCGTATGCGCTGAAGCTGGCGCGGTCAGAGCAGGCGACGTTGCAAGGCAACATTGTGGATGAGGGCCGCAGGATTGCATCGCAGAGCAGCGCGGTCAATGTCGCTGAGGCCGGGGTGAAGAGCGCGGAAGCCAGCCTGGCGCATGCGATTTCTGCTGTGCAGGAGGCACGGGCCGGAGTTGCCAACGCGAAAGCGGAAGTGAGTCGCAACCGTGCTGAGTTGAAGTATGCTTCGGATAATCTGCACAGGATTGAGCCCTTGTTGGCGAAGCAGTTTGTCACCGTCGATCAGGTGGATCAGGCGCAAACGCTGGTTGCCGCACGCCAGCAAGCGCTGCACGCCGCGATTGCGCAGCGAGCGCTGGCGGAGGCGCGTCTGACGTCGTCGTTGGCGCAGCGTCAACAGGCAGAAGCAGTGCTGCAACAGAGCCGCGCACAAGTAAAACAGGCGGCTCATGCCGTGCTGACGCTGGAGCCGCTGCTGGCGCAGCGCAGCGGGAAGGTTTCCGCCATCGAAACAGCCAAATACTACCTGGATAACTGCCGCATCCGCGCTCCGTTTGATGGCCGTGTGACGAATCTGACCATTTCCCAAGGCGAGTATGCGCATGCGGGTCAACAGATATTCACGCTGATCGATACGCGCACCTGGTGGGTGCTGGCCAATTTTCGCGAGACGCAGCTCAAGCATATTCGACCCGGCATGAGCGCGGATGTCTACATCATGTCGCGTCCCGATCTCCGGTTGCGCGGGGTGGTCGATAGTGTTGGGTACGGCGTCACGCCCGATGCGGACATTCTTGGGCGGCTGACCAAGGGCCTGCCGGACGTGCAGCGAACGTTGAACTGGGTGCACCTGGCATCGAGGTTCCCGGTGCGTATCCGGATTCTCGATGGCCCGACGCAAGACTTCCGGCTTGGCGAGTCCGCAGTCGTCGTTGTGCACGGCAGCTCCCGTCTGTTCAAGAGATAGCCCATGGCCAGTGCAACGGTTGCCCGCACCGACACCCGAAGTTTTGGGGCGTGGTTTGTCGACTTTCTGCGCAGCGAGCTGGCGCCGTATCCGGGTCGCGGCCTGCTGGTAGCCCGCATGGTGATTTCGGCGACGATCACCATGATTCTCATCATGACCTTCCGCATTCCGGGCGGAGCGGTGGGTCCGCTGTACGCATTTATCATCTCGCGCGAAAACCTGGTGTCGAGTGCGAAATCGGCGCTGAATGTCAGTATTGCGTTTGGCGCCTGTGCGCTGTTTGTGCCCATTGGCGGGCGAATGTTCGGGTCCATCCCGTTGACGCATTTCTGCTGGGAAGCGGTCAGCATTTTTCTGATTTTCTTTTTGATCCGTACGCTGGATAACTACACCATTGCCAGCGGCATAGGATTGATCGGGACTACAGCGTTGGCGATCTGGTATTTGCCGGGGCCGGCGGAACGCAACGTTGAATTGACGCTATGGGGTGTGCTGGCTCCAACGATTGGCGCAGCTGTGACCATCGCAGTGGAAGCGGTCTTTCATGCCTTTCAAAAACAGGATGAGTTGACGCTGGGTATTCATCACAGGCTGAAGACGATTGAAGACCTGCTGCGGTGCCTGGCCGACTGTGAAGTCATTCCGGCTGATCTGGATCGGCGGATTACACAAGAGGCGATGGTGGGCGTCGGCGGTTTGCGACGGTTTGTTACGAGGTCGAACTATACGCGTATTTATCGGGCGCAAATGAACGCGGTGGTGTCACTGACGGGAAGGTCTGTGGACTTTGCCGCTGCAATCGCGCACACGACTCCCGAGCTGGGGCCAGCGGATCAGCAGGTTGCGCGCGAGCTGGCTCAACAGCTGGCTTCGATTCAGCAGTGCATGAAGGACGGGTGCAGTCCGCCGGTGCTGGAGTGGGTTGCCACGCCTTCGACGTTGCCACTGCTGCGGGAACTGGAAGAGATGTTTTCACTGATTCCGAAGGTGCTGGAAGGATCAGCGTCCCTGGAGGAATTCGAAGCTTTCACGGAGCGTGTGCAACCGCAGTCCCGTATTTTCGTTCGCGACGCATTTCAAAATCCTGAACACCTGCGTTATGCGCTCAGCGGGTGCCTGGCGGGGATGCTGTGCTACGTCACCTACATGGTGCTGGGCTGGCCCGGGCTTGCCACCTCTGTGACGACGTGTGCGCTGACTGCGCTCTCCAACATCGGGTCATCGCGGCAGAGGCAACTGCTGCGTATCGCCGGGGCTGTAATCGGCGGATTTGTCTTTGGGATGGGTGCGCAGATCATTGTCTTGCCGTGGTTGAACGGCATTACAGGATTCACGCTGTTGTTTGCGGCGGTTACTGCATTTGCCGCATGGATTGCGACGTCGAGCACGCGACTTTCCTACGGCGGGCTCCAGATTGCGCTGGCCTTTTACCTGATCAACGTGAACGAATTTCACATTCAACTTTCGCTCACGATTGCACGAGATCGCGCATTGGGTGTGCTGCTGGGAATTTTCATGATGTGGCTGGTGTTTGACCGGCTGCATCCCAAGACGGCGGTGAAACAGATGGTGGAGACCTTCACCGACAATCTGAATCTGCTGGCGAAGCTGAGTGCATTTGCCCTGCCGAGCCACGATGCCGGAGCGATTGCGCGGGTACGGCGACTGCGTGCCCGCATCAATGGCAACTTTGCCGCGGTGAACGCGCAGGCCGACGCCGTGCCTTTCGAAATTGGCCCGCTTCGCAATCAACATATGGCCGCGCGCGACCGTATTCGCCGGTGGCAGGCAGCCCTCCGCACATTTTTCCTGCTGGAGCTGGCATTGTTGCAATACACCGCATTTGCCATGGCGGCGACGGTGTCTGAAAAGACACTCAGAGACATAGAAGAATTTGACGGGATCTGCGTGGAGAAACTCGAAGCCATGGCGACCTACCTGAAAGCTCAGCAAGAGGCTGAACCGGAGATCCCACAGGAGAAACGGCAAAGCGGCCCGGCGTGGCCGGCGTGGATGGAAGTTGGGAGCGAAGAGGAAAAACAGCGCGGAATTCTTTCGCTGGCACGTGAGCTGGCGAGGATTCTTGACCGGCTGTGGGATGAGATGGCGGCCGCTCCGCTGTACGCGGTGGAGTAGAGATGATTTTGCCATTGCCACGCTACACCCGAGTGGGAATAGTGCGGGTTTCCTCGCCGACAAGACTGCGCCGGGTACCGCAGTGTTAGGGAAGATGCACCGGAGATCTCTCGGGCCTACAGCGAGAAGGCCTATGCTCAAGGACATGACACTGGACTGGACTGTTGGAGCGCTTGCGGACGGCCTGGAGTGCTACAGGAGGAGAGAATTTTTTGAAGCGCATGAGCACTGGGAGAGCGTGTGGCTCAGGCTGGATGAGCCAGTGAAAGGCTTTCTTCAGGCACTGATTCAGACGTCGGCGGCATTTCATCACTACAGGAACGGGAATTTGGCGGGAACAGTCTCGTTGCTGACGAGGGCGCTGCGACGGCTGGAGCGGTGCGATGTTGCGTTTGGTGGCATCGCCGTGGGGCCGTTACGCGAGGGAATTCGCGGGTGGTTGAGTGGGCTGGAAGCGGGCGCTGTTCCGGAAGCTGCTCCGGAGATTCATCCGCTGCACTGAGGAAACAAAACAGACGGGAGCCTGAGCATCTCTGGGAAGTTTGGAGAGTGAGCGCCGGAGCTTATGGAAATGTGAGTCCGGCCTGCTCTGGATTGCGCAGGTCGGGGATGACGGGCTCGGCGGTAGCGAGGGCTCCGAAGAGGCCGGCCGGCAGGGTGAGGTCGGTGAGGTGCCATGGCTGGGGGATTCCCGATGCGTTTGCGGCCATGATGATGGATGGCGCGCTGGGTGTGGACGCGTGAGGCAGCAGGCCGGTTTCTGTTCGTTTGAGGTGGATGTAGACACCCTGACTGTCCGCCTTGCCGACGGCTTCTTTGCGGGTCCAGCAGCGGAAGAAGGCGGCGTCCTGTTCGTAAGGGGCGATTTGAAGCATTTGGGCGTGCTCAATCGGGGTAAGGACGCGTCTCCAGAGGGCGGGATTGACCTGGTGGGGCGTCTGGATATCGATACCGATTTCCATGCTGTGTGCGACAGCCAGAGCGCACCAGTCCTCAGAGTGGCTCAGGTTGAAGGTGGGAGGATTTGGCGCGTGGAGGCGGGGTTTGCCATTTGGGCCGCGCCGGAAAGCGACCTCGGCGGGTGAACAGTTGAGATAGCCGGCAAGGATTTGTCTCATGCCGGTGTGACACCGGACCCAGCGAGCCCGGTGCAGTTGGGGGCGGAAACGGGCGGCTCGGTTGCGCTCGCGTGTGTCGAGCGTGGCCAGTTCGCCGGGCGAGAGCGGCGTGGATCCGACCTGCCAGATCCAGACGTGGACATGGCCGGAGGGTAGTCCCCAGAGGCTGTTGTCAGGTTGAGCCGGCGATTGGATGGAGTTCTCCACGCTCTTATTCCAACACGAGGTGTTCCCTGTCACCGCGGGAAGGCGAGGGGGTGAGACAATAAAAGTTGCGCAAAAATGCGCCCCGGGCCCTCCAGAAGCGGATTGAGGGTGCCCTGAGCGCAAGAATTGAGGTTGCGGAAAGCATGCAAACCATTCTGGAAACACACCCGCTACAAGAGGCGATTCGGCAGCGCACGGCAAAGCTTGGAGTCGTGGGACTCGGCTATGTGGGGCTGCCACTGGCGATGATGTATAGCCGGGCGGGATTTGCCGTTACCGGTTTCGATGTGGATTCCGCCAAAGTGGAGACCCTGAGCCGGGGTGGTTCTTATATAAAGCGCATTCTTCCGGAAGAGATCGCGCAACTTCGTGCCGAGGGATTTTCCGCGACCAGCAATTACGCAGGAATTGCGGAGATGGATGCGGTGATGATTTGTGTGCCGACGCCGCTGGATGAGCACCAGGGCCCCGATATGACGTACATCGAATCGACGGCCAAGGCCATGGCCCCGCATTTGCGGGCGGGACAGCTGGTGATTCTGGAGAGCACCACATATCCGGGAACGACGGAAGATGTGCTGATCCCGCTGCTGGAACAGTACAACGGCAAGGGATTAATAGCCTATCGTGATGGTCGGGACGAGAAGGAGTGCTTCCATGTAGCGTTCTCGCCGGAGCGCGAGGACCCCGGCAATACATCGGTGGAGCGGGCGGATATTCCAAAGGTGGTGGGTGCACCGTCAGAATTGACGAGGACGCTGGCGGGGGAGCTTTACCACTCGATCTTCAAGCAGATTGTGCCGGTGTCGAGCGCGGCGGCGGCAGAGATGACGAAACTGCTGGAGAATATCTACCGCTGCGTGAATATCGCCCTGGTGAACGAGTTGAAGCTGCTATGCCTGCGTATGGACCTGGACATCTGGGAGATTATCAACGCGGCGAAGACAAAGCCGTTCGGATTTCAGGCGTTTTATCCGGGTCCTGGCCTGGGTGGGCATTGCATCCCGATCGATCCTTTTTATCTGTCGTGGAAGGCGAAGGAAGTTGATTTTTCGACGCGGTTCATCAACCTGGCGGGCGAGATCAATACCTCGATGCCGTATCACATTGTGGAGTCATTGGTAGCGGCGCTGAATGATCGCGGCAAGGCGCTGAAGGGATGCAAGATCCTGGTGCTGGGCATTGCCTACAAGAAGGATATTGACGACCTGCGCGAGTCGCCGTCACTGACGCTGATTGAAATTCTGCGGAAGCGGGGCGCCGAGGTTTCGTACAACGATCCATATTTTGCGCACGTGGGGCATGGCCGACACTACGATCTGAATATGAGCTGTGTACCACTCGAAGACCTTGGCGCTTATGACTGCGTGCTGATTGCGACGGATCACTCGGATTACGACTATGCGCGTATTGTGAAGGAATCGCAGCTTGTGGTGGACACGCGCAACGCGACGAGTGGGATTTTGGCAGCCAACATTGTTCGCTGTTAGCATCGGCGAGTGCAGGTTTCAGAGGAGAGAATGAGGGTTCTGATTACCGGGGCGGCTGGGTTTGTGGGCTCAGCGATTGCGCGGCGCTTGATTGCCGATGGGCATGCAGTGGTTGGGGTGGATAACCTGATCACTGGAAATTTGGAGAATCTTGCTTCCGTTCGCGACAAGGTTGAGTTTCATGAGGCGGATATCCGCGACAAGGCGGCAATGGAGCGGCTCTGCGAGGGAGTCGAGGTTATCTTCCACGAGGCGGCACTGCCCTCGGTGCCAAAGTCAGTGCTGGACCCGTTGACCAGCCACCAACACAATGTGGACGGCACACTGGCAGTTCTGCTGGCTGCGCGCGCGAAGGGTGTGCGCCGAGTCGTGTATGCGGCTTCCTCATCTGCTTATGGGGAGTCGCCGACGCTGCCGAAGCATGAAGGAATGATTCCCGCACCGATTTCGCCCTACGCGGTGCAGAAGCTGACGGGCGAGCTGTATATGCAGTCGTTCGCGCGGGTGTATGGGCTGGAGACGGTGAGTCTGAGGTACTTCAACGTGTTCGGTCCTTTCCAGGCTGCGAATTCACCGTACTCGGGCGTGCTGGCGAAGTTCATTACCGCGATGCTAACGAATGAGTCACCGGTGGCGAATGGGGATGGGCAGCAGAGCCGAGACTTCACCTATATCGACAATGTGGTGGAGGCGAACCTGCTGGCGGCGGCCGCGCCGGCGGCCAACGTGAGTGGGCGAGTCTACAACATAGCCTGTGGTGAACGGTACTCGCTGGTGGAGACGTTTCGGATTCTGAAGGAGATTACCGGGTTTGCCGGCGAGCTGGAGTTTGGGCCGCCGAGAACCGGGGACATTCTGCACTCGCTGGCGGATATCCGGCGGGCGCATGAGGATCTAAAGTATTCACCTGGCGTGGGTTTCGTCGAGGGACTTCGACGGACGGTGACGTGGTATGCGGAACGGCTGGGCGTAGTTGTTTCTGCTGTTTCGACAGAGGCCTGATTCGGCTATTTTCTCCTATTTCCGTTGACATTCTGATCACGCGTGGGCTGTTCTGGCCTACGTGTCATTGCCGACCGGACGTGAGAGATGTATCGATTGCAAGAAGTTTTGTTGGATGCTACTAGCTACTGAAGTTGGTTTGTATATGTGCTAATAGCTCGCATACAAATGTCATTCGAACTCCAAAAAAATTCATTGAATCTTTAGGTGTGCTGCAGCAGACTATAGCCTCACCAAAACAATAAAGCTCAGCAGCCGTGAGCTGAATGCAGATTCGACCCATGAATTATTGGAGGTAAGTGTGACAAGAATTCTTCGAGTTCTCGTTATTACTCTATTTGTTTGCGGCTTTGCTTCACTGGCGTTGGCGCAGATGGCGACGACATCTCTACACGGTGTTGTTCGCGATCCAAGCGGCGCGGTGATTCCCGGCGCGAAAGTGACCTTAACCGATACCGTGAACCACAAATCCCTGACGACGAACGCGGATGGAACAGGGACCTATCTTTTCAACCAACTGACGCCGTCGACGTACACGATCACGGTAACGACTCCCGGATTTGCACCACAGACCAAGGAAGCCGAGCTGCTGGTGAATCAGCCCGCGACAATTGACTTCAAAATGTCAGTGCAGGCGTCGGCGCAGGTGGTGAACGTAAGCGCGGAAGCGCAGACGCTGAATACGACGAATGCCGAGCTGGGCGGATCGATGAACAACCAGACGATCCAGGCACTGCCAAGCGAGACGCGAAATGTTCCGGATCTGCTTTCGCTGCAGCCCGGTGTGTTGTATTTGCCGACGACGGGCGCGTCTCCGCAGAATCCGGCCGGCGACAGCCGGAGCGGTGCGGTGAACGGCGTGCGTTCCGACCAGAGCGACGTGACGATCGACGGTATCGACGATAACAACCAGCTTTACAACTATGCGTTTACGGGCATTTTGCGCGAGACGCAGGACTCGATTCAGGAATTTCGTGTGACGACGTCCAATTCCACGGCGACCGCGGGCTATTCGGCCGGCGCGCAGATATCGATGATCACGAAATCCGGCACGAACCAGTTTCACGGCGCCGCGTACGAGTACAACCGTCCGACGATGACGGTGGCCAACAACTGGTTTAACAAACAGGCTGAGGTAGAGAGCGGGAGGCCCAATATTCCGGGCAAGCTGATCCGCAACATTTTCGGTGTGGATCTCGGAGGTCCGATCAAGCGGAACAAGCTCTACTTCTTCGCGAACTACGAAGGAACCCGCAAGGCTGAGGATTCACAGCAGGTGCGTGAAGTTCCGACGAAACTTTATCGGCAGGGCTACCTGAGCTATCAGGGGGATACTACCAGCGGCGTGCAGAACATCACGCTGTCGCCGTCGCAGGTGACGCAATTGGATTCCGGCTGCCAGGTCTGCAATACGAATGCTTACCCGTACGGTCCGGGACCGGATCCGGAGGCGCTGAAGTACTTCAACCTGATGCCGAAGCCAAACGGCAACCTGCTGGGGGATGGACTGAACGAGGCGTCATTTTCCTTTGCATCGCCCAATCCGCAGACGCTGAACACGACGCTTGTCCGGATTGACTGGACGCCGAGCGCGAATCAGCACTTGTTTGTCCACGGCCAACTGCAAAAGGATACGACGCAGAATCCGGAGCAGTTTCCGGGGCAGGGGCCGTCGAGCATTTTCGAGGACAACAGCAAGGGAATTATCGCCGGGGATACGTGGATCATCTCGCCGAACCTTGTGAACGACCTGCGGTATGGCTACATTCGCCAAGGGAACAGCACACGCGGCGTGGGACAGGGCGACTATGTGGATTTCCGATTCCTGGCGACTGCGACGGCGGAAACGCGGACGACGATTCTGTCCATTCCGGTGCACAACGTTGTGGACAACCTGAACTGGAATCGCGGCAAGAATGACTTCCAGTTCGGTTTCGACTACCGGTTCATTACGCAGAACCGCTCGTCAAACGTGAACTCATTCCAGAGCGCGAGCAGCAACCCCTACTGGGTTGGAGGAAATCCTCCCGATCCCTCCACGCTGGGCGAACCTGGAGTTGACACAGGGTTTACGAATTCCTACGGGATTGCGTACGGAAACCTGATCGGCATTGTGCCGTCGGTGACGAACGTCTACAACTATGAGATCACGAGCCCGACCAGCGGCACACTGCTGCCAGACGGCGCGTTTATCAACCGTCACTTCCGTTCGCAGGAGATGGAGTACTATCTGCAGGATACGTGGCGTCCGACGGCGGCTCTGACAATTATTTTCGGCATTCGGCACACGCTGCTGGGAACGCCGTGGGAGACGAGCGGGCAGGAGATCGCCCCGACGATCGATACGCACTCCTGGTACCTGGAGCGTGAAGCGGCGGCGCTGAAAGGCCAGATCTACGAGCCGAACCTGAGCTTCGCGCCGACCGGGCCGTATTACGGCAAGCCGGGTTACTATCCAATGCGGAAGAATGACATAGCTCCACGCCTTTCGTTTGCGCTGGCATTGGGCAGCAAGATGTCCCTGCGCGGCGGATTCGGGATTTACTACGATCACTTTGGCGAGGCGCTGGTGAACACGTTCGACAAGAACGGTTCTTACGGCGTGAGCAGCAGCATCACGAATCCGGCGGGCCTGTACGGATATGAGGACTCACCTCGGTTCGTTAACCGGAACACGCTGCCGTTCAATAACGGCACACCTCCGGCGACCGCGACCTTCCCGTATGCGCCGCCGTCGGGCGCGAACGGATTTGCGATTACGTGGGGTCTGGACAGCCAGATGAAGACTCCGTACACCGAGGCATTTGACCTGTCGTTCGAGCGGGTGCTTCCGCACAACTTCTCGCTGGAGGTCTCCTACTCGGGCACGCTCGGGCGTCATCTGCTGCAGGCGCTGGATCTGGCCGAGCCGGTGAACTTTGTTGACACGAAAGGCGGCGGCACATATTTTGCGGCCGGCACCCAGCTCTCGAAGGATGTGGACCGGAACGGTGGGAATCCCAGTGCCCAGGTCAGTCCGATCAAGTACTTCGAGGACGTTTTCCCGTGGATGGCGAATTTTGACTATCCGGGTGAAAGCGCGACGCAGGCCATCTATACCAACGAATGGGCTCCCTATCGCGTACAACTGGGCGCGACGACGGCGCTGGCCGATCTGGACTTCTACGGTCCGATCTTCGGATTTTATCCGGCGCCGAGCAACTGGGTGCCGCACTTCTGGCAGGGGCAGTTCTCTTCGCTTTATGCATTGTCCGCGATGGGCATGAGCTACTACAACGCGGGTCAGATTACGCTGACGCATCCAGCCGGTCACGGACTGGAGCTTGCGGTCAGCTATACCTACTCGCACTCGATTGACGAAGGCTCGGACGCGGAGCGCAGCACCGAGTTTTCGCAGACGGGGTCCTTCAGCTCGATTGAAGATACGTGGAAGCCGCAGTTAAACCGCGCATCTTCGGATTTCGACACGCGCCACCTGGTGACCGGGCAGTTTGTATACCAGCTGCCGTTCGGCCCTGGGCGGCAGTACCTGGCCACGGGGCACGGCCTGGCGAACTTCTTCGTTGGGGACTGGCAGCTCTCAGGCATCGCGCGCTTGAGCAGCGGTCTCCCGTTCACGCTGTTCGAGCCGGGCTGGACGACCAACTGGCAGCAGGAAGCGTATGGCGTGGTGACCGGCAAGGTGCCCATGAAGCGCCACTTCGACAATAACGGCGCGCCTCAGTTTTTCGCAGATCCGTCGGCGATCAACCAGGGGATTGCCACCGGCGGCCCGATTCGTATCCCGTACCCGGGCGAAGCGGGCGAGAGGAACCGGTTCCGCGGGGATGGCTACTTCAGTATCAACACTGGTCTGGACAAGAGCTGGAACCTGCCTTACGGAGGCATGAGATTCGCGTGGGAAGTGTACAACGTAACGAATACGGTGCGATTCGATCCCGCGTCGATCGATCCAATTCTGACAGACGGCAGCCTTGGCGTTGCGAGCGCGCTGCTGACCCAGCCAAGGGTCATGCAATTCTCACTTCGCTATGACTTTTAGAGCAGACCCAAACTTTAACCGAGCGCCGGGAGCGATCCCGGCGCTTTTGTTTGATTTCTCAGACCGGGACGGAAAGAGCGGGATTCAGGACGGCGCCTGCAGGAGATTCGCTCTATCCCGGAGGTTGAGAGTGGTGGGGGCGGCCGCAGAGCGGTGCTTCCGCGAAGAAAGGGTCCGGCTGGCCATGTTGACAGGGACAAAGCGGAAGCGAAAATGCTCTAATGGGGACACAGGCAAAATTCTGGCTTTTCTGTCCCCCGGTGGCAGTAAGTCGTGGAGGGCTTACAGATTCATGTGGTTTCGCAAGCAGTTGGGATTCGTGGCGTGTCCGGTTGTGGCATTGGCGCTGATGTTCCCGGTGGTATCGTATGCGCAGCAGCAGCTGCCCCAGTCCAATTCCCAAGAGCAGTACGAACAGTTCTCCAAGCAATCCACGAAGGAGCGCGCTCAGGTTCTATTGGAAGCGCAACGCCGGCTGGAGGCGCGGCGGGAGCAGCGGACCCTCCAGATCATCTCCCAGACTTACAACTACAAGTATGAGATCTTCGCGGGCGGCGGGTACCTGAGGTTCCGGCCCGGCCCGGTATTGCAGCATAACCAGGAAGCGGAGTGGAACCTGGGCCTGACGGACTACCTGGGCAGCAGCAGCTGGGGGATCACCGGCGAGATTCGCGGCTATTACGGAAATGCATTTACGAATACCCACCAAATCAACCAGGCGTATGAGCCGACGATTGCCCAATATGTGTATCTCGGCGGACCGACCTACCGTTTCTTCCGCGGTCAGCACTGGGGTTGGACAGCGCAGGTACTAGGCGGTATGGGGCAAGGCAAGTTCAGCCCGAACCTGAATGGCCTTCCGCCGCAGCTTGTGGGCCTATACAAGGATGAGACGGTTCCCTATGTGGACATCGGAGCGTCGGTGGATTACAACCTGAGCACCGGATTGGCGATTCGTCTCACGCCGGAGTATCTGCTGAGCACCTATGGGGGGCAGCTCCAGGGGAATAAGGGCTGGCAGATCGATATTGTCTATCGGATGCACCATCGCAGGCATTACCACATGTTCACGAAGAACCGCTGAACTACGCCGTAAGCAGCACCACGAAGGCCGTGCAAGGATGCACGGCCTTCGTGTTTTCGGGGCTGCCGGATTCAGGTGGTGACAGCGAATCCGGCAGGGTTCTGGGAGTGTGCCGGTCTGCCGTTACGCTTTGACCTTCCTGTCACGTTCCTTGGCGGCATCGAGCGGGTATTGCGGCTCAGTCATGCGGGCCGGATCGAGAATTTCAGCAATTTCTTCTTCGCTGAGCAGGCCTTTGGCGCGGGCGATGGAGATGATGGAATTGCCAGTGGCGACCGATTCCTTCACGATTTCGGCAGCCTTTGCGTAACCGATGTAGGGGTTGAGCGCCGTGGCCAGTGAGACCGTGCTCTGTGCGTACTGTGCACAGCGTTCTCGATTGGCGGTGATGCCTGCGACGCAGTGGTCATTGAACTGCCGGAGCATGTTTGTGAGAATCGTGATGCTTTGCAGAACACTGTAGGCCATGGTCGGGGCCATGACGTTGAGTTCGAGCTGCCCGGCCTGTACGGCCATGGCGACAGCGGTATCATTGCCGACGACCTGGAAGCTGACCATGGCTGCCAATTCCGGCATGACGGGGTTGATTTTGCCGGGCATGATGGAGGAACCGGGCTGGAGGCTGGGCAGGAAGATTTCCGCAAAGCCGGTATTTGGCCCGGATGAGAGCAGGCGAAGGTCGTTGGAGATACGGATGACTTCCAAGGCGATGCCGCGCAGCGCGCCGCTGACATCGGCCATACAGGCGTTGGACTGCATGGCCCAGCGCATGTCGGTGGCGGGCGTCAGCTTCTGGCCGGAGATTCGGCTGAGATTGGCGATCGCTTTGACGCGGTAATCCGGATGGGTATTGATACCGGTGCCGACAGCGCTGCCACCGAGGCCGAGTTCGCGGAGGGAATCGGCTGCCAGAGCGAGGAATTTGCATCCTTTTTCAATGGCCAAGCCGTACGCGGCGAATTCCTGGCCGAGGCGCATGGGGACAGCGTCCTGCATGTGGGTGCGCCCGGATTTCATGACATCGTGGAATTCTTTTGCCTTGGCGGCGAAGGTCGCGGCCAGGGTGTCAAGCACGGGATAGAGAGTTTCCAAGGTAAGGAGGGTGGCGAGGCGCATACCGGTCGGGAAGACGTCATTGGTGGACTGGCCGTAGTTGACGTGATCGTTGGGATGCACCTGGGTATATTCGCCGAGCTTGAAGCCGAGGATCTCATTGGTCCGGTTGGCGATGACCTCGTTGGTGTTCATGTGAAAGCTGACACCGGCCCCGGCCTGGAAGACGTCGACAACGAATTCAGAGTTCCACTTGCCGTCCATGACTTCCTGCGCAGCCTGCACGATGGC
>JAJZAL010000353.1 GCA_021799405.1 Acidobacteriota bacterium
TGGCCGAGAGCACGTGATTCAGTAGATCGTAGCGCGGCGCAATCGAGTCGAACATTTGCCGCACGGCCTGCGCGGCACTCGCTTCGTCCTCCGCGCCCAGCGGCTTGGCTCCTGTTGCGGGCATATGGTGGCTTACCTCGCGGCTACGGGAAAATAGGCGCTCCGGTGGTGAGACTCACTGGGGCACTTCTCCATCCTATATTGTCTGAAAAACCATGCTCATGCAGGCAGAGATTGTTAAAATACTGGATAGACGAGCGCCATAAGGATGGAGAGAAGCTACATCCGCAAATTTTCCAGTCCTGCGGAGCGAAAGGCTGAAGTCTATCGTTACTGGCGCAGCTGCCGCGGGGCGCTTCCTTGCGGTGTGTGGCGCGACAGCATCGGCCTGCGCTTTCGCCAATGCTTGCAAGGGGCTGCCGCAATATGACTCTACCCGAAGATCTGAAGCAACTCTTACTCGCATTCAACGTCCACGGGGTTGAGTATCTGGTCGTCGGAGGATGGGCCGCCAGCTTCTAATCCGAACCGCGATCGACAAAAGATATCGATCTCTTCATTCGTGCGGCTGTAAAGAACAGCGAAGCCGTCTTCCGCGCGCTGGCCGAGTTTGGGGCGCCTCTCGACGGGATTACTCCTGCCGATTTCCGCGGCAGCCTGACTTCCGAATTTCAGCTTGGTCACGCCCCTGCCCGCGCCGATATTCTCCAGTCCATCGACGCAGTCGGTTTCGAAGAAGCCTGGCGACGGCGCGAGACGTTTTCACTGGACGGCATCTCGGTGAACGTCATTGCCGCCGAGGACCTGGTCAAAACAAGCGGAAGACAGGAAGACTGCGCGATCTGGCGGACGTGGAAGCGATCCGCGAAGCCAATCAACAGGGGGATCGCTGATCTCCCATGGATGAGAACCAAGGACGCTGTCATCCATGGGAATCCTCGAACCAAGGCCAGTCTCGATTCACTGCCAACTGACTGACAACTTGTCGCTGACAACTGTGCTTACTGCAGCAGCGACCCCTGCTCGTCGTGGTTGTTGCCGTTCAGCTCCTCCGGCGGAATGATGACCGCAGCTGCCACCTTATCGCCGTCCTCAAGGTTGAGCAGGCGCACGCCCTGTGTGGCCCTTCCGGCGGCGCGAATTTGCTTGGTGTCGACGCGGATGATCTTGCCGAACTGGCTGATGACCATAAGCTCGCTGGTGTCGTCGACAAGCTGAATGGTGTTCACCCGGCCGATGCGATCGGTGACTGCCATGTTCTTCACGCCCTTGCCGCCACGGGACTGCAGCCGGTACTCCTCCACATCCGTGCGCTTGCCGAAGCCGTTCTCGCTCACCGAAAGAATGCGATACGCGCCCGCCTCGTGCTCCTTGGGCGTAACCGCGACGCCGACCACATAGTCGTTCTTGAGCAGCGTAATGCCGCGCACGCCGTAGGCCGGACGGCCCATGGAGCGCACGTCGCTCTCGTCAAACCGGATCGCCATGCCCAGGTGCGTAGCCAGGAAGATCAACTGCGATCCGTCGGTGACACGCGCCGCCACCAGCTCGTCTTCCTTGTCGATGCCGATGGCGATGATTCCGCGCGACATCACATTCGAGAAGTCTTTAAGCGGCGTCTTTTTTACCGTTCCGTTGCGCGTGGCGAAGAAGATGTACTTGCCCTCTTCCTCCAGGTCGCGAATCGCCATGATGGCGCGCATGTTTTCGCCCGGCTGCAGATTGAGCAGGCTCTGGATGCTCTTGCCCTTGCCGGCGGCGCCCACGTCGGGAATCTCGTATACCTTCAGCCAGTAGACCCGGCCGGTGTTGGTGAAGCAAAGCAGATAGGCGTGCGTCGAATCGATGATCAACTGCGAGACAAAATCCTCCTCGCGCGTCTTCATGCCCATGCGGCCTGTGCCGCCGCGCCGCTGCTGCCGGTAGATCGAAATCGGCGTCCGCTTCAGATAGCCCTGGTGGCTCACCGTCACCGCTACCTGCTCATCGGCGATCAGGTCCTCAAGCTGCAATTCGGCGCTCTCGTCCACGATCTGCGTCCGGCGCGGGTCGCCGTACTTGTCGCGAACCTCTTCGAGTTCCTTCACAATGACGGCCCGCAGCTTCTTCTCGCTACCCAGGATCTCCTCGTACTCGGCGATCCTTGTGCGCACCTCTTTCAGCTCGTTGAGCAGTTCATCCACGGAGAGCTGCGTCAAGCGGTAGAGCTGCAGTTCGAGGATCGCGTCAACCTGCCGCAGCGTCAGCCCGCGCTCTTCGTGTGCCGTCAGCTCGCGGTCCAGCGTGATGACGATCTCCGTGCCCTTGCCCCAAGCGTACAGGTTCTCGCGCGCCTCCGCCCGAGAGCCAGATGCGCGGATGATGCGAATCACCGTGTCGAGGTTGTCGAGCGCGATCTTCAGGCCTTCGAGGATGTGCTCGCGCTCGCGCGCCTTGCGCAGCAGGAAGACCGTGCGCCGCTGCACAACGTCGATGCGGTGATCGATGAAGCAGTGGATAGCGCCGTCGAGTCCGAGCTCCCGCGGCTGCCCGTTCACCACCGCCAGCAGGATCATCGAGAAGCTCTCCTGCATCTGCGTGTGCTTGTAGAGCTGGTTCAGCACAATCTCAGGCTGCGCGCCGCGCTTCAGCTCGATCACAATCCGCATGCCGTCACGGTCGCTCTCGTCGCGCACGTCGCCGATCTCGTCGATCACCTTGTCATTCACCAGCTCGGCGATGCGCTCGATCAGCTTTGATTTATTCACCTGATAAGGAATTTCGCTGACGATGATGGCCTGCTTTTCCTTGGTCAGGTTCTCTGTCGCCGCGCGCGCGCGCATCATGAACCGGCCGCGCCCGGTCTTGTAAGCCTGGGCGATGCCGCCCCTGCCGTAGAGAAATCCACCAGTCGGAAAGTCCGGTCCGTGCACGTGCTTCAAGACTTCAGCCAGTCCAGCCTCAGGATTTTTCACTAGCGCAATGGCCGCGTTCACCACTTCAGTCAGGTTGTGCGGGGGGATATTCGTGGCCATGCCGACGGCGATGCCGTTCGAGCCGTTGATGATCAGATTTGGAATCCGGGTTGGCAGTACTGACGGCTCGTAAGTGGTTTCATCGAAGTTGGGAACCATATCCACGGTTTCCATCTCGATGTCGGCCATCATCTCTTCAGCGATGCGCTCCAAGCGGCACTCGGTGTAGCGGTAGGCCGCCGGCGGATCGCCATCCACCGAACCGAAGTTGCCCTGCCCGTCGATCAGCGGGTAACGCAGCGACCAGGGCTGCGCCATGCGAACGAGCGCGTCGTAAACGGCAGAGTCCCCGTGCGGGTGATACTTCTTCAGGCACTCGCCCACGACGCCGGCGCATTTCGAATACTTCTTGTTGTGCTGCAGACCCTCCCGGTCCATGGCCGTGAGGATGCGGCGGTGCACCGGCTTCAACCCGTCGCGGACATCGGGCAGCGCGCGCCCGATGATCACGCTCATCGAGTAGTCGAGGTAGGAACGGCGCATTTCCTCTTCAATGTTGATGGGGACAAGGTTTGAAGAGCCGCCGGGCGGGGTACCGCCTTCAAGAGGGAGCTGTGGATTCTGATCGTCTGCCATAGGTTCCATTCACCCGCAGAAGGGCGGGAAAAGACTCCGGTAAGAAATGGGCCGGTCTGCGAGCTGTACCCTTATTCTACGTGTTTACGCCACCTGCGCGCAAGGCAAAAACAGAGGAATAACTCTTTATTTTTCTTTATCTTATACTGGAGATGTGATAGCTTGTCCGCCGGCTGGTAAAGACCAGCCGGGCGCCGTATTCCGGTCCGTTGCCGCACCGGGGCGCCGGCCCGCTCCCCGGTTTTTTATTTGTCTCCGGCGTCTTGCCCTGCCTCTAAACCATGCCCGGCAGGCTCAGCAGGCACAACACCACTTGCAGCGCGACAATCGTCCCGGCAGCCCACAAGGCCAGCCGCTCCCGCGGTGTTTCATAGGCGTCGGCAAATACCCCGCCAATAAACGTCAGCAGAAACGGAATCGCCCAGATCCAGGGACTGCCCGGCACACCGGTCATCACCAATGGAAACAGGACGATAGCACATAGCAGCGGAGCCGTATTGCCGAAGTACCATGACTTACGCAGGCCAAAATACAACATCAGCGCGGCGCCGGCTGCCAGCGTGATGCCCGCATTTCCCATCGAGCTGAAGAACCGTTTCACCGGCTCAAGCGAGAACCAAACAAAACCCGCCGCCGACCGGAAGACGTAGCTGTACGCGTCGGGCGAAAAGCCATAGCAGGCAAAGACCAGCAGCAGTGCGCCCACTGCCGCCATCACCACCACCGGCAGCGCCTGGCTTCTGTGCCCTTCGGCCACCCATACCATCAGCGCCAGCCCCAGCAGCGCCGCCACGGGCAACGCCACGATGTGCGCGGCCGCCGCCACGCCCAGAATCACCGTCAGCAGCACGATGCGCGGCCGCCACCTTTGCCGAGGGCCCAGCATGGCATGGGCCACGCCAATGCAGGTGTACACGCTTCCGTACACGCCCAGGCTGGCGAGCACCTCCGTATTCGGT
>JAJZAL010000354.1 GCA_021799405.1 Acidobacteriota bacterium
CTCGGCCTCAACACACTATCTGGCCCTCGCTACTGCTCAAAAAGCACCGGCAAACGAAAACACGTCCCTAATCACGCACCGGAATCAGCACCTGTGAGAAATGCGGGTTAGGGCGAAGACCGCCACATCCACGGCAGCGGCTATCAATGGTCTCACCCGCAGCTTGCGACGCCGCGCCGCGGCAATCTCCCCAACGACCGACATCACCAGCAGGGCCGCAATAAAAGGCACGAGGTCGCGCCTTGCAATGGCCAGCGCCACTGCAGCGATGCTGGCAGAACCCGTGGCAACCCACGCAATTTCCGCGAAGTGCCGCTTCCATCCCAATATCGCAGCTACCACCGCGTAGAGGCTGAGGATACTTGCAGCAAGCGCATCGGGCAGAATCCGAAACCGCTGCGTCAGCTCCCAGATCATCGGCAGGCAAATCACGGCTGACGTGCTTGCCCAGATCAGGCTCGCAACCTGGTTCTGCGTCTTGGTGCGCGCTGCCGGAATCAACCATGCAAATGCATAGACGATGGCCAACGTAACGATTGGTATTTGCGCAATGGCACTATATTCGGCCGCCGCGCGCAACAGGTAGGCCCCGGCAATCGCCAGCATGGCCAGTCCGAACAGAGACAGCAAACTGGATTCCTGCGACAGCGAGGATGAAATCAGGGCGTTCGGGGGAGGGGAAAATGCAGGAGACGAAACCGAAAGCAAAGCCTGGCTCTTCGGACGCTGTTCCAGCGCCGCAACACGTTGCTCCAGGGATTCCAGACTCTTGGCAAGTCTTTCCACAGCGCTCGCAAGATCATCCATGGTCGTTACCGCTCCTTTTCAGGAACGCTGCAGCAGAATCGTCTCAATCGCCAACTGAAGGCGCAGGAAGCGATACAGCACTCTTCTCGGGCCACGGGGGCAGTATCTTGACCAGAACAGCCAGAATCACCAGCGGTAGAATCATGAGTCCGATCGACACCAACAGCCCTTCTCTGGTCACAAGCGCAATCTTGTAGGTCGTGTATCCGAGAAAACTCTTCGAGAAGAGCTGTCCGCCGATCACCACATTCCAGCGCATCGCAAGGACGCCGATGAGCGTCAGCGATCCGGATACGACATAAATGGCTTTCCGCCACTTCTCAGAGAACTTCACGATCTGCACGAGCGCGATAAGGGAGATGGGCACAATCGTCCCAATGCAAATCTGCAGGATCACCTGCGAAAACCATAGCTTGGTGTGCACCATGAAGTTCAGGCTGCGGAACGATTCATCGGCTTCATAAATGCGGTGGACTAGATCGAGCATCTCCAGACTGAAATCGATGACGAAGATGTACATCATGTATTGTGCGATCTTGTCCACGCAGCGCATGTCGATCGGCTCCCGGCGCAGGCGCATCATTGCCATGTACACCAGCATGACCGCTGCAATCCCCGACACCATCGCCGAGAAGATGAATACAACAGGCATAAGCGGCGACGACCACCAGGGATTCGCCTTGATCGAGCCAAAAATAAATCCAACATAGCCGTGCAGCAGAAAAGCCGAAGGAATCCCGATGAGCGTCACGAACCAGCCCACGCGCTCGTCGATATGCAGGGCCCGCTCGCTCACGTCTGTGGAGCCGAGCGTCAGAATGCGGTACATCAGGCGTCTCCAGCCAGTCGTCGTTTGAGAGAGCGCGACAATGTCTGCCCGGAAGTCCAGCCAGATCTCCACCACCAGCACGGCCATCAGGTACCACAGATAAACAAAGCCGAACATCGCCATGGCGGAAGTCCGATGCGGCGTCAGATACATCTCGTAGGAGCGTTCCGGATGTCCGAGATGGAGTTGCAGTGGAAGCGGCGCGACCAGCAGGAAAGCCAGTGCCGTCAGCAGCGCGAGACGGTATGTCGGCTTGACTGCTTCCACATGGAAGATCCGCTCCAGCGACGCCAGGATGAACGCTCCGGCCACAAGACCGGTAATGTAGGGATACAGAACGATCAGTACGCTCCAGTAAAGCGACACCTCGTTGGGATACATGTAACCTTCCACGCCAGGCATATCGGACTCTTTCTCCTTTCGTCGGCGCTACCGAACCGAACCGTCCAGGTCGTTGTAGAAGACCTTGGGGTTTGTGGCCATCTCCGGCTTGAGCACATGAATACTGTGTGTCTTCAGGAATTCATGTATCGGGTCGGCGGGATTCTTCAGGTCCGCAAGCTGGCGCGCGCCCGTGGGACACGCCTCGCAGCATGCGGTCGTCAGTCCCTTGGTGATCCGGTGGTAACAGAGCGTGCACTTGTCTGCGACCCTCTTCGTCGGATGAATATAACGGCAGCCGTAGGGACAAGCCTGCACACAATAGGCGCACCCCATGCAGTACGTCTGATCGATGAGCACGACGCCATCCGGGGAGATGAATGTGGCCCCAACCGGGCATACCTGGGTGCAGGGCGAGTCGGCACAGTGATTGCACAGTTTCGGAACAAAGAAATACTTCCCCTCGTCCTCTTTGGCAACCGGAAAGCCATTCTTGCCGCCGTCGGGCGAGATGACCTGGGGCTCGGTGATATGCCAGTCATCGACGTGATACCGCTCCACCCACGTACGGAAGAATCCGTCGGGCACGTCGTTCTCCTCCTGGCACGCGCGCACGCAGTTGCCGCACCCAATGCACTTCGAGATATCGATGAGCATGCCCCACCAGTGCTCGGTCATCGTGTAGTTCGGCGATTGCTCCGGAGTTCCGGCCAGTACGGACTCCCACGCGACGGCCGCGGCCGGCAACAGGAGCAGAAGATGGCGGCGTGTGATCTTCATTTTGAGCCTCCTGCCGCAATCACGGGATTGTGGGGGTTATGACAGGTGGTGCAGGCTATGCCGCCTGAATGCTGCGCTGGATCGACCTGTGGAAACCATTTGGGCCGCGCGGCACTGGCGGCATGGCACCGCACGCAAAGAACCGCGGCGTCCGGCTTGCCTGGATCAATCGAAGGGTCCTTCACGTGTTTCTCCAGGGGTCCATGGCAGGCTTCGCAGTTCACATGCGCATGCATACCGGCGCTCTTCATTTTGGCGATGTCGGTATGGCAGGTTTCGCAGGTCTGGTGCCCGGCGAAATGCAGCGGAAGGCTGGCGATTTCGCTGATAGCTGCTCCACGATAGTGCCCGTACTCGCCAAAACTGCGCGGCACTACCGCGGCGCGGATCACTAAAAATGCTACTGTCCCAACAACAAATACTGCTGCGAGCCGGAACAAATGCCCCGCATTTCTGAAGACACTCATGATCTTGCATCCTCCCCGTCGCCGCACAGCAGGCGGATCATATAGGCGAAGCAGGTAGATAGTGAATGTGTTCACTAAATAGCGGGATCGATGGAACACTTGTATGTGAGCTAAATCACACGTCCCTGTGACATTTGCGAACTCCATCGAGACACCAGCGCACCCTTCAGCTCTCGCGTTGGCAGAACACAAAGCTCATCCACAGGCAGCCGATACTTTCGTGCGGCGCGCGGCGCGTTCGTTATGCGGGTTGCCAAATGACGAGGCCTCCAACGGAGCTGCGTTGAGAAAAGGTATACTTAGCCGTCCCGTCAGAATGGACTTTCAAGTAATCCAAACATCAACGTCTGATCTTTCAGGATGTTCGCGTTCTGCTGTGATCCACTCGCGTGACATCCCTGAAACAACGCAGGCTTCATGATGTTGGAATGAGCTCGGCAAGGCAGGATAAACATGAAAACGAAAACGATTTCCGTACTTATGCTCGCAATGGCATTCGCCTTGACCGGAGCCACGTTGACGATGGCGCAACCGGCCCACATGGTTGCCAACACCGCTCCGCACAGGCCAAAAGGTCCGTGTGACATCTACGCCGCCGCTGGCGATCCCTGCGTGGCCGCCTACAGCACCACTCGCGCCATGTACGCTTCCTACAATGGCCCGCTCTACCAGGTCACGCGCCAGTCGGATGGTAAGACACTCAACATCGGCGTCGTTGAGCCTGTCGCATCGCCGGCCCCCAATCCCGGAGGCTATGCCGACGCGAGCGCACAGGACGCATTTTGCGCCAATACCTATTGCTGGATCACCGAAATCTACGATCAATCTCCAAAACACAACAACCTCACCCAGGCCCCTCGCGGCGGATGGAGCGGCCCGGCCATGGGTGGAATGGACAACCTCCCGATCGCGAACATGGCGCCGGTGATGGTCATGGGCCATAAGGTCTATGGAGTCTTCATCGAACCCGGCATGGGTCTCCGCGACGATGACCCAAAGGATACTGCGGTCGACGATCAAGCAGAGGGAATGTACTGGATCGTGAATGGCAGGCACTTCAATTCCGGCTGCTGTTTCGATTTCGGCAACGCTGAAATCGACAGTCACGACGACGGCGCCGGCACCATGGAAACTTCCTACTTCGGCAACGCTCCGTGGTGGTATCACGGAAACCCTCCCGGCCCTTGGATCATGACCGACCAGGAAAACAACCTGGTCGGGTGCGTCAATCCTCGCGGATCGAAGCTTTATGGAACGAAACTCTGCGCCCAACTGCCAAAC
>JAJZAL010000077.1 GCA_021799405.1 Acidobacteriota bacterium
GGAAACCCTTGTCGCCCCAGACCCTGGAAAAGGAAAAGCCCGTCACGGCATTGGTGCAATAGCCTCCTGCTTTCCTGGGTCCTGCGAGAGGCCCCGTCACTTCGCTGCAGGCGTTCCCGCAGCAGTAATCCAGTGTGCACTTTCTGAAATGTCCCTGCACAGAAGACCGCTATGCTGAGCAGGATCCACCGCGGCGAACTGGGGGGCCGAAAGCTAGCCCGCCACGGTGGGAACCTGCGGTTACTGTCGCTCAGCCAATACGTCTGAACGTGGCCAGCTTTCTCTGCCGGTCAAACGTAACAGAAACAGGCTTGCCGTTCATCAGGGCGCGTTCGGGAGCCTGTTCGGCGGCAAGCTGAAACGCAGGCGATTTGTCGTCGGTAAATACTTCAAGCGGTTCGCCCCGCCGCCAGCACGCTGTCAGCTTGATGAGAGATTCGAGCAGGCTCACAGAACCGTGGCGCAGGTAACTTCCATCGCTCACAAAGTAGCGCTGCGCCTCGGCGCCACCGCTAGCCGGGCGGCTTACCTGAAGGATGTAGGCATCTGTCAGCCAGTCCCCCATCTGTACCGCGCTGTTCATGTGGATCGATCCGTCGATTGCGCGCAGGTTCAGATAGGTCTCTTCCACGGTGTTCTTTCCCGTCACGCGCACGCCGATGTAATCGCGTCCCTGCAGGATCTCGAATTCAGGCTTGGCCGCTGGATCAAGGCAGACCGCGGTAATGAACTGGCGCAGGCGATCCTGAACATCAGAAGTAAAGACCAGGTATGGAATCTTTTTGTCAGGATCATGGTCTGCCAGACCGGTCTCTTCGTGATGCTGGTTTTTCGCCGGATAGAGCATCTTGACGACAGCTTCGGCCGGACCGTTTTTCAATGTAAGGCTGCCATCGGCGTTCGCCGTGTATGCGCCATCGAAATGCAGCAGCCACTGCAGCGGGCCGGCGGTGTGGGCGCGCAGATCATCGAAGATCAGAACCACGTCGCCGCTCCAAAGCCAGTTGCGGTAGTTGCGCGAAAACCAGCGGGCCATGGGACCGGTGGCGTCGGCATAAACGTACTTCATGCCCAGGCCGTCAATCAGCGAGTAGACATGGCCAGGAAACTTGCAGCCGTGGTCGAGATCTTCGGGCGACTGGCCCTGGCCGTTGAAGAGGATCACGTTGTGCGCTCGGCTTTGGCGATAGTAGGTGGTGTACTCGCGCCTGCCATAGCTGCACGTGCCGGAATCGATAATCAGCGGCTTTCCCTGCTTGAAGAGGATGAAGCTGCCGGCGTCCGCGTGCGCATGGTTCCAGGTGTAACCGGACTTCATCGCCAGCATGATGGCGTCGTTCTGCCACGAGGAGCGCATCATGGCCCAGCCCATCCGCGAATACATGATCGACGTCGGCGCTTCCCCGCGGCCTGTTGGCTGAGGATGCAGCCTCAACAGCGAGAGCAGCACATCGTTCGGCTGCGTATGCACCCGCGCCAGATAGCGCGCCGCGTCCGGCGTGCCCAGACCGCAAGCCACGAGCAGAAGAATCGTCGCCGTGGAGTCGCCGTGAAGGCTGCTGTCTTCAAAGTTAACCGATAGAAAGCCCGTGGACGTGGGATAAAGCGTCTGCAGAAAGAATGTTGCGAGGTGATCGAGCGGCTCCAGGTGCGCAGCCTTGCGCGCGGGAAAGGTATTCTGCCAGGCGAAGCGGTAGTGCAGATACTCCGATACGCCATAGTTGGTGTATCCGACACCTTCATAAGAAGGCCCCGAGCGCTCGAAGGTCGGCATGCGATTCTGCAGGATATTGCCCGGATAGGTGAACCACTCCTCATAGCCCGCATCCACGGCATCGATCCACTGCTGCGCGCGCGGATCGTCGCCCAGCAGGGCCAGCGCGCACAAGCCGCCGCCAGCCACGCAAACGCCCCACCAGTTGTGGCCCATGGAGTCGAGCGCATGAACGCGCGCGCCCGGAAGAATCCAGTCGTCAAGCGTGGGCAATATGGAAAGGCGAACCATCCCCTCGGCAATGGTTTTGCGGTCGGCCTCGGAGAGATACTCGTGCAGCGCATCATAGCCCGCGGCAAAGCCGATGCTGAAGGTGGTTGTATCCAGTTCGGAGTGCCACGGCAGAAAGCGCGTGATCAGGCCGGGTCCCGCCCAGCGCTCGTAGCTCGCGTAGTAGAGCATCGCCTGGCGCAGCTTCTCGGCATAGCGCTTGTCGCCGGTGAGATGATACAGCAGACCGAGCGTGAGTCCCATCTCCTGTATCTGAAGCGCTGGAGTAATATAGTTCGCCTGCTGGCCGCCACCGATCTCCGCCACTTTCTCCGTGACGAATTCGGCGGCTAACAGGTGGTCACCGCGCTCCTTGATCGCCGCATCCAGGCTCGCGTTGGATGCAAGCAGGCGCTTCATCTGCGCAATCGACTCTGCGTTATAGAAAAGACGTGGGCGGCGCGGGTGCTTCCCTGCCGGCTTTGCGGCCGCGGATTGCGCTGTTGCCTCGCCGGCAAGTAGAGATGTTGATCCGCAGATTGCCGGACTGGCCAGTGCCATCAATTTGATCAGACTGCGCCTGCTGATGCTTTCAGAAATCCTCATGAATTAGGGCCCTCAGTTGGTCATTTTCAGGGTCGATACCTTGCATCCCAGAGACATGCAAGATTTAAGCATTCGCTCTCACTACACAACCCCCTTCTCGCGAAACCACAGCGAGCCCCACGGCGTGCCGGGTAATTTCACCGTGGCTTTGCCCGAATATTCGCCGGGAAGCGGCGTGCGCGTGAGCTTGAGCGTATCAATGTACTCGGCGGTGTAGGTTTTGCCCGCGGGCAGCAGGTAGGTTTGCTCCGCCGGCTGGTGTTCGTCGAAATAATAGAAGATGACCGAGTCGTTGGTTCGGCGCGCGCCCATGGGGTCTTCAGCAACCGACGTAAAGCCTATCGGCCCGGTCCCAAGCGCGATGGTTTCTTCCAGCAGCTTGCGCAGGAAAGCGATCCTGGCGGGGCTGGTGCCGTGAAGTACTCCGCCATGCGACCACCACAGGATGCCGTCAGGCCAGAGGTACGTCTCGCCGTGGCCGCAGTAGGCTCCCTGCGCCGTCGCCTGCCAGAAGCGCCGCGTCATGGCGTCGCCTGAAAGATTGCCCCAGCGCGAAGCAATGTTGCCCTCATACCTGCACTCGTCGAAGACCAGAGGTTTGCGCCAGTCCTGACGCCAGCTCGCGCCCAGGTCCATGCGTGAGTCCTGCACGCCTGCGTGACTGCACCAGCCGCGCCAGTATTCGTACTGATGCCGGGAGTAGTGGATGGAGCGGAGATGGCCGAACGCATCATAGTCGCCAACGATGCGCGCATAGCGGTCCCAATCAGTGTTGGTTTTGGCCTTCATCAGGTCATATTCGTTGGCCAGCGACCACCACACGTTGCGATAGGCGCTGAAGCGCGCGATCACGTAGCGCAGATAGCGGTCATCCACTTCTGCCGGCATCGACTGATAGCCCCACTTGTCATAAGGATGAAAGAGGATGAGATCAGCTTGCACGCCGATGTGCCGGAGTTCGAGGATCAAGCGATCGAAGTGCTGGAAGTAAGCCGCATTGAACCGGGAATAATCATTTACGCCGCCGCTGCGCGGGAATGGATACAGGGGCGGCTCTTGGCGATTGAACTCGTACCACTTGGGAAAGATGCACATGCGCAGCTTGTTGAAGGGCGACGTCGAGAGCGTATCGATGGTCTGCCGCTGCGTCTCCCTGGCCTGGAAGGCCCATGCGTAGCAGGTGGTGCCGCATTCGACATAGGGCGTGCCGTCCGCGTAGCCAAAGTGGTAGTCGTCGCGCACCGAAACCGGCCCGCGATTGCCCTCGCCCGGAGCGACGCAAAGAAACGCCCCCGATTTGCCGTTGAGCGACGGATTGTTGCTCGCTGTCGTCCAGGTCCACTCGCCCAGTTCGTCAGGCATAAAACGAACCTTATACGAGCCGTCGCCGTCATAGAACCCTTCCACCGTAAGCGCGCGGTTCTTGTGGCGGAGCGAAGCGTTAAGAGCGACATCGACAAACGGATTCCCCGACGCAGGCCCCGTAAAGGACAGCTCGATACAATCCCAGCGCGCAACAATCCCACCGCCGGAAGGAGCGGCGGATTCGGCAACCGCTGGCGCCGAAGCCGCGGCCACAGCATAGGAAGAGAGCTTCAACATCTCGCGGCGATTCATTCTGCTCCCCGTAAAAAGCCTCGAAGAGATTATATGTCGATGGCCACAACCTCGTGATCGAGGACCGAAGGCACATGCAACGTGAGCGCAGACCCCGACCATTCCATGGCAACAGGCTTATCGGCGACCAGCAACCGCGCCTGTCTGGCGCGCACAGCAGCCGGCAGTTTAAGCTTCACGGTGAGCGGTCCCACCGCATAGAAGTCGCGATACGGCCCCTTCATCGTCATTGGATTGGTGAGATTCACAAGATGGACGGTGAACGACGCCGGATTCCGCCATGCGGTCACTTCAAGCAAGCCCGGGCCCTCCACTTCAACGGCCTGCGGCTCGCTGGTAGTCCACCGGAGGGTGTTGCGCATCATCTTCAGATGATCAGCGCAGAGCACGTCCCAGAAAGTGCGATCAATATCGAAGGGAAAATAAGCCACTCGCCCGGCTGGCTGGCGCAGATACAGGCACGAAATATCGGTGCGCGGCACACGCGGGTAGACCTCCTCCATGGGAAGGTCAGGATAGCTGGGGATGAGCGTGAAAGGCGTCTCAGCGAATTTCTCGCGCGGCGTCACTTCAATCCTATAGACACCGTTGATGATGCGCGGGGCATCCTCAAGGCCGGCGAAGAACGGGCTATGCGGCAGCGCTTTGTGCTCAAGACGAATGTAGGAGTTGCGCATCGGCCCTTCCTGCTTTCCCGTCCAATCGACGCCGAAGAGATCGGCCAGACCCAGGTTCTTGCGCCGCGCGCCTGACGCGTCATAGAGGCTTGTCTCATAAGTGGCGATGAGGTTGCCGCCGCGGGCGACGAATGCGCGCAACTGATCGCACTGCGCATCGCTGAGCGCGGCAATGTTGGGCAGGATGAGCGTCTTGTAAGGCGTCAGATGATCGGCGTCGAGCAGATGGTCATGCACCATTTCAAATTGAATGCGCGACTCAATCAGCGCCTGGCACCAGCCAAGAGCATAGTTCTCCACCTTGGCCTGCGCCTCTTTGCCGCCGTAATTCCACGCCGTCTGCTGGGAGTAAACCATGCCCACATGCGCCAGCGGTTGCCGCTCGGCAAGATACTGGCGATTCTTTTCAGTCCACACGTAAATGTCTTCGACGCCGCCGAGCCAGCGCTCGTCATGCAGGGTTCCTGAAAACTTGCTGCACCAGGGAATCATGCCGTTGGCGATGGCGTCGAAGACCCAGATGCGGATCTCGGCGTTGCTCGTGACGCTATCCTTCCAGCGGTAAGGCTCCTCCAGACCCACGCTGAATAGGCCAATGACAGACCTGCCGCCCATCACGGCCCGATACTCCCTGGCCACCTTGCCGATCAGCCACGGCTCGGCAAGGCCGCTGCGTCCCTGGCGGTCGGCCACAAGCATCGGCGCGCGGTTGGCAAGCTGAATCACATCGAGGCTGCCGAGAGCCACGCTCCCGCCGTTGGGAATGTCATGGGAATCGGGATTGACGGCGCGAATCGTCGCATTCCACAAGTCGAGCAGGCTCATCAGCCGCTGCTCGCGCCACTGCCGCCACGCGCGGTAGACCGGATCCTGCGCGCTGGTGGTGCGTGGCAGATCCATGCCCGTCGCGGCGCGGAAGTTCGTCACACAGTGCACGCAGTAGCAGATGCCCTCGCCGTCCCAGCGGTTATGAAAGAGACCATCCACGCGGTAGCGGGTCATGATCTCCTTATGCACCGCGGTCATGAACTCGAAGTTGTAGGGGCCATAGGCGCAGGTCAGCCACATCTCGGGCGACGCCCAGTGGCGGCGCGGCCTGCCTTCGGCATCCACGGCAATCCAGTCGGGATGCGCCTGCTTGACGTCGTTGTAGGTGGCGTGCGGATCGGTGCGGACCAGTATGGACATGCCCTGCTGGCGGCTGCCTGTGATCAGTTCGCCCAGCACGTCGCGGTTGCCGAGCCACGCGCTGCGGTGGTGGAAAGGAATTTCAGTCGGATAGTAGGCCACGCAGCCGCCCCCGCTCAGGCAGACACCCTCTGAGCGCGTGCGCTCGAAGTAGTCGAGCCAGAAGGCTGGGTCGTAGTGGACGGGATCATTCTCCACCAGCGTGAGCTGGAACCAGCGCATCGGGCGCGAAGCCCACGCCGGGACGGACACGGAAGCAAGCGCGGATGGAGCCTGGCCCCACAAAGCTCCGGGGGCAACGCGGGCAAGCGCGGCGCCGGAGCCGGCGGCGGCCGTGGATTGCAAAAACTCACGGCGGGTATACGGTGGCCGATTCATGCCCGCCATTGTACTTGCGCGATGGAACCGGATGCCAACAGTGAACGATGTCTCCCCATGACCGATTGGATTGTGCTATACGTTGACGCATGTTCAGGAGCAAACGCTTTCTGCCCGCCGTCTTCGCCGCCATGCTTTCCGCCGCCACCCTCAGCCATGCACAGATGCTCGCGCCAACGCCTCCGATGGGGTGGAACAGTTGGGACGCCTACGGGCTGACCATCGACGAAGCGCAGTTTAAAGCCAACGCCACGGTGCTGGCCAGGCTCAAACAGTATGGATGGCAATACGCGGTCATCGACGAGGGATGGTACATGGCAAATCCCTTTAGCAAAGATGTGGAGCAACAGCAGTATCGGTGGAATGGGAACGGGTTGCTGATTCCCGCCCCGGATCGTTTTCCCTCGGCGGCAAACGGAGCCGGCTTCAAGCCGCTGGCCGACTGGGTTCATGCCCAGGGGCTCAAATTTGGCATTCACATCGTGCGTGGAATTCCGCGCCAGGTGGTGGCGGCCAACCTGCCCATCGCGGGCACGCATTACACCGCGCAGGAAGCGGCTGACACCACCAGTCCCTGTCCGTGGAATCACGGTAACTGGGGCATAAAGGACAACGCCGCGGGCCAGGCCTATTACGACTCGATGATGAAGATGTACGCGTCCTGGGATATTGACTTCATCAAAGTGGACTGCATCAGCTACGGGCCCTACCGGCCTACCGAGATTCGGCAGATTGCGGAAGCCATTCGCAAGACGGGACGCCCCATCGTGCTGAGCCTTTCGCCGGGACCCACGGCGCTGGCAAACGCAGCCGAAGTTGGCAAGTATGCGCAGATGTGGCGGATTTCCAACGATCATTGGGACGTGTGGACGACCGAGCACAAACCCGGGCACGGCGGGTTTCCTTTTGGCCTCAAGGGCGCCTTCGACCGCCTTGCCGAATGGTCGCCCTACGCCAAACCCGGCAACTGGCCGGACGAGGACATGCTGCCCTGGGGATGGCTGGGACCGCATCCCGGATGGGGTCAGCCGCGTCAGTCGCATGAAACGCACGACGAGCAGCGGACCGAGTTCACGCTATGGACTTTCGCGCGGTCGCCGCTCATCCTGGGAGCAAACCTAACCCGGCTGGACGATTTTACGCGGTCGCTGATTACAAATCGCGAGGTGCTCTCCATCAATCAGCATGCCGCGGAAAGTCACCCCATCAAGGACTTGCCGGCGGGTTTTGATCATGCGCGGGTATGGGAAGCTTCTGTTGGAGCGGGCCGTGCAAAGCAATACTTCGCTCTATTCAACCTGGACGACTACCCGGTGACGCTGCATTTCACGTGGGCCGCGCTGGGCGCGCACGGCGCTAGGGAAATGCGGAACGTGTGGGATGGGCACAGGGCGAAAGCCGCCGGTACCGTCGCCGTGACATTACCGCCACATGGCAGCACACTTTACCAGGTGCAATAGCCACGATGGGGCGCGCAATGGGTTCGCAGACACCGGGAATCTGGCTGGTAAACCCGGGGAAGCAAGCCATGTGCTCCATGAACATGCCAGAGGCGGTAGATTGTGCGAAACTGTACGTTTGGCTGATAAGCCTGTGGTTAACGCTCCGTTTGAAAGGTCCGTCCGATGCCTGTAATGCGCTCTACGCTGATCGCGCTCTCGCGCAATCGCGCCTTGCGAGGCTTCTGCGAGCACTCCCGCGTGGGCACGCGGCTCAGTTCACGGTTCGTGGCCGGCATGGAACTGGAAGACGCGCTCCGGGTTGCCGACGCAGTCAACCGGCAGGGCATGGCCGTTACCCTGGACTCGCTGGGTGAAAGCGTAACCTCCGAAATGGAGGCCCATCTGGCGGCGGACGTCTACCACAAGCTACTGGACGCAATCTCAGCGCGCAAACTGAAGGCCAATATCAGCGTGAAGCTCACGCAAATGGGCTTGCAACTGTCCCGTGACCTGGCCGAAAGCATTGCTTTGAATCTCACCCGGCATGCACAGGCGGTGGGCAGCTTTGTCCGCATCGACATGGAAGAGTCGCGGTTGACGCAGACGACCCTGGACATTGTGCGCCGCGTCCACGCTCTGCCTGCCCTGCGCGCCTCGATCGGCGTAGTGATCCAGGCCTATCTCTACCGCTCGCAGGCGGATATTGAGCAGTTGCTGGCCGACGGGATACGGGTGCGGCTCTGCAAGGGAGCCTACAACGAACCGCACGATGTCGCTTTTCCGCAGAAGGCCCAGGTTGACGCCAACTACGTATTGCTGGCACGGATGCTGCTGGAAAGCCCCATCTATCACGCTCTGGCAACGCACGATGAGCACATGATTGCCGCTGCAAAGTCGCTTGCGGAACTGAAACGCATCAGCCGCGACCGCTTCGAATTTCAAATGCTCTACGGAGTGCGCCGTGACCTGCAAAGCGCCCTGGTCTCCGAGGGCTACAATGTGCGCGTTTATGTTCCCTTTGGTCCCGATTGGTATCCCTACTTCATGCGCAGGCTGGCCGAGCGGCCGGCAAATCTCGTTTTCCTGGCCAGAAACTTCTTCCGGTCCTGAAAGCGCCATGCGCCAGGAAAGAAATCTGAAGTAACGATAAGCGCTACGCTGTCATCCGAAGCTTCGTCCGCTGCGGAGAACGGAAAAGCTCATTCAGCGAAGAGCCTTGTAACAGCGAACCTGGTATTGGTACTTCCGGACCCGGCTCTTGTCGTCCTTCAATCAGCGCATATCCTGGGCCGGCCTCTCCCGTATGCGCCTCGCGCGGCCACGGCACGCTTCTGTTTCCACGCGCCATTGGCCGCTCTATATTTCACGATGAATGTCGTGGTCCGCAACTTCCTATGGGTATTTGCATCACCATAGGACAGGCGGAACTGATGACCAATGAGTCAGGTTGACTTTTCAGAGGATCTCACTCTCGCAGCCAATCGGTGGAAAATCGATGCAACGAGTAGTTACACGCGGACACTCCGAACTCAACCTGCATTCAGGGTCTTGAGAAGACTTCGCGGCTCGTTTTGTATCTTCTCTTGGAGAAGCGTAATCGCGTACATGAGTTGCTCGGGACGCGGCGGACATCCCGGAACATAAACATCCACAGGGATGACCTGATTCACGCCCTGCACCAGCGCGTAGTTGTTGAAAACCCCACCGGATGTCGCGCAGGCTCCCATCGAAATCACCCACTTGGGCTCGGGCATCTGATCGTAAAGCCGCCGGATCACAGGCGCCATCTTCTGCGAAACCCGGCCCGCGATGACCATCAGGTCTGACTGACGCGGCGAGGGCCGGAAGACTTCCGCGCCGAACCGCGCGATATCGAAGCGAGAAGCGCCCATCGACATCATCTCGATGGCGCAGCACGCCAGCCCAAAGGTCATGGGCCACACCGAACTCTTGCGAATCCAGTTCACAGCAAAATCCAGCGTGGTCAGAAACACGCCCTCCGGCGCTTCAAAGCCGTAACTCGCTTCCTTGATCTTGATACGGTTTTTCGCGCTGCTGTCCAGCGCTCCAAACAAGTAACGGTCCCGTTCAACAATTTCCGCCATATCCTCGATCATACGCCTCTGGCCCGGCAACTGCACGGACGCCAGCTTTGGCGATTCGGCGCCACGCCAATCTCCAGATCCGGCCACCGCGCCCGCTGCGCCTATAGCACGCCCACGATGAAAAAACCATCATGATTCAGCGAAATACTTGCGTTCCTGCCCGGTAATTGATGAGAATGACGCCATAGGGTAATCTTCCTGCTCATCTCCTGTGGCCTGTATCCGGGATCTTCCGGACCGGGTTGGTTGCGACCTGAGGCGAGCATCCAGAAACTGGCAGCAGACCGCCGCAAATCCCAGCAGTTTCTCCCGCAATTTCGCACGTTTACGTCCCTTACGGAGCCGAATCGTCATGTACCGTCGCTGTTCTCAACTCTTGCTCCTGCCTGCCGTTCTGGGCCTACCCGCCTTTGCCGCCGGACAGGCCCACGCCGCTGCCACGGCCGCTCAGGCCCCGGTGACGCAGGCTCAGTTTGCGGCCCTGCAGCAGGCCATCCGCAGCGCCCAATTAGCCGGCGATAATGCCTGGGTGCTGGTTTCCGCCGCGCTGGTACTGCTCATGACCGGCCCCGGCCTTACCCTCTTCTATGGCGGCCTGGTCCGGCGCAAGAACATTCTTGGCACCATGATGCAAAGCTTCGCCATGATGGGTCTGATCACGATCCTGTGGGCAATTGCCGGATACTCGCTGGCCTTCGGGCATGGCAACGGATTCATCGGCGGATTTGAACACCTCTTTTTGCATGGCGTCGGTCTCGCTCCTGACGCCGATTACGCACCGACGATTCCTGAGCAGACCTTCATGGTCTACCAGCTCATGTTCGCCATCATTACCCCTGCGCTCATCACCGGGGCCTTTGCCGAGCGTGTCAAATTCGGTTCCATGGCTGTCTTTCTCTCGCTATGGTCGCTGCTGGTCTACTGTCCGATGGCGCACATGGTCTGGGGCGTTGGAGGCATCTTGAACATCGCCGGCGGGCGCTGGCCCTGCCTCGACTTTGCTGGCGGCACCGTCGTCCACATTACCAGCGGTGTCTCGGCCCTCGTAGCCGCCATTTATCTCGGCAAGCGCGCCGGATATCCTCACGACAACATGGCGCCCCACTCGATGGTCCTCAGCTTTATCGGCGCCTGCCTCTTGTGGGTGGGATGGTTCGGCTTTAACGCCGGCAGTGCGCTCTCGGCCGGTCCGCTGGCCACCAGCGCCTTCATCAACACCCAGTTCGCCGCGGCCGCGGCAGCCCTGAGCTGGACCCTCGTAGAGTGGAAGCTGAACGGCAAACCCACCGCGCTCGGCGGCATCTCCGGCGCTGTGGCGGGACTGGCCACTATTACCCAGGCCTCCGGCTTCGTCCAGCCCATGTCCGCGCTGGTCATCGGCTTCATTGCCGGTGTGGTCTGCTGCATCATGGTCTTCAAGGTCAAAAAGTACTATGGTTACGATGACTCGCTGGATGCGTTCGGCGTTCACGGCATGGGCGGAACCATGGGCGCGCTTCTGACCGGCCTATTTGCTTCGAGCGCCATCAACGCCGTCTTCGGCAAAGACGCCGCCGGTCATCCCAGGCCCACCGGCGCCATCGACGGCAACTGGCACCAGGTTCTCAACCAGAGCATCGCCATGGGAATCGGCTGGCTGCTCGCCATCGTTGGCACGCTCATTCTGCTGTTCGTTGTAGACAAGACGCTGGGCCTGCGCCTCTCGCCTGCCGACGAACATATGGGCCTTGACCTCTCCCAGCACGGTGAGGAAGGCTATGAGCTTAATGTCTGATTCAACCCGGCAGGAGCCGCGCCCCGGCACGCATCCTGCCCGCACGTTCCCGCACGAGGTACACGCTCATGGTTAAGATTGAAGCCGTTATCCAGCCCGTCAAGCTCGACGCCGTCAAGGCCGCCCTCATTGAAGCAGGCATCGAAGGCATCACCATCCTCGAAGCACGTGGCCACGGCCGCCAGAAGGGCCACACTGAGTTCTACCGCGGCCGAGAGTACACCATCGATCTCAACCCCAAAATCAAGTTGGAGATAGTGGTCGCCGACACCCTGAAAGAGAAGGTGGTCCAGGCTATTCTGGGCGCTGCGCGCACCGGCCACATCGGCGATGGAAAGATCTTCGTCAGCCGCATCGACGAAGCCATCCGCATTCGCAATGACGAGCGCGGCGAGGCTGCCCTCTGAAAAGAGCGGCACGCGAACCTTTTCGGCGCTGGCCCGGAAGACGGCTCCCCTGCCCGAAGGATTCGTCTTCCATCCCGTCCACACCTGTCGCACGGTCGCTGAACGCGCGATCAATCCCACTTCCCGTCCGGTCCCATCTCGCAATGGCGCAGATCCCTGCTTGTGCCGAGCCTCTTTCGCACAAACCACATGAGGTTGCCAGAGCAATTTTTCATTTCCTCATGGATTCCTTATGCGCCGGTTGAAATAGTCAGATCAACAACGCCCTTCAGCGGGCAGACCCCGGGTGCGCCCGGTTGTTGTCGGTCATCCCTTGTGCTCCGGGGACGGTTCAAGCCAAACAGCCGTGTGCCACCTCATACTTTTGCGTCTGATCCGGAACGGCGGCCGGTATTCCGCCACACCGCATGGCGCTTCGCGCAGCCATGCTTTTCGGGAGTGTGAGTATACATGTCCAGCCGCGCCGCTAAGCCAGTTATGCTCTGCGCCATTCTGTCAGTTCCAGCCCTGGCCCTCGCCCAGTCGCCGGGGTCCGCGCCGGCCACTCAGGCACAGATTGAAGCCCTTCAACAAGCCGTTCATAACGCGCAGGCTGCCAGCGCCGCCGCCCAATCCGCCGGCGACAATGCCTGGATGCTCGTCTCGGCCGCCCTGGTCCTGCTCATGACCGGCCCCGGCCTGGCGCTTTTCTACGGCGGTCTGGTCCGCCGCAAGAACATCCTCGGCACCATGATGCAGAGTTTCGCGATGATGGGCCTCGTCACCATACTGTGGGCCATCGTCGGCTACTCGCTCGCCTTCGGTCACGGCAACTTTTTCATCGGTGGCTTCGAACACGCCTTCCTGCGCGGCGTGGGTCTGGCGCCGGACCCCGATTACGCCGCCACCATCCCTGAGCAGACCTATATGATCTACCAGCTCATGTTTGCGATCATTACCCCGGCGCTGATCACCGGCGCCTTCGCCGAACGCATGAAGTTCAGCGGCATGGCGGTCTTTCTCTCCCTGTGGTCGCTGTTCGTTTACTGCCCTATGGCGCACATGGTATGGGGCGTTGGCGGACTGCTGAACGCCACCGGCGGACCTATCCGCAGCCTCGATTTCGCCGGCGGCACGGTCGTGCACATCACCAGCGGCGTTTCGGCGCTGGTTACCTGCATCTACCTCGGCAAGCGCATCGGTTATCCTTCTACTCCGATGCCGCCGCACTCCATGGTGCTCAGTTTTATCGGCGCATGCCTGCTATGGGTGGGCTGGTTCGGATTCAACGCCGGCAGCGCCCTGGCCGCCAGCCCGCTGGCCACCAGCGCCTTCGTCGCCACCCACTTTGCCACCGCCGCCGGCGCCCTTGGCTGGACCGTCTTTGAGTGGAAGCATAACGGCAAGCCCACCGCTCTCGGCGCCATCTCCGGCGCCGTCGCCGGACTGGTCGCCATCACCCCGGCCTCCGGCTTCGTGGAGCCCATGTCGGCATTGCTCATCGGCCTGCTGGCCGGCTTCTTCTGCTCCTTCATGGTCTTCAAAGTCAAGAGCTTCTTCGGCTACGACGACTCCCTCGACGCCTTCGGCGTACACGGCGCCGGCGGAACTCTGGGAGCTATTCTCACCGGCATCTTCGCCACCTGCGCCATCAACCCCATCTTCGGCAAGAATGCTCCCACCGGGGCTGTGGACGGCCACTGGAGCCAGATTCTCAATCAGCTCGGCGGCGTCGCCGTCGCCTGGGGCATCTCCATCGTCGGCACGCTGATTCTTCTCTTTGTCGTCGATAAGATCATCGGCCTGCGTCTATCGCCCGAACACGAGCACGCCGGCCTGGACCTGTCGCAGCACGGAGAGGAAGGATACGAATTCAACGTCTAGCTCTGCCACATTGCAAGACTCCCGGACACTCTGCTCGTTCATCAAATGGGGGCCGTTGCAAAAGCGATGCGGCCCTTGAAAAAACTTCCGGCGGCAGGCGGCCAACCAGCCGCCCCGCCTGATACGCTAGCCAACGAGGCATTCTGCTTATGCTCAAAATTGAAGCGATTCTCCAGCCCTCCAAGCTCGACGCCGTCAAGGACGCTCTGCTCGAAGCAGGCATCGAAGGCATGACCATTCTCGAAGCCCGCGGCCACGGCCGCCAGAAAGGCCACACCGAGTTCTACCGCGGCCGCGAGTACACCGTCGATCTCCTGCCCAAGGTGAAGATTGAGATCGTCGTCCACGAAGGCCTGAAGGAAAAGGCCATCCAGGCCATCATCGGCGCCGCCCGCACCGGCCGCATCGGCGACGGAAAGATCTTCATCAGCCGCATCGACGAAGCCATTCGCATCCGCAACGACGAGCGCGGCGAAACAGCGCTCTAATCAAAAGCTCCACATTCATTGCCCCGAGTCCTTGGAGTTAGGCATCGGGACTTGGGGTGTTCCTTTTGGTAATCCTTCCTCCGGCGTGGTGCGCCGCCGCGCCAGCTTCAACTATCCGTCCGCCAGACCGAGATTGTCGACAGCTGGCACCGCGTTCTGCGATTCCGACGAAACTGAAGACTTTTCATGCGCTGGGGAGACGATCGAAGGGGCATTTGGAGTGGGATCGATAATTTCATCGATGGTGGTGTAACAGCCGCCTGTCAGGTTAACCAACTTCATTGCAGCTCGCGTAACTTCTCTTTCCAGATGATGATGCTGTTCTGGGCGGCCTGAGCATCCGAGGCATCGTGGACCCGGTCGAGATACATTTGCATGTGGTGAACGGTAATTCTGTACCCGGGTCCGGTTCCCATCTCGGCGGCAAGATATGCCAGATTGCTCTGGCCATCCGGCCAGAAGGGGAAGATACTCAGAGCTGCCTCATACTCCTAAATTGCCTTGGGCAGGTCCTTGTTCTTGTAGGCGTACTCCCCCAGCCCCTAGTGCTCATGTGCCTGGCGGGCATAGCGGGCTTCACGGTCATCTGCTGCCGTGCAGTCACTTTGGTTTTGAAGTCCGCCAGCATTGTGGTGGCTTGCGATTCCGCCAAACCCTGAGCAAAGCCCGCAAGATACGAAAGGGAGGCATCGATCTTGTCCTCAATGGGAGATGCCGAAACGAGCGACCAAGCCGATTTTACCAAGGTCACCGTTCCGGGTTCGCTGGACGTGTGCAGGTGTATCAGGAACGGCTTTGCTTAATTGATATCGCTGGTATCAAGGCTGTTCGTGTAGACGCTCGGCTCTTTGGGAATTTGCAGGTGCAGTAAGCCCGCTCGCATTGGGTTTGAGTTGCAGAAAGACCGGCCGGAACCATGTGAATGAGTGGGTTGCCCTGGGGGCAACAACCGGAATTGCAGTCATGGCAGTTTCGCTAAACGCTGTGCGACTTGCGGAGACATCACCAGTATTCAGCGCCCGCTCCGCCACGTTTTTGCGCCCCCAACAACTTACGCATATAGTTCGGTTTGAGCTCTGTCTCGCATTGCGCTGAGACTTGGGAAGCTATCCCCTAAAAACAAAATGACGAAATGTGATGACAGTCACTGATTGCGGTGGCCCATACATGGCAAATTGGCCAATAAGGAAATGAAGTGGCAATGGACAAGCGAAACGCGTTTGCGAAACAGGCAAGGATGTTGAAGGCCCTGGCCCACGAGTCGCGGCTGTTGATTGTAGACCGGCTTAGCCGTGGCGAGTGTTCGGTTGGAGACCTCCGGGAACTCGTTGGCAGCGATCTGTCGACTGTCTCCAAGCACCTGGCTTTGTTACGCGCACATGGAATCGTCGAGGACCGCCGCGAGGGAACCACCGTGTATTACCGACTAATCACACCCTGCGTGTGCAACTTCTTCACGTGCGCGACACAGGTTTTGAAAGAACGTTCGAGGTAAGCAATGAAGATCCAGATTCTCGGTACAGGATGTGCACGATGCAAAACTTTGACGGCAAACGCGGAACAGGCCGTTCGAGACCTTGGACTGAGGACGGAAGTCGAAAAGGTGACCGACATCAGGGACATCATGAAGTTCCAGATTCTGATGACTCCCGGCCTGGTGATCGATGGCAAGGTGAAAGCTGCCGGCCGCATCCCGTCCCCCGAAGAGATCAAGCAAATGCTGCTTGAGACGGAAGGGCAAAACAATGGCTGATCAACGCCCAGGTCTGGTGATGTGTGTCTGCACGGGCAAATGTCCCGGCTTCTCCAAGATGGACATTTGGGATTTCATCAACCGCGCACGCGTGGAACTGCCGGTAGAGTTCGGTGTGATCCATCCGCAGCTGTGCGAGCAGGACGGCGATCGCTTTCTCGGCGATTTTCTTGAAGCGAAGCGTCCGCTGGTGATCGCCGCTTGCGCACCCAACATGCAGTACAAGATGTTCCGGGATGCCTTTGCCGCCAAGGGAATGGACGTCAGGAAGAACATGACGCCGCTGGACATCCGAGACATGTCAACCGAAGAAGCCGTCGAGAAGGTTGCGGGTGCGCTCCGTGAGATGGGGGTGAAAGAAGATGTCTGAAGCGACTTTCATGGGAGTGCCGCGGGACAAGATTCCATGGTTCCCGACCATCGATTACAGCAAGTGCACCTTCTGCATGGAGTGCGACACCTTCTGCCCCCATCGTGTCTTTGAGCGCCGCGAAGGCGACCGCAAGCTGGTGGTGGCTAATCCGAACAACTGCGTCGTCTTCTGCCGAGCTTGCTCGAAAACCTGCGGACCGGAGGCGCTCTCCTTTCCCGATAAGCCCGGGATTATCGCGTTGATCAAGGAGTTGCACACGGTGGAGAGTGCCCAATGAGCCGCGCAATTCTTTCCTGTAGCGGGCTGGACAAGCCCGAGGGTTCGGTGGCGCGCGAGGTCGCAATTCGCGGCGCCGCCGCGACGGGAAGTGAAATCGTCTGCCCGGTCCTGATGAATCGCGCTCCCGCGCGCTACAGAAAGTTGCTCACGGAAAGTGCGCTGATCGTCGTGGATGGCTGCTCAACACGTTGCGCCAGCCGCCTCGCTGCCGGACAAGAAGCGAAAGTGGATCGGAAGATTCTCATTTCAGATGCTGTAAAGACCTCGGACATGGCACTTGAGTCATCACTCAGTCTGGGACCAGCCGGCTTGGCGCTGGCACAGTCGATCGTCGATGATCTCGTGCGCAATCTCAATGCACCCGCTGCAAGCCTGGAACCTGATACCGCTTTCGAGCCGCCAACGGAATACCTCGTCGTCACGCACGATAAATTTGAGTTCCGGATTCCCGCGGTGGACTACCTGTTCAATGAGAACGACGTCTGGATACGCGTGCTGGACGGAGTGGCGCGGGTAGGCATATCCGACTACATGCAGCAAAGTCTGACGGACATCAACTTCTTCGACCCACCCAAACCAGAAGGAGTGGTGGAGCAGTTCGGAGAGTTAGGCAGCCTGGAGTCCGCCAAGGCGGTGTTCGAAGTTATCGCACCGGCCAGTGGCACGGTGACTACCGTGAATTCGGCAGTTGTCGCCAATCCCGGACTCATCAACGAAGATCCCTACGGCAGCGGTTGGCTCGTCGAGATGAGGCTCACCCATTGGTTGGAAGATCGAGGCCTGCTTGAGGACGGTGCTGCGTATGCAGAGATCGTAAAGCGCAAGGCAGAAGAGGCGTAAGAGGACGAGGAATGAGAAGCCTGAAAGAGAACGACGTTCTGGTGATTCCGTGTAGCGGGATCGGTAAGGTTCATGGCTTGATCGGGCGCGAGGCCACATACCGGGTGACCGACGAACTCGCTCCCGAGAAGACCGCGACACTCTGCCTGGCGCTGCTGGTGAAAGGCGACGCCGAAGCTGTGCAAGCTGTGCGAAGCCATAGCTGCATCACGATCGACGGCTGCGCCAAAGCATGTGCCCAGAAAAACGTCGCAATGGCGGGCGGCCGCGTCTCGAAGGCATTTCAGGCGGCCGAGGCATTCAGAAACTACCGCGGAGCGAAACCGGGCAGCGCCACCGCATTGACCGACGAAGGTTGGGTGATTACTCGGGACATTGCGGATTCGGTCGCCTGTGAGGCTGCGCGCCTGAGCGCGGAATCGGAGGCGGTCCAATGAGTTCAGAGAGAACAAAGGTTGGCGTCATCTCCTGCAGTGGAGAAGCCATCCCCGAAGGATCCATCTCACGGCTGGCGACGCGGCGTGTCCTCGAACTGCTCCGCCCGGATGTGACCGTAACGCTTTGCCTACCGTTATTCCTGGCCGGCAATGATGGTGAGCGCAATTTTGCGCGAACTCATCCGACGATCACCGTTGATGGCTGCCCGAAGCAGTGTGCCAGATGGGGCACAGAGCAGCACAGCGGCCCGGTGAACGGGGCCCTTGTTGTCACCGACATTCTCGGAACGTCAAACGAAGGCTGCCATTGCTCTTCGCGTGAGCTTTCGGAGCAGGATACTGCGGCGGTATGGGCGGTGGCGGAACGCATCGCCGCCGAAGTGGATCGGGTTCTGGCGGTCTCAGCACCACGTGAGGTGACGAGCGCGGAAGGGTCCGCGATCAGTTGCGGCTGCTCCACTCCCACGCCCGGCGGCACAATCACCATCAACGGTCAGGAAAGACAAATTGCTGGGTTGCAGCTGATCTTCGACCAGTGTGCGGCCGGAGGTGTACCGGCGGATGGAGGCGACGGCGCCGCATTGCTCAATGCGGTGAAGATCTATGACCGCGTCGAGCGTGAAGAAGAGGCCGAATATCAGAAGGCCCTGCTTCATGCCTATCGGAACTTCAGGTGCGGCATTCAGCCGGGAAGATGATGGACGTCGCGTGCTCGTCGGCCCCGAGTGTGGCGGAGAATCTCGCCCTGGATGTGGCTCTGGCAAAGTCTGCCTCATCAACCGGGAGAAAGCTGCTCCGTTTCTGGTGGGGAGATGGTCCCGCTGTCGTAATGGGATCAAGCGAACGGGTTGAAGTCGTGGTTAACGCAGACGCTTGTGCCGCGCTCCACGTGCCGATTCTCAAACGGTGCAGCGGAGGAGGCACGGTACTCCAGACCAGCGATGTTCTCAACTACTCACTGATTACGCCGGCGCCAACAACCCTTGACGTACGTGCAGCCTTTCGCCAGGGGACAGATGTGATCCAGACAATTCTCAAGAGCTTTGGCGTAGTTGGCACTGCATGCGGGACATCGGACGTAGCGGTCGGGGGCCGGAAGATCTCCGGAAACGCGCAAGCCTGGCGCTGGAAGTCGCTTTTGGTGCACGGAACATTGCTCATCGATTTCGATTTCGACCTGGCCGAGAAGATCCTGAGGTACCCTTCCCGCGAGCCTGACTATCGGCGCAGCCGAAGCCATCGCGACTTTCTGATCACATTGCGCCAATTAGGCATTAGCGCAAGCCGCAACGAGGTGGAGCAAGCAGCACTCCATGCTGGCGAACAGATCTACGGGCGGGTAAACCGGTACATCACAGGGGAACCCTGGTTCCCTTCTGCCTCTGCCACAATTTCGTTCCGCGATCACTCCAGTACCACCCAGGCATATCAACCCCGGAGTAGCGAGAGCTTTCCGTGTTCTTAAGGAGAGGAAATCCATATGGCCTCTGACTCAAAGCCGACAGTAGACCAGGTCTTCGCGATGATGCGCAAAACCATGGGGTCAATCCCATCAGCAATTGAAAAGGCGACCTCCGTCGATGAGGGGTTGCTCTATGAGCATCTGCGCTCGCGAGCTTACGCCATGCCAGCCGAAGGAGCGCTGGACGATGAGACGCGCACCCTGATCTATCTTGCCGCAGCGCTTGCCGCAAGCAGCAAGGCGTGTATTCAGGCAATGGCCAACAAGGCGAAGATGCAGGGCATCGCG
>JAJZAL010000355.1 GCA_021799405.1 Acidobacteriota bacterium
TGCTGCGTGATCAAAGTAACTACCTGCCGGGAGATGTGCTTTGGAAAGTAGATGGTGCATCGATGGCGTGCGGACTGGAAGTGCGCAGTCCGCTGCTGGATCATGAGCTGGCAAACTGGGCGAATCGGTTCAACGGCCATGCGATGATGAATTGGCGGCGCGGCAAACTTCCGCTTCGGCGGGCTATGGGCGATATGCTGCCGAAGGCCGTGCAGCGGGGCCGCAAGCATGGGTTTGGCGTTCCGATAGGGCGCTGGTTCCGGACATCGCTGCGGCATGCGACCGCAGAGTATCTTCTTGCTGGCGATTCCCTCACTTCGGAATTGGGACTCGGGATGCTGGCGGCGCGGATATGGGAAGAACACCAGGCAGGCAGGCGAGATCATACGCATCGGCTTTTCGCTCTGCTGATGATGGAAATCTGGCGGCGGCAAAACGCGGACATCGACTGTAATTCACGGTAGCCTCATTCCGGGCAAGCGCCGCGAAAGAGGCTGTGAGAAGATTCACGGCTAACTGAACCTGGAAATTCGCCGGAGCGGGTGTGGCCATTTATTCAGGTACCCAGGTGAGTACGAATGGAAATAGGCCGGCCGCAGGCGTGAAACCACGCTCGCACTTCGGTGATAAAGATACCGGCCACGGGGAGAGAGAAACCGATTTCACCGCAGGTGGCGCAGGGGAACACTGAGGATGACAGAAAATCGGGCGAGAGCGTTACGCCCACCGTTTGATTCCGCCCGCCCCGGGCGTTATCGTACTCTACAGATATTGAAACGTTGGGGCTCATATGGTCGCGATTGCTGAAACAGGTTTGCGTGCGCTGGGCGAACCCCAACCGTCACGACTCGGCGACGTTGTCGCGGGATTCCCAGCCGCCGTCCAAAGTCACACTGCCAACGTTGCTTGGCAGTTAACGACGAGTGGATAATCGTCAATTATGGATTTATCTGGTAAGCATCGGTGGTGGCATAGAAGAAGTGCGTTGGTGGTAATCGTGGCATTCGCCGCCGTCGTCAACGCCGCGTGGTTCTCGATCTGGTACCGTCGAACGCACGAGCCTGGAATGCTGATTTTCCGGGCTTTCGAGCTGCGTTTACTTCGTGCTGGGGGAGGATTACGGGGCTTCTCGATGCCAAATAAGGCTACCGCCATGCGCCTGCGGCGAGTCTCCACACTCGAGGGGGATCTATTCGCGGCTAAACCGGCTGGCGCTCAATCTGCTTGGACGCGATAAACCAGCCACGGCAGGCATCCGCAGTATAGGTTTCATCGCTGGCTGAGACAGACGCTTCCTCCTGCGGTTCATACCCCACCTGGGGGTATGCGTTCACCCCGTGGATAGGAGCTGGGAGTCATCGTCGGGCCCACAGTGGCCATCGCAATATAATAAACTGTGACAGTTTTTTGGTCCTATCTTCGACAGCCTTCGCGTTGAACTCGCAGCCTGACGACGCGGTCTCGGCAACGAGGGCCTTTGTAACATCAAAAGAGCTGCCTTTATAAAGCTTGGCGTCGTCGAGCTTCTGCTCCGGCGTTTTATCCTGACATCGGCTGTTCAGCGATTTCTCCAAGAGACATAGATTTCCGAGGCGGTTGATTTGGCTCTCGTACTCTTCCTTCTTACCGAACCCATGACTTGGGAAAGAAAGGATTGGACAGCTCTGCGCAAAAATGTGTTCTATTGTCGGTTGTGACGACATAAATTGCTGCAGCACCGCGACAGTGTACCCGGCGGAACCCCTTTGCTTCAATGCGTTTTCCTCACCGTACTGCAGCAGCATGTGCAACAGCGCCTCATTACCGTACATGCTGCCGGATAGGTCGCTGGCAAACCGCCCATCATCCATGAAATTTGATACGATGTTACGAAGGCGTTCCGAAAGCTCAATTGGCTGTTTCTCACCCACATCACACGCCAGATGCGAAATATCCTTCGCCGGATTAGTGCCACGAATCTTGTAGACACGGATATCCGTAATTTCAATAAGATCCGCGAACGTTAGGCCTGTCTTCCCCACTGCGCTATCGAGAAGCCCCCGCCCATGAAGCCGAATCGTCAATGGGTAGAGGTGAGTTGACAACCCAAGCACACAGAACAGCTTGAAGTAGCGGGGGTTGGATTCAACCTGCTTCGTGAGCTCCAGCAGGCTGGCAAAGAATTTTTCGAGGTCCGAAACGTAGCGTATTATGAAGCTCTCCAAATCACGTTCGCCGTGCTTTTTCTGGCAATCTCGAAGGGTGCCCTTCAGGAAGACGTTCAAAACGTAATCCATTGTTGGCTTGTAGTCGTAGTAGCCGTTCCTAAAACTGAGAAAATGGTATCGCATCACCGAATCCTCGGTGAAGCTCGCCTGCGATAAAAGCCCGATCCGCGTATGTTCGGCATTAGCGATTTCTTTGAGAGCCAAGAAATTGCGGAAGATTTTACCGAATGCCTCATTGATCATACCGTCCTGGCGGCTGCTGAGAAACCGGTTTGAGTAATAGATTAAAAGTGCTTTCGTCTTCTCCACGATTGTCAAGGGACGCCCTCGGTCATTCACGGTCTGGAAGATGCGAATGGCTTTCCCCTCATCAGTCTCGATAAACTCCATCACCTCGAGCTGATTAACACCCTCGAGGTACGCTTCCAGCTTGCCGTCGCCGCCAGCGCGCTTCGCGCCGACGTACTGCTTAATGTATTCGTAGGCGTCATGGAGCAGCTTCTGGCTTTTGCTCTCCGGTTTGGCGTCACTGCCCTGCAGGAGCCCCTCGAGAAACTTACGGTTATGGTCGGCGAGCTCCAGCCGCCAACGTTTCTTTTTCGCATCTTGGATGAACTTATCCCGGTTGATAATTTGCTGATCGCTCGGAAGCAACCCGACGATCGCGTTCAGGAGCATTGTGAGTGTTGTGAGCCGCTGCTGCCCGTCCACGACGAAATAGGTGTCCTCGCCGGGCCTCCGTGAAAGGATGAAGGTGCCAATGTAGTGGCTCGTCTGGGTTTCAATGGTCTCCGCTATGTCGTCAAGCAGGTCGTCGATGTTTTCCCTTGTCCAGGCGTAATCGCGCTGATATTTGGGGATTACGAAGTTTTTCCCCGTGAAGAACTTCTCCAGTGTATTCCGCTCCATAGGTACCTCCGCGGCCGTACTCAAAACAACACGGTCTTGGCCCAAGAGAAGTATATGCGGTGGTGAGTAAGAATTAAACCAGCACGCCGAATGCACGCGATGTAGCCACTTGGCCGGGATAGCCAGTTGGCAAAACAATAATCGTCTGTTTTCTTTCAGCGTCAGAAATTGGCCTTAGTCAGCACCCGTTCGCCGCCGGCGCAAATGCTCCGGAGAAAGCGGAAGAATCACACCAAAGTTCTTTGCACAAAGTATCGAAAACAATACGAGGCATATTGGGCATGGAAATGTACGCATGCGGTCGATACACCTCATAGTTGATGCGTCCTCCGCCCTCGGTGCGTTTTCGCATAATTCGCCTTGGGGCGCTCATAAGCCGGAGGCCGCAGGCTCGGATTCCCCCGCTACTGCTTAAAGGAAAGGAGGGACTTGCAACAATGCGGTTCCTGTTATTGGCTTCGTGCTCGGGCCGATCCTGCGGGGTGGTGGATTCGGGCGACGGACGCGCCCTTTCCGCAGCCTCTCCGCATCGCCCCAGCGCGTTATGATTCCCACAGTGACCCAGTTTCGAGGCCGTGTCATGGTCGCGGCTGCTGGCCTGCGGCCTCGTGACCTGGACCTCTGCGTACCCTGCGGTGAAATCGGCTTCTCTCTATTTCCCTGCGGTTAAACCCGTTCTCACCATGGTGGTGATCGGGGGATGAAATCCGCCAGCCAACATGTACGCTGGTCGTGATTTACCGGCTCGGGCAGCGAAGCGGCACATAAAATGTGCCGGCTAACCACCTGAATGATCCCCTGCGGTTACATCGGTTTCTCTCCCTTGCCCCTCGGCCAGCGCGTATCTACCAAGGTGGCAACCGGTGGAATAAATCCACCGGCTCCCATTTGCGATGGTCGCCGCAGGAGTTTTCTGCGGCATTTACGGGTAGAATGGGAACGGAATTCCGATAGCGGATGGTTGTGAAAAGGCTTTCAGATTTAATGAAGATTAGAAATTTCTGTATCATTGCCCATATTGATCATGGCAAATCAACTCTGGCGGACCGGATATTGGAGCGTACCGGCGCCATTACCGAGCGGGAAATGCAGGCTCAATTTCTGGATGATTTGGATCTGGAACGTGAGCGGGGAATCACCATCAAGGCCAGTGCCGTTACCGTGCCGCATGAATTCGGCGGCGAAAAATATATGTGGAATCTGATTGATACGCCGGGCCATGTGGATTTCCATTATGAGGTGGCTAAGGCGCTTCAGGCGTGCGAAGGGGCGTTGCTGGTGGTGGATGCCACGCAGGGCGTTCAGGCCCAGACGGTTGCCAACGCGTACGCCGCCATCGAGGCGGGGTTGGAGATTGTGCCGGTGATCAACAAGATCGATCTGCCCAGCGCTCAGCCCGATGCCG
>JAJZAL010000356.1 GCA_021799405.1 Acidobacteriota bacterium
CATGAAGCGAGTCAGGGCAGCGCCTTCCAGTGTGGCCGCGTTGGCGCCGTAGCGCACCACGATTCCATCGGAGGCGCGCTTCACCATCACGGTGACGAATTCGCGGTCATCCTTGATGTACTGTTCGAACTTGCCCTTCTTGATGCGATAGAGCGGAGGCTGTGCGATGTAGACGTGGCCGCGCTTGATCAACTCCGTCATGTGACGGAAAAAGAACGTAAGCAACAAGGTGCGAATGTGCGAACCGTCGACGTCGGCGTCCGTCATCAAAATCAGTTTGCCGTAGCGCAATTTGCTGGCGTCGAAATCGTCCTTGCCGATGCCGCAGCCGAGCGCTGTGATCATGGCTCGAATTTCTTCGTGGCCCAGCATTTTGTCGTAGCGGGCTTTTTCCACGTTGAGGATTTTGCCCTTCAGCGGCAGGATCGCCTGATAGCGGCGATCGCGGCCCTGCTTGGCCGTTCCTCCGGCCGATTCGCCCTCGACCAGATAGAGTTCGCAGCGTTCCGGACGACGTTCGCTGCAGTCGGCCAGCTTGCCGGGCAAGCCGCCGCCGTCGAGAGCGCCCTTGCGCCGGGTCAGGTCGCGGGCCTTGCGTGCTGCTTCGCGGGCGCGCGACGCTTCAATCGCCTTATTGATGATGCGGCGAGTGATGGGCGGATTTTGCTCCAGGAACATCCCCAGCCGCTCGTTCAAAAACGATTGCACGGTGCCGCTGATATCGGAATTCAACTTGCCTTTGGTCTGGCCTTCAAACTGAGGCTGCGGCAGCTTGACGCTGATTACGGCCACCAGGCCCTCGCGCACGTCGTCGCCGGAGAGGTTTTCCTTCAGGTCCTTGAACAATCCCATCTGCTGGCCGGCTGCGTTGATGGTGCGCGTCAGCGCTGTGCGGAAGCCGGACAGATGAGTTCCGCCATCGACGGTGTTGATATTGTTCGCGAAGGTGAAGACGGTCTCCGAGTAGCCGTCGTTATACTGCATCGCGATTTCCATCACAACGTTGTCGCGCTCCGCCTCCATATAGATCGGCTTATCGTGGAGGGTCTGCTTGCCGCGATTCAGATGCTTGATGAACTCCGCAATCCCGCCCGAGTATTTGAAGTCGGTATGTTTGGCTTCGCCTGTTTTCGGGTCGGTGGTGCGTTCATCGGTCAGCGAGATTTCCAGGCCCTTGTTCAGAAAGGCCAATTCGCGCAGCCGCTGCGCCAGCGTGTCGTAGTTGTATTCGGTGACCGTAAAGATGGTCTTGTCGGGGAGGAAGTGGATCTTGGTCCCGCGCTTCTTGCTGGTTCCTGTCTGGTGCAGCTTGTCGAGCGGGATGCCGCGCGCGTACTCCTGCTCATATGTATGGCCGCCGCGCCATATCTCCACTTCAAATTGCTCGCTCAAACCATTCACGCAGGAAACGCCGACACCGTGCAGACCACCGGAAACCTTATACGTGGAAGCGTCGAACTTGCCGCCGGCATGCAGCTTGGTCAACACCACCTGGCAGGCCGACACACGCTCGCCGTTCGGCAATGTCATCTCATCGACGGGAATTCCACGGCCGTCGTCGACCACGGTGATGGAATTATCCATGTGGATGGTGACTTCAATGCGCGTGGCGTGGCCGTCCATGGCTTCGTCGACGGAATTATCGACAACTTCGTAGACCAGATGGTGCAGCCCCATTTCGCCGGTCGAGCCAATGTACATGGCGGGACGCAGGCGCACGGCCTCCAAGCCTTCCAGCACCTTGATATTGTCACTGGTGTATTTGTCGCTGGCGCGCTGGCGGGTGGCGGATTGCGCTGCGGAATTGGCTTCTTCTCGTGTGAGTTCGAGCGGGACTCCCGCAGGGGTGTCAGCGGTGATTTCTGGGACAAGCGCTTTCTCTGCCATGGGGCTCCGGAAACGTTGGGGAAGCAGCACCGATTCGGAAGATGTCCATCGCCAGCAGTTTCTGCCCAAGTATAGGGGCAAAGCTTGATTCAGCAAGGACTTATCCGAAGCGGAATTACAGCTTATTTTATCATGCGGCGGGGGGCGAGGGGAGCGTGTTTTTCGGCCTTGGAGCGCGTTTTAGCTGCAGATCGATGGCTCGTGTAGCCAGATTCCAAGACGCGACCGGCGTGAAGAGTCCAGACAATGTGCGCCTGGTGCGTGCCACCATTACCCTCTGGATTCTTCGGTCGCTGCGGTGACCGAAGAATGACCCCTCCTCAATGATTACACCCACTGTAAATCCGCAGTTTAGGGGCTGGACGCCATACAACCGAGAGAATATCCAGTGATTATCGGAGGATCCGGACCGCGCATGAATGGGTGGGCTGGGCAGGTGGGAGGGGCCAGTGTGGAGGGAAGGAGGGAAAAATGGAGGGCAGATGCATAGAATATGCAGCAAAAATAGAAAAAGGCGCGTCCGATGGTTACCTCGGTCACATTCTTAGTAAATATACTGCTACATTATTGGGAAATATGGACTTATCCGATTCAATCAGTATACTCGAACATGTCAAGCGCTCCAAGCGCTAAATAAAAATACATAGTAACTAAAAGGACCCCTACCATGAAAATCGCCGTTCGCGCCCTTGTTCTCGGAATGCTGATCACTGGCTTTGCTGCAGACCACATGCTGGCCTCCAAATCGACTGCAACGACCCCGAACACCACCATGGTTGCGAGCAACAACAGCGCGAGCCCAGTTCCGATTTGCGAGCCGGGATCGACCTGTGGCTTCCAGTAGACATTTGCTCCGAGCCGAAACCAAAGTAATCCGTATTTCGCAGGGATGCAAGTTTTTTGTTGCGGGATTGCTCCGCCTGAGATATTCTTCAGGCTCACTGGAGCAATCCCCATGTCCGTCTGGCTACATATCGTACTCCCGACATTTCTTGAGACCCTCTTCCTATCGGCTGCACTGTATTGCGTCTACAGAGCACAAAAGAACAGGATTTACCCAGCGTTTAGGCAGCTCTTGCTTTTTAACGCCACCTCGCAAGCAATTCTGCTCGTTGACGCAGTATTGAATGGTTTCTACCTCATCAGCCCTGTTCACGCCTACTACGTCTATTTCTATGTATACTGGGTTTCCTTCGGCGTGGGTGCGGTTCTGATGCTTCGCGTGCTGCACGAGATGTTCCGTCATGCGGTTCGCTCCATCCCAGGCGTGCAAAAACTCGGACAACCGATCTTTTTCTGGGCCATCACCGTCTCGGTGATTCTGGCCTTCGCCTCCGGCATTACCCCCCACACCAGCGGCATGAGTCTTCTTTTGGCCTCCGCACAGGTGCTCATGCGGTCGCAGAGTGTCCTCGCCCTCTGCATGCTGGCCTTTCTCGCTTTTGCCTCCCAGACATTGGGGGTTTCCTTCCGCAGCCGCATCTTCGGCGTGACCTTCGGTTTCGGAGTGATGGCTACGGGCGATTTGTTACTTACCGCATTCACTTGGCCCCATGGGAACCTAGCTTCGTACTTCAACGTCGCCCATGAGGTGATCTATCTGGGTGCGATTGCGCTTTGGTCGGCTTACTTCCTGCAGCCGGAGCCGGCGCGTCGCCTGGTCACCATGCCGGTGACTTCACCGCTGATGCGCTGGAACGATGTCGCTCAGACGCTGGGCAATCCAGCCGGTCAGGTTGCAGTCAGCTATCCGCCGTCCTTCATGACCGATGTCTTCGATTTGGTCGAAAATGTCATGGGGCCGGTTGGCAGGCCGCAACGGGCGGCGAGTCCGCCGGGACCGATTGCCAGCTAAACCTGAGCAGTAGACAAAAAAATGGCTGACCCCTTGCGTCAGCCATTTTTTTGTCTGGTGCGCTTTTAATTCTGCCATGCAAAATAAGCAGTCATTACTTCTATGAAAGAAGGCGCGCCTGTCCAGAGGTATCTGCGAATAGTTGCTGACAGACTTTAATTCGTGCTCGTGGCGCACAAGGGAAATTCCGAAGTTCGGTTTTCTGATTCGAGCAATATCTGAGAAAACAAGAAGATGGAACCAGAGAGCGCGGACAATCCTGTACCGCGTGAGATCTGGGCGCTGTTCTCCGAGCGGCGTGTGGCCTTGCGCGAGACTGCTCGCGCGGTAACGCCGCTGGGCGGTGTGGCCGTGTTTGTGGTTTTTCTTGAAGTGGGGTAGCTGCCTAAGTACAGTAGACGCTACAGGTAGTGGTTGCTGATCGTTCATCCCCGGAAGTGTATCCACCGTATCCTGGAACGTGACAGGAGTTTCATTCCTGGTTTGCCGATGAGCAGGCCTGTGCGGCGTATCTTGAGCGGTTGCGGTGGCCAACAGGTTTTCGCTGTCCCAGGTGTGAGCAGGGAAAGGGTTGGCGGACGGCAGATGGGCGCTGGGTTTGCTCGGGCCGCGGCCGCAAAGTATCGGTCACGGCGGGAACGATCTTCGACCGCAGTCGAGTTTCGTTGCAGGAATGGTTCGCCGCTGCCTGGTACATAAGCAACCGGAAGCACGGAGTCAGCGCACTCGGCCTCCA
>JAJZAL010000078.1 GCA_021799405.1 Acidobacteriota bacterium
CATGGAATTAGGGACATAAGAAAAGGCAGCCATATCTGGCTGCCTTTTCCCGTCTTGAAACCGCCCCGCACCGGGTCAAACAATAGTCGATCCAATAGAATCAACCGTTTCCCGGCAAAAACACCGAGGGTTAATCAATCAATAACGAGTACACCTTCCAGCAAAATCAACAACTTCCCCACAAAAAGGAGGGGGGTCGTCAAAGCTTTTAAATTGCGCCGGGCTGGCCTGTTTTTGCGCACAACCCACTGAAAACAAAAGAATCGACAGTTTGATGGGTGCCCATCAATCCTGGCTCTGCTAGGGTGGGAATCGCGCCGTCGGCGCGGCCACTGACAACTGGTTACAACTCGGTCCAATCCAAGACCACCTTGCCCGTCTCGCCCCCAATCATCGCCGCAAACCCCTTCTCAAACTCCTTGTACGAGTAGCGATGCGTAATCACCGGCGTAATATCCACCCCGGACTCGACCAGCACCGACATCTTGTACCACGTCTCATACATCTCGCGGCCGTAGATGCCTTTGATCGTGATCATGTTAAAGATCACTTTCCTCCAGTCAATTTCCATCGGCTTGACTGGAATCCCAAGGATCGCAATCTTGCCGCCGTGGCACATGTTGTCGATCATTTCCACGAACGCCGCCCGGCTGCCCGACATTTCCAGCCCCACGTCGAAGCCCTCCAGCATCCCCAGCTGTTTCTGGGCCTCGGCCACCGGCGTCTCCCTCGGATCCAGCGCCAGTGTCGCCCCCATCTTGCGCGCCAACTCCAGCCGGAATGGGTTCAAATCGGTAATCACCACGTGCCGCGCGCCCGCCTTCCGCACAATCGGAATCGACATCAGCCCGATCGGCCCCGCGCCCGTAATCAGCACATCCTCGCCCAGCACCGGAAATGTCAGAGCCGTGTGAACCGCGTTCCCGAACGGATCGAAAATCGCCGCCACGTCTTCCGGCACGCCCTCGTGGTGATGCCAGATATTGGTCATCGGGAGCGAAATGAACTCGGCAAACGCGCCCGGTCGGTTCACGCCCACGCCGCTCGTCCGCGCGCACAGATGGCGCCGCCCCGCCAGGCAATTCCGGCAACGCCCGCACACCACGTGGCCCTCGCCGCTCACCAGGTCGCCCACCTTGAAGTCGCTCACGTTCGCCCCTACCGCGGCAACCTCGCCCACAAACTCATGCCCGATCACCATCGGGACAGGAATCGTCTGCTGGGCCCACTCGTCCCACTGGTAAATGTGAACATCCGTGCCGCAAATCCCGGTCTTCTTCACCCGGATCAGCACATCGTTGATGCCGTACTCCGGCACCGGCACGTCTTCCAGCCACAGACCGCGCTCCGCACGGCTCTTCACTAGCGCTCGCATAGGTTCTCCCTCAAAACCGAACCTATTAGCCTACGACAGCCCAGGCATGGCGACAACGCCCAGCATCAGCCCCCACACGAGCCCGGCTATTTCTCCAGCGCCGCCTCCGGCCACCCGTCCACCCAAACCAGCGTGGACAACTGCATCGACGGCCTCCCCGTCTTGGCGCTATAAGCGTGAAAAATGATCAGATCCTTGCCGTGCCGCCCCATCCACACGCTCTCACCGCCTGGGCCCAGCCACCGCGAATTGCCCACCAGAAGCTCCGACCCGCCGCCATCCAGCAGTGGCTTTCCCGTCTTGTCCACATACGGCCCGGTAATCGCTCGCGACCGCCCCACCATCGTCCGGTAGGTACTGTGGATCCCGCGGCAGCACAAATCCCACGACGTAAACAGGTAGTAGTACCCGCCATGCCACACAATAAAGGGAGCCTCAATCGCCTCCCAATTCGGCGGCAGCCCCTTCGGCGCCGGAGCTGGATGCGCAGGCTCCGCTCTCCGCGCCAGCGAGTACAGCTTCGTATGCTCCTTCGAGACCAGCCCTTCTTTGTTCAACCGCCGCAGCTTGATCCCGCTCCAGAAGCTCCCAAACACCAGCCACGACCGCCCCTTCCGGTCGCGCACAAAGTTCGGATCAATCGCGTTGTAATCGTCCTTGACGGTCGACTGCAGCACCAGCCCCTTGTTCACCCACCGGTACTCCGGGCTGGCCGAATCCAGCGTCCTATTCACGGCCAACGCAATCCCGGACGTGTTCTTGCCAAACAGCGAATAGGCATAATACAGCCGGTATTCATGGTCTTCATGGGATATATCAGGCGCCCACAGCGCCTCGGTACCCGGGCTCCGTTTCCTGATCCATGCCGGAATCCCCGGAAACACTTGCCCGCAAAACTTCCAGTCAATCAGATTCGTCGAGCACCGGATCGGCAACTGCCCGCCTTCCGGCGCCTTCCCAGTCGCAAACACGTACCAGGTCTTGCCTTCCCGAATGATCGAAGGATCATGCGTATAAGCCACTGCTCCTGTCACGTGGTACACATGCGGAGCCTGAGCCTCCGCACGCACGCAGATCAGCACAAAGGCCACAACGAACATCGTCGTGAGCGATCGAATCATTGGATTCTCCTGGGAATGCCTGGTATCAGATAACGTACTTGCTGAACGTAAGGTCCCGGCGCCTTACTTGCTCTCGCGCAAGTGCATCATCGTCCCGCGCGGAAATGACGTCGACTCGCGAACCACCAGTTCCGTCGTAATGTTGTACTCGCGCTGAGCCGGATGCTCTGACTCCTCCACGGCAGCCCGCAACGCCGCAACCGCGGCACGCGCCAGATCGAAACGCGACATGCGAATCGTTGTCAGGGGTGGAATCGTGACCTCGGCAATATGAATGTTGTCGAACCCGATCACAGAAAACTCATCGGGCACATTCATCTTTGCCCGATACAGCTGGTGCAACACGCCGATCGCCGTCATGTCGTTCGAGCACATCACCGCTGTCGGCAAATCTTTGCTCTCTAACAGTTGCTCCATGGCACGCGTCCCGCCTTCCAGCGTGTGATCGCCTTCTTTGATCCATTCGGGCGCCGGCGTAATTCCACACTCCTTCGCCGACCGCATAAAGGCCGCCAGACGAGACTTGGCGGAGTGAAGACGTGCCGGTCCCGCAATGAACGCGATCTTCCTGTGTCCCAGCGCTGCCAGATGCTGCACACCTTGCCGGATCCCGTGATGATAATCCACCTTCAACACGCTCACGCCCGGTCGCTCCGGCCCCACATCCACAAACACCATCGGAATATTCCGCTGGGCCAGTTGCTCCAGCAGAGGTTCCTCGATACCAAATGTCATGATCGCCACGCCTTCCACCTTGCGCTCGATCATTCGTCGGATGCTCTGCGCCATCCGTTTCGGATCATAGTTCGTAGAGCTGATCAGAACCTCATAACCATGCTCAATCGCTACGTCCTCAAAACCCTGAATCAGCTCCGGGAAAAATGGATTGGTAATTTCCGAAACAATCAGCCCGAAAATCCTGCTTCGGCCTGAAACCAGCGCTCTCGCCTGCGTGTTAGGAAAATAATTCAGCTCTTCGATGACTTCCCACACTCGCTTCGCAAGCTTTGGATTGACGGTTGGGACTCGGTTCATCGTGCGGGAAACCGTGGCAATCGACACGTTGGCCAGCCGCGCAATCGTTCGAATATCGAGCCGTTCCGGCGTCTGACCCTCTCTCTTTTTCGAGCCATTTGATTTTCTCGGCATAATTGCCACGATCCCCCGACCCCAGAAGTCTACACACTGCGAAGCCGAATTCGACCCCATGTCACGGCCTGCATACTTTGACACGGTTCAATGTCTGAACAAGGAAACATTTACTTCTTTACAACGCAGGATATCCTTTCACTTCACAGCGGTGCTTGACAAGCTCTATTGTTGTACGAGCTTGTTGTCATCGACTTGTCATCTCGCCGGGTGTAAACGATTACCACCCCTGGCAACCCGTCCCCCTATCAATGCGCCGGTAAGCCGCAAACTGGTTGCTGCGTGAACCGCCGTTTATCACGCCCCGAGTGTTCTTCTACTGGAGTGTAGCGAGTCTTGCATTCTGATCCAGTATCCATCGGTCAGGCAGCCAGACGGAAAGGTTACCGTCAGGCGTGACGGGCAGCCTGGTGAGCCATTATGTGAAATAGAGCTGCGGAGCGATGGCGTGCCGCAGCTCTATCTGCTGGAAAAAGCATGCATGCAGATTACTGCACGTGCATCTCGATCACATTGATGGAGTACGGCGCGAACGTACGATGCACGTCCGAACCGAACCAGTTCACCTCCTCGGTGTGCGGTACCACGTTCCGCGGATCCGTGATCGTATTGGTGGCGTGCGTGCTTTTCGCCTCCAACGTCACCAGCGTTCCGCTGTGCGCCACCTCTCCCGCGCCCTCAATGTGCAGGGTCAGCGGCTGCGCCTTCGGCGACGCGTTCACGACTTTCACATACAGGGTGTGCGTGGCCTCATCCCGAGTAACGGACTCAAAGCACAGCGGCCCCGCTCCTGTCAGCTTCGACGCCACAACCTGGTTGCCGAGGTATTTGCTGAACATCACCTGCGCATAGTAGCTCGGCGAACCATAGCTATGCATTGAGTCGTAGCCAATCAGATTGGTGCCCCACTGCGCAGCCATCGGATTGACGTTCACAAACAACGGCGCATAACTGGCCATAATCACCAGATCGCTGTTCCGCTCCAGCCCGGTCATCCATGCCGCGTCGCTCAGCGCGGCACCAAAGTCCGGCGTCGGGGATCCTTCCATCGTTGCCCACTCGCCAACGAAGATTTTCGGCCCCTTCCGACTCATCTTGTCATAGTGATGCGTGTCGTTAAGGAATTCCTGGGGCGTGCGATAGAAGTGATCATCCACCACATCCGGCTGCACATCTCCCTTCACCGGCATCGTCGCAATCAGCTTGAGATTCGGATATGCCTTGCGAATCGCACGCGCAAACTGGGCAAAGCGCCCGTGCGATCCACTGTAGCTGTGCGATGGGTCAAAGAAGTCCTCGTTTCCGATCTCTACGTACTTCAGATGGAACGGCGCCGGATGACCGTCACGCGCACGCACCGCGCCCCACTTCGTCGAAGTGCTGCCCGTCACATATTGAATTTCCTCCAGCGCGTCCTTCACATACGGCTCGAGTTCGGGTCCCGGCGGAATATGCTGGCGGTCCAGTGCATAACCGGCATATACGGCCAGCACCGGCTGCATGTGCAAATCCTGGCACCACTCCAGAAATTCCAGAAGGCCCATTCCATCCGACGACTGATAACCCCACGGGCTCGGATGCGTTGGCCGATCCACAATCGGACCAATCGTGATCTTCCAGTCATACCAGTCGGCCAGCGTGTTGCCTTCGAGATAGTTGCCTCCTGGGAAGCGCAGGAATGTCGGGTGCATCGCTGCCATCTTCTGCATCAGGTCAATGCGGTCGCCATTCTTCTGGTTGTCGTAAGTGGGCGGAAATAGCGACACCACGTTCATCAGCACCGATCCGGGATGGCTCACCGTGACGCGAACAAAGTTGTTCTCCGATTCGGCAACGTTTCCCGTCCGCATGGTCGCCGTATACTGCTTCCATGCAGCTCCGGCAGCGGGGAAGGTCGCGCTGGCCATCACCTTGCCGGTTTCCTTGTTCACGATGGCCATCGTCACCGGCCCTGGATTGTCATCGCCTGCAGCCTTCAGATAAATAGAGGCATGGTACGTCGTGTTCGGCCAGACCGGCACACCCCAGTAGCCGGGGTTATCCACTCCGCCTGGATCTGAGGGACTTGCCTTGGCCGCTGTCAGCTTCAGGCTGTAGGGCAAGGCATCGCTTGGCCCTGTTTGATCGTCCACCGAAATCGATATTCCGTCTTCCGCGTTCTGATCCAGGTTCCATATCTTCCTGAAATCGTGATGCTCCCGATTGAAAAACGTGCGATCGCGAATCAGCTCCGCATACAGCCCCCCATCATACGAGTGATTGATCTCTTCCGTCATGAGTCCATAAAGTGTTGGACTGACCGCATGTAATGGGTGGTTATACTGCACCGTAAGTTCAGCGGATCCGCTTGCAGACGCGGGCGTTTGCGCAAACGCAGCAATCGAGGCACCCACGAGTGCCGCAACCGTTAATCCGGCTCGGAATGGCAGGCGAAAATTCATGTATCAACAACCTCCGGGAAACGTTTCATCCGAGAGTGTACTCCTTTCTGCACGTTTCAGGCTTCTTGCTCGGGCGGCAATGGGGATTATCGAATTCCGGCTCTATACAGGATGGTTTAGGCTATTGACAACGCATGACGGGACGCTTAACCTCACCCATGCCGTTTCTGGTAAATGTTTTCCCAACTCACACCGTAGACTGGACATCGGATGCTGCACCAACTTAAAGAGCAAGTCCTCGAAGCCAATCTGGACCTCGTACGCCAGGGATTGGTCGTCTTCACTTTCGGAAACGCCAGCGGAATCGACCGCGATGAAGGACTCGTCGCTATCAAACCCAGCGGAGTTCCCTACGAAAAACTCCAGCCGGAAGACATGGTCGTGACCGATCTCGATGGCAAGATCGTCGAAGGCTCCCTCAAACCATCTTCTGACCTCGCTACCCACCTCTTGCTCTACAAGGAATTCCTCTCCATCGGTGGCGTTACCCATACCCACTCCGAATTCGCGACCGCTTGGGCACAGGCCAGAATGCCCATCCCTCCCCTCGGCACCACACACGCAGACTACTTCTATGGCGAGATTCCGGTCACCGACGACCTCACGGATGAGGAGATTAATGGCGATTACGTATTGAATACTGGCGTTGCCATTGCCCGCCGCTTTCGCCAACTGGATCCGCTCGCTGTTCCCGGTGTTCTCGTGGCCGGGCATGCTCCCTTTACCTGGGGCAAGAATGTTCTCGATGCCGCCCATAACGCAGCGTTATTGGAAACGGTGGCACGAATGGCGTTTTATACGGTAAGCATCAATGCGGACTACCGCACGATCTCTCAGGCATTGCAGGACAGGCACTATTTCCGGAAACATGGAGCAAAAGCCACATATGGTCAATAGAAAATCCCTTTATCTAAGCGAAATACACCGGATTTCTGTTACCGTTTCTTGAGCGCTCTTTTGCTTTAGTTCCGCACATTTCGATTGCAGGTGATTGGGGAATGTTTCCACTTCTGGCAGGCACGACTTAAAGGCCACCTACGGACAAGAAAAATGAATCCCGCCGGCCATGGCGCGTTTCGATTTCGATCAAATGTGAGGACTCCGGACTGATGCACCCCATAAGGAATATGTCAACAAGCGATCCAGCTATCGGCAAAAAAAGAAGGCGAAACCTGGCGTTCATCTACTTTTTTGGTGCCTTTGGCGGCATCTTGTTCGGGTACGACATTGGCGTGATGACGGGCGCTCTGCCGATCCTCCAGCAGCGATGGAATTTGCAGAACAGCCCAGTCGATCTCGGCTTGATCACTTCGGCGGTGATGTTGGGCGCCATTCTTGGTGGCGCTATGGCGGGGCGTCTGGCAGACCGATATGGCCGCCGTCGGCTGATTCTGATTGCATCGCTGGTTTTCATAGCAGGAGCAGCATTTTCGGCAATAGCACCGGATAATGGCGTGGCTTATCTCGTAGCCGCGCGCATCATCCTCGGCTGGGCGGTCGGTGCTGCCTCTGCGCTGGTGCCTGCCTACCTGTCAGAGATGGCCCCAGCCGATGTCCGTGGTCGCTTGTCAGGTCTCAATCAGGTCATGATTGTCACTGGGATGCTTCTCTCCTATGTCGCGGACTTTTTCCTGGATAGCTTGTCTGCGACCTGGAGCTGGCGCATCATGCTCGGTGCCGCGGTCGTTCCGGCAATCATTCTTTTCCTTGGCACGCTTGAGTTACCCGAGTCTCCTCGTTTCCTGGTTAGCCACGGTCTTATCGACGAGGCCAGACAGATTCTCACGACGATCCGGCCGGAACGATGGCACCTCGAGGACGAGCTGCAGGATATTCGACGAACTGTACAAAACGAAAACGAACAAGAACGGACCAAAGGACATTACAAAGCATTCTTGCAGCCGCACTATCGACCACTCATAGTAGCTGGTCTGGGCGTTGCTGCATTGCAGCAGTTTCAGGGCGCCAACGCCATATTCTATTACTTGCCGCTCATCGTGCAGCGGCTGAGCGGCGCGTCGACGCATTCGGCATTGATGTGGCCCATGCTGGAAGGCGCTATCCTCGTATTAGGATCGCTATTCTTTCTACTGTTGGCTGACAATATCAACCGCCGCACCTTGCTGACTGTTGGCGGCATCATCATGGCGATTTCCTTCATCGCGCCTGCACTACTGCACATGCTGATGCCGTCGTTGGGCGGCAACACGGTCGTAGTGTTTCTGAGCATCTATGTGGCCCTGTACTCGTTCACATGGGCGCCTTTGACCTGGGTGATAGTCGGCGAAATATTTCCATTGTCGATTCGCGGCTCAGGCACAGGATTGGCATCCTCGTTCAACTGGATTGGGTCGTTCCTGGTGGGGCTCTTGTTCCCGATCATGGCTTCCGCGATGTCCGAGTATGCCGTCTTTGCGATCTTTGGGGCCGTGTGCGTGTTTGGCGTCATCTTTATCCGTTTGTGGGTCCCCGAGACGCGTGGCCGCACACTGGAAGAAATTGAGGCAAGGCCGGAGACCACATGAAACTACAAGCTACGGTCGAGCACAGCCAGGCTTCTCTACACCACCAAACCCAGGGCCGGGTCCGAACTGGCAGGCTTGATCTACGGCGCCGTCGGAATTTTCAAAGAACACGACAAACATGGGCCTCTGTGATCTGGCCCATCCACCCTATCCAACTCCCGTTCTCTTCAGCCTGCATCCCTCCATCTGGTGGGGTGGCTTCATGGGCAACGCGGGCGCGGCTTATGTCATCCGCTACCGCCCAAAAAAGTAATGCCGAAATAAGGAATCAGCACTATGAATAAACAACTTACATTTGGTTTGATTGTCGGAAACCGCGGCTTTTTTCCTGATCAGCTCGCCAAGGAAGGCCGCGACGAAATGCTTGCCGTGCTTGAAAAGGCTGGCCACAAAATCATCACTCTCGGGCTCGAAGACTCGAAGTTCGGCTCCGTCGAAACTCACGATGACGCCATCCGCTGTGCGGAACTCTTCCGTAAGCACCGCGATGAAATCGACGGCATCATTGTTACACTGCCCAACTTTGGCGACGAACGCGGCGTTGCCGACTCCATCCGCCTCTCCACTCTGAAAGTCCCCGTTCTCGTGCAGGCTACGCCCGACCGCAGCGACAAGATGAAAATCTCGCATCGCCGTGACAGCTTCTGCGGCAAAATGTCGGCCTGCAATAATCTCAAACAGTACGGAATTCCTTACTCGCTCACTGCAAAGCATACCGTCCAGCCCGACTCAGACGAGTTCCGAGCCGACCTCGAATGGTTTGCTAAGGTCTGCCGTGTCGTCGGCGGATTCCGCAATCTCCGCATTGCCGCCATCGGCGCACGGCCCCAGGCCTTCAACACTGTCCGCTACAGCGAAAAGCAACTCGAGCGCTCCGGCATCTCAGTCATCACGCTCGATCTCTCAGACGTCTTCGGCGGCGTCTCTCGCCTCAAGGACAATGACGTTGCTGTCCAGCAGAAGCTCGCGGCCATCAAGGACTATGTACCCACCCAGAACATCCCTTCGGATGCACTCCTCAAGATGACCAAGCTCGGCGTCGTCATCGAGCGCTTCATGGCCGAGCAGCACTGCACCGTCAGCGCCATCCAGTGCTGGACCTCGCTCGAAGAAAATTTTGGCGTCGTACCCTGCACCATCATGAGCATGATGAGCGAAAACCTGCTGCCCTCCGCCTGCGAAACCGACGTTATGGGCACTGTCTCCATGTATGCGCTCGCCCTCGCCAGCCAGACACCCAGCGCGCTTCTCGACTGGAACAACAACTACGGCGACGACCCTGACAAGGCCGTCTGCTTCCACTGCTCCAACCTGCCCAAGCACTTCTTCGCAGATGTCATCATGGATTTCCAGGAGATCATCGCCGGCACTGTCGGCAAGGAGAACACCTTCGGTACCTGCGTCGGCCGCGTCAAGGCTGGCGATATGACCTTCGTCCGTTTCTCCACCGACGACAACGCCGGCGGTATCAGCGGCTACATCGGCGAAGGCGCGTTCACCAACGATCCCCTTGAAACCTTCGGTGGTGCTGGCGTCTGCCGTATTCCGCGCATGCAAAAGCTTCTCAACTTCATCTGCGAAAACGGCTTCGAACACCACGTCGCGGCCAACTTCTCGCGCGTGGCAAGCCCTGTCTATGAGGCTGCAACCAAGTACCTCGGCTGGCAGATGGCCTACCACGAACCAGGCGCACACGACCGCGTCACAATCCACACCACCTAACTGTAACTGTCACGGAGAGAAATGATGGCGATCGTTGCCGGTGTCGATTTTGGAACCCTGAGTGTCCGCGTAACGCTGGTAGACAGCACGCGCGGGCGCTTGGGCACCGCCTCGGCCGAGTATCCACTTGAGCGTAGACGGGATGACCCTGACTACGCGACCCAATCGCATCAGGATCAGATGCAGGCTTTGGCCAAGGCCATGCGTCTGGCCTGTGAGCAAGCTCAGGTCTCCGGCGACGCCGTCGCATCGATCGCCATTGATACCACTGGCTCCAGCGTCATTCCTGTAGATGGACAGCTTCAACCACTCAACGATTACTACCTTTGGTGCGATCATCGCGCCCATCGCGAAGCTCGCGAAATCACCGAGCTCGCCCACCGAGAAGAACTCGAAGCCATCGAGTGGTGTGGCGGCGTCTACTCCCACGAGTGGGGCTTCGCCAAGCTTCTGCACTGGCTCCGCCACAATCCTGACAAACGCGACCGCTTCGCCACCGCCCTTGAAAACTGCGACATGGTTGCAGCTACGCTCTGCGGCGTCACCAATCCTCATGCGGTCAAGCGCAGCGTCTGCGCCATGGGTCACAAGTGGATGTGGAATCCAAAATGGGGCGGTCTCCCGCCACAGGAATTCCTCTCCAAGCTCGATCCCCTCTTCGACGGGGTTCGTGACAAACTCGACGGCGAATACCTTACCTCAGACCAACTCGCCGGCTACCTCACCCCCGAATGGGCAGAGAAAATGGGCCTCCGCGCTGGCATTCCGATCCCCGTAGGCGCATTCGACGCGCATTGGGACGCCATCGGAGCAGGCTGCAAAGAAGGTGACGTCGTCAACGTCGTTGGCACCTCTACCTGCATCATCGCCATGCAGAGCAAGACCACCCTCGTCCCCGGCGTCTGCGGTGTCGTTCCCGGCAGCGTCCATCCGGCTTACACCGGCGTCGAAGCCGGCCTCTCCGCCACCGGAGACATCTTCGAGGCCATCGCCCGCCGCGCTGGCACCAAAGTCTCGGAACTCTCCAAAGGGCTCGAAAACTATCGCGCAGGACAAACCGGCCTACTCCGCCTCAGCTGGGACAACGGCGACCGCACCGTCCTCGTCAATCCCGAGCTTGGCGGCATCACCCTTGGCTGGAACCTCATCCACACTGCGCAGGACGAGCTCTTCGCCGCCATCGAAGGCACCGCCATGCACACCCGCATCATCCTCGAGCGCATGGCTGAATACGGTGTCCCCGTCGAGCGCGTCATCAACGCCGGCGGCATCCCGCAAAACAACGCCACGCTCAATCAGATCTATGCTGACGTCCTGGGCAAACCTGTACTCATTCCCGACGGTGTCCCGACCAGCCTTGGCTCTGGCATCTTTGCCTTCCTCGCGGCAGGCACATTCCAGTCCATTGAAGAAGCCCAGGCCGCGGTTTGCCTGCCTTTCAAGACCTACACGCCCAATCCGCAGGCGCACGCCGTCTACAACCGTCTCTTCCCGCTCTATCGCAGCGTCTACTTCGCAATGGGCAAGCCGCACGCGGAAGCCATCCCCCTCGGCGACGTGCTCCCCACCCTCCGCATCATCGCCAAGCAGCAGGTCAGCTAATGCCTCCCAGGCGCACTCAGCATGCGGCCCTCCACGGGCCGCATTTCTGCGTCAACCGAACAAAAACTCCTTCGTCCGCATCTCCTTGATCGTATCCCGCAGCTTCGCCGCCTTCTCAAACTCAAACTTCTTCGCCGCCTCGCGCATCTCCGTCTCAAGCTTCGCAATGTAAGTGTCAAGCTGCTCCTGCGAAGCAATCTCAGGCATCTCCTCGGACTCTTCCTCTATCTCCGCATACTCTGCTTTCAGAATCTTCGCCAGTGACATATCCGCCGAGCGAATAATCGACGTCGGCGTGATCCCATGCTCCTCGTTATATTCGCTCTGCACCAGGCGGCGTCGCTCCGTCTCGTCCATCGCCTGCCGCATCGAATCGGTAATCCGATCGGCATACAGAATCGCTCTTCCATTCACATTGCGCGCTGCCCGGCCGATCGTCTGAATCAGAGATCCGCTCGACCGGAGAAACCCTTCCTTATCCGCATCCAGAATCGCCACCAGAGAAACCTCCGGCAAATCCAACCCTTCGCGCAGCAGGTTGATCCCCACCAGCACGTCATACTCTCCTTTGCGCAAGTCGCGCAGCAGTCGCACGCGTTCCAGTGTCTCAATCTCCGAATGCATATAGCGGCACCGCACGCCCACTTCGCTGTAATAGCCGGACAAATCCTCTGCCATCCGCTTTGTCAGGGTCGTCACCAGCACACGCTCATTCTTCGCTGTGCGCTCGCGAATCTCCGCCAGCAGATCATCAATCTGCCCGCGAATCGGACGAACTTCCACCTCTGGATCCACCAGCCCCGTCGGCCTGATAATCTGCTCCACCACCACGCCCGCAGCCTTCGTCAGCTCATACGCGCCCGGGGTCGCAGACACATAAATCACCTGGTTCGTCCGCGCCTCAAACTCCTCAAATTTCAGCGGCCGGTTGTCCATCGCTGAAGGCAATCGGAACCCATAATCCACCAGGTTTTGCTTGCGCGAGCGATCCCCGTGCCACATCCCATGCAGTTGCGGAACCGTCACATGCGACTCATCGATAAACAGCAGAAAGTCCCGCGGAAAATAATCGAGCAGCGTCGGCGGAGGCTCGCCCGGCAGCCGCCCGGAGAAATGCCGCGAGTAATTCTCAATCCCGTGGCAGTATCCCATGGACTTGATCATCTCCAGATCAAACCGCGTGCGCTGGTGAATGCGCTGTGCCTCCACCATGCGCCCCTCCGCTTCCAACTGCGTCTCCCACTCGCCCAGTTCCTCCAGAATCGATTCAATCGCAGACTTCTTCCGCTCCGGCTGCACCACGTAGTGGCTCTTCGGGTAAATCGGCAGCCGCGAATACTTCTGCTTCACCGTCCCAAACAGCGGGTCAATCTGCGCCAGCGAATCAATCTCGTCCCCGAACAGTTCAATCCGAAACGCATTCTCGTCATACGTCGGAAACACCTCGATCACATCGCCGCGCACCCGAAACGTCCCGCGCCGGAAATCCGCATCGTTCCGCTCATACAGAATCTCCACCAGCCTGCGCGTTATATCCTCGCGCTTGATCCGCTGCCCTTTTTCCAGCAGCAGCAGCATCCCGTAATAAGCCTCCGGCGAACCCAGGCCGTAGATGCACGACACCGACGCCACAATGATGCAGTCCCGCCGCTCAAACAGTGACCGCGTCGCCGAGAGCCGCAGCTTGTCCAGCTCCTCGTTAATCGTCGCTTCTTTCTCGATATACAAATCGCCCGCCGGAATATACGCCTCCGGCTGGTAGTAGTCGTAGTACGAAACGAAATACTCGACGGCGTTATCCGGGAAGAACTGCTTGAACTCATGAAACAGCTGCGCGGCCAGTGTCTTGTTATGCGCCAGGATCAGCGCCGGGCGATTCAGTTCCTCAATCACCTTTGCCATGGTGAAAGTCTTCCCCGAACCCGTCACCCCCAGCAGCACCTGGTGCTGTTCTCCGGCCGCAGCCCCGCCCACCAGTTCGCGAATGGCGCGCACCTGATCGCCTTTTGGCTGGTACTCACTGACTAGCTGAAAATCCACAATTCGATGTTAAGGGATGCAACCGCCCGACGCGAGCCTGCATGGTTTCGCCCTTAACTCGTACAAGACCTTCACAAGCGCGCAATCTTAGCCCTGGTTTGTTGCGCTTTCTTGCGTAGAATGGCGCAATGGCTTCCAGCCCGCGCCCGCAAATGGGGACTGGGCTCTCCCTCTCCACCACAGCACCATCAGCGCAGCCATCACGACGAGCAACGGCACAATCAGCAAACTGCCCTCCGGGCCCGTCGCGCCGCCGCTCATCAGAATGTTGCCCACAGAATGTTCACGTAGAAGATGCCCTTGTGTCACGAGTCCGCTATCCGCGGTTCCATAGAAATACGATTCTCCCCAGTCCCACGCCGCGTGAAACCCAATAGCCCACCACAACGACCCCGTGTACCAGAGGCTGATACAGAAGACCAGGCCCACCGCTCCGGCCGAGAACAGACCCACCGGCGACTCACCCGGGTTATGCCCGTGCATCGCGCCAAACAGCACAGAAAATAGCAATGCACCCCACCAGAATCCCATTCCTCGCGTCAGCGTCAACTGGAGATATCCGCGAAGCACGGACTCCTCAAAAAAACCAACCAGGCAAAACATCACGCCCCACAGAAGAGCATCCCTGATTGCAGGTCCCGCCATCAGTGTTGTGCCTTCGAGCCTTGCATAGCCCAACCCCCACAGCGTGAGCACCAGCGCAGAGATGGCAACAAATCCCCATAGCAAACCTGAAACCAGGCGCACCAACCGGGCCCGCCCCTGGTAACCGTAGGACAACAGCGGCCGTCGCTCAATCCGCGACATAAGCCACAGAACCGCCACGAGAATCAGAACATCGATGCCTTCCGCAAGGATCCCGGTCGTTGGCCGCATCGCGGCTTTTGGATTGAAGTGGAGGAGACGCACAAGCAATGGTCTGAGGACAACAACGACTGCCGCAAAGGCTGCAATGAAGAATCCCACTCCCCACCCGGCACGCAGTCCCTGCGACCCGAAAAACACCCAGCGAATATCTCGCTTGCGAGCAGCCGAATCGTGTTCCGTCTGGGCCTTGGATTCCCTGGCCATCGCAGCGCTCTCGTTGGAGTCAGTTACTGGCTTTGTCAGTCGATCGCCGGATTCAGTCAAGCGTCCTCCTCAAAGGCTTGCCACATGAAGCTGCGGCAAGTTCCAACCATCCTACTCTTAGCGAATCAGTAAAGAAAACGCTTCCGCCCACTCCAGCGGCTCATCCACCAGCACATCGGCCGGGATGTTCTCGATCGTATGCGGAGATAACCCATATTTGCAGCCCAACGACCAGGTTCTAGCCCGCTGCGCCGTCAGCAGGTCCACGTCCGAGTCGCCCACCATCAGCGTCTCTTCCGCACTCACGCCCGCTTCGTGGATTAATTGCAGCAACCCAATCGGATCCGGCTTCTTCGTCTCAAAACTGTCACCGCCATAGATACGAAAGAAATGCGGACTCAGTTCCAACGCCTCACAGATCGCCAAAGTTGGCCCAATCGGCTTATTCGTCAGCACTGCCATGCTGCGCTTGCCGCCGTCCGGCAGGCTGCGCAGCGCCGCCAGTGCCTCAAACACACCTGCATAGACACGCGTGTGATCCAACTTGTGCGCCCGGTACCACGTCAGAAAGTGCTCCAGCGCATCTTCTATCAGCGCCTCATCATGCGGATCACCCAGTGCACGCCGCACCAGCATTCCCGCGCCGTCGCCTATATAACTGGCGATAATCTCTTCCGGTAGCGTCTGTCGGCCAAATTCGGCCAACATCGCGTTCACTGAGTTGACAAGATCCTTGCGCGAATCAATCAGCGTTCCATCCAGGTCGAAAACGATAAGTCGAATCTGGTGTACAGGGAGTGGGCGAAGCACGGAAATCATACTTCCAGTCTATCGATAACCTCTATGTTTCCCACCATTCTTGACGTATCCTTCCGCCATGCCAAAACTTGCCTGCCGCCCTGCGTTATGCGCGCTTCTTGGGGCTTCCGTTCTCCTTCCTGTCACCCTGCGCGCCCAAAAATCAAACTTCCCAAATAATGAAGCGCTGCGTCACGTCCGTGGTCTCGCAAATCCGCAACTCTCTCCCAGCGGAAAGGATGTTCTCCTCGGAGTGGCCGACTCCACCGCCAAAGGCGGAAAGGATCATCTCTGGCTTGTCGACATTGAGAAAAACACAGCCCGCCAGATGACTGACACGCCCGCAAACGACTCTTCTTCAGACAAGCGCGGCGAATACGACGCATCCTGGATGCCCAACGGCAAGAGTGTACTTTTCCTCGCGCACCGTGGAAAACATACGCAACTCTTCCGTCTTGACCTCGATGGAGGCGAAGCCCACCCCTACGACCTCAAAGTCCTGCCCCGCGTCGACGAATCAAAAGCTCCCGACGCGGTCCCGCCGGTTAAGACCCCGTCCACCACAAAAGTCGAACCGCTCGAAATCAATGTCGCCTATTATTCCGTCTCGCCGAACGGGAAATACATCGCCGTCACGGCCCGCGACCCCGAAACCCCCGGCGAGAAAAAGGAAAAGAAAGAAAAGGCCGACGCAGTCTGGGTCAATCATGACCCGCACGGCACTCGACTCTATCTCCTCAACCCTGCTTCCGGCGAACTCACCGATACCGCTGTACCACCCGACGTCCGGCGCGTCGCATGGAGCAGGCAGGGTAATCGTCTCATAGCCATCGCCTCTGGCATGAATCATCTCAACGATCTCCACCCATCCAACTCCGCATGGCTGCTGAGTGTCGCGGCCCCCAATCGCCCTCAGAAGCTGGCTCAAATTCCCGCCACCGTCGAGGGTGGAACATGGTCCCACGATGGCAGCACCTTCTACTTCCTGGCCCAGTCCGCCGCCAATACCCCTCCCGGCTACGATGACCTCTATGCCCTGAATCTTTTGACACACCAGATCTCTAACCTCACCAATGGCTTCTCCGGGTCCCTCAACTACGGACTCCCCGTCGCGACCCGTACCGGCATCCTGCAATCCGTGCAGATCGACACCCGTGTCACTTACATGGACGCCCACGGCGACACGCATCAGATCCTCAATTTCTCCACGCCTGTCGTCCGCCAACTGGCAACTAACGAAAGCGAGTCCGGATGGGTCTGGCTCGGCACCGGCAGCACAATCCCCACTACCCTTTACTACGCCGCGAGCCTTCACCAGAAGCCCATCGAACTGCACGCTCCATCCGTCATTCCTGTCCCATGGACGCCGGTCAAGGCTAAGATCATCCACTGGACCAACCAGGGCTTCCACCTCGAAGGCCTTCTCTATCTGCCCCCACATGCCAGCCCCGCCCACAAGGTTCCGCTCATTGTGGACGTGCATGGTGGACCCACCGGTGCATGGGTGGACGACTACTCACAATTCAATGAGTTCCTGCTTGGCCACGGATGGGCGGTCTTCGAGCCGAATCCCCGGGGCAGCACAGGCTACGGGGCCAAATTCGTCGCCGCCAATCACAACGACCTCGGTGGCGGCGATCTCCGCGACATCATGACCGGTATCGATGCAGTCATCACTCAGGAACCGGTCAACCCTGCCCGCCTCGCTCTCATGGGTTACAGCTACGGCGGCGAAATGGCCGGCTTTGTCGAAGGCAAAACTACCCGCTTCAAAGCCATCATTTCCTGTGCTCCGGTCATCGATCAGGAAAGCGAATACGGCACTGAATCCGGCCCTTGGTACGACCGTTGGTTCTACGGTCTGCCTTGGGAACACGCCGCCGATGCGTGGCGCCAGAGCCCGCTCGCCTATGCCGCTCACGCCAAAACACCGTTACTCTTGCTGCAGGGCGAGGCAGACACCACCGACCCTCTCGGCCAAAGCGAAGAAATGTACCGCGCGCTGCGAGAAATGGGCGTCCCTGTCGACCTGGTCGAGTATCCGCGCGAAAATCACGTCCCGTTGGCAAAGGGAATCTTCGGCATGCCTAGCCCGGAACCCTGGCACGGTTTCGATGCACGTCAGCGAATCGTGAAATTCATCGACGCTGCGTTCTCAAAGTAACCGCAAGAACAGAGGGCAGGCGCTCAGCCTGCCCGTCCTGTCTTCCAGCCCTTCCAGTCAGGCCTTCCTGCTCAGCGCCCGTTTCAGCACGACCTCCAGCGCCCCTTTGATCTCCGCATACTGGGCCTCCGTAAGCTTGCCTTCCACGCGCTCAGTCTCCACAGCAAACAACTCCTCCTTGAGCGCCTGCAATAGCGTAGGAGAAGAAGCTCCGGGAACACCCTTCGCGGCTGTAGTCGCAGATGTTGCTGGCCCGCGCGACGCTGTCATTGGTGCTGATGGCGCAGTTCCTGGCGCACCGGCCATCCCCGGCACAACCGTGGGAGTAAGCGGTGACGGCTCGGGTTCCAGTGCCGTTTCGCCCTCGGCCGGCTTCTTGCCTCCGAGCAGAAATGCTGCCACGACCACCAGGAGCAGTCCGAGAGAGCTCACAATCCACCAGCGATATTTATGCAGCGGACCGGGCGTATCAATCGGCGGTCCAAGCCCTCCACCAGGCCGGTCATTCTGAGAGGTGCCACCAGCCTCAGCCTGGCTCTGGCTCCCAGATTGAGCCTGCAATTCGCGCGGCATCGAGCCATTGCCGGAAACCGTGAAAGACAACGTCTGACTCGGCGTCACGTTTCTCGCCACAAACGTCTGCGCCGGAACCTTCTTGTCTTGAATCTGTTCAAAGCCCGATGAACCCGGCGACTGGAAGCTCATGCTGTTCGGCAACATCACAGCGTAGTTGCCGGTGGGCAACCCAACCTTCGGAGTAAACGTGAACGACCCGCTGTATGGAATCAGATAGCTGATCCCGAAACGCGTCTCTCCGGGCCGTAACGGAAACACAAATGCATAGTGGCCCTTCCCAGCCAGCGGCACCGGCGAAATCGAGACCGGCATGCCGTCCGGGCCCTCCGCCTGTGCCCCTTCAATCTGCGCATTTGGCGGCAGATAGATGGGATATGCCTCCGAACTGAACTGCGTCCGCGGAGGCTTCGAGCTGTTCTCGACGAAATAGTTCTCGATCACGTGCAGCCCCTGCGAGTCCGTCTCCAGCCGCAGCACATCCGCTTCGGTTCTCACTCCCGGCACCTTCGCCGCAACATCGTAGACTGTCACGTCCACATGTGTGCTGCCCGGCGGAACAGCCGCATAGTAAGACGCCTTCTGATGATCCACCCGGATCAGGTGCATGTTACTGTCTGGAACATTGATGGAGAAATGCCCCTGCGCATTCGTCTTCGCCGACGCTACTTCCTGCATCCCTTGCGAAAGTGACAACAGCACAACGGTATCGCCCGAATCCGGACGCCCGGTGGTCTTATTGGTAACCGTACCGGTTACACTCGCTGCCTGCGCAGCCAAAGGCAGCATCAGTCCCGCCAGGAGGATCCAGCGGGAGACAGAATCAGTCGTTTTTATGAATTTCAAGGGGTGTCTTCCTGTTGATCAAATACCGGATTTTGCTGAAGATCTTCACGCTTGGCCGCGCTGTGTCCGGCTCGTCGATTCGATCAAATCGATTTCCGCAAGCACGACAGCCGCTTCGTTCTCCAGTTGCGCTCGCTGTGCTGCGTAATCCTCCTCGGAATACTTGCCAGCCCGATTCTCAAAATTCAAATCGCGCAAATTCTCGTACAGCGTCGCTTGCAGCTCCCGCAAATATTCCAGCCGAGTCTTCTGGCGCTGCACCGCAACATGGCGCTCCGGGTAGAACATGTAAACCAGT
>JAJZAL010000357.1 GCA_021799405.1 Acidobacteriota bacterium
GCAGGAGTGATCTCAGCAACCTGTTCACCGGCTTCAGCCATGCGCTTGCGCAACAGCTGACGAAGCATTGCCGCCTGTTCACGATACTCCTGCCTGCCGGCGAGATTCACCTGCTGATATGGGTCATTGACCAAGCTGTACATCTGGTATTCCTCGTAATGCATGCTCGCCGGCGTTTCATTACCTCGCCTGGAGCGATCAGTTACGCAATAGCACCACCCTTTCGTGCGAATGGCGCGGCCCACCATCGATCCACTGATCTGGATGTAGGCGGTATTGTCCCATTCTTCCCGGGCTTCACGCGAGGAGAGCAAAGGCATGATGTTCCTGCCCTTCATCGACACGGGTGTCTGGGTGCCTGTAGCTGCAAGCAGCGTCGGAGTCAGGTCGATCATGCTCACGATTTCATCAAGAATGACAGAATGATCAAAGCCGGGCCCCTGAAAGATGAAGGGAATACGGATAGAAGAATCGTGCGGGCTGCGCTTGTATTCAGTATTGCGCGTCTTGAAATGACAACCGTGATCACTAATGAACGCGACAATGGTGTTTTCAAGTAATTTCTCGTCTTCAAGTGTCTTGAGGATGGTTCCCACCGATTCATCGATCTTTTCGACACAACCGTAGTAGTCAGGCAATTGCTCCTGCCAGTCGCCGGGCACGTTACGTAGATCTGCAGGAACCATAGGGTTCATGTAGCGGCGGGCATAGCCTTTGGGAGCGACCATGCGGTCAAGATCGTTCTGCTGATGTGGCTCGAGCTGCGAAATGTACAGAAAAAAAGGCTTGTGGTGCGGTCGCTTGAGATACTGAACCGCACGCCCGGTGATGAAGTCGATTCGATACTCGTTCTTATAAGTAATCTCTTTACCGTCAGAGTCCCAGATGGTTCCGTAATAAGGATGCGTGGTGTGCTCAAACTCGTTCGCGCCTTCCCATAAGTCGAGAAAGCCGTGGCGATGCTCGGGCGGAACCCATTCGTAGCCGGCATGTGTCTTGTGATCGGCTTTCATCAGGTGCCACTTGCCGATAAATGCTGTGGTGTAGCCATTCTGGCCCAGCACCGAAGCCAGCGTGGGCAGATCGCTGCGCATGCCTGCGGCGATCTTCCACTCACCGGTTTCGGTTGCGTAGCGGCCGGTGATCATGCATGCGCGCGAGGGCGAGCAAAGCGGCTGATTAGTGACCGCGTACTTGAACGCTGTGCCGCGGCGCACCATCCCGTCGATGTTAGGCGTGCGCGCCATCGAATTCTCGCTGTACGCGCCGACGAAATCAGAACGCATCTGGTCTGAACAGAAAAGAACGATGTTCGGGCGGCGTGCCGGCGTCTGTTGCGCCTCAGCCGTTTCACCTTCCTGGCTCTGGAGCAGCGATGCGTGCGCCGCGGCTGATCCGAATGTGAGGCCCGAAAGGGCTGAAGTTTTCAAGAAGTTCCGACGGCTGGTTCCATTCCCCATAGGCTGGGCCTCACCTTCGTTTATTTATTTACACGATACGAGCATGATTGCCCTATTGAGTGCGGGCACACTGAGAACGTCAGGAGCGGCCGTTCATTTTGACGCGTCAGGCATCTCCACTCATACGGAAGAATACTACTCGGTCTCGGGCTGGCTTCTGTACAGTGATCACTGTTTGTGACTGCAATAAAGACGCATCCAACCCAATTCCTCCGATTTGATCCCTTGTATAGTCGCTCTTTCTGTTCTAACCCCAGGCAGGCTATTGAAAATGCGCGGTGCCGTGAGCGAGACAACTGAAGAGACCCGGCATTTAACATATCTGCGTCGCTAAATCTCATTTCAGATGATAGCCACGTGGTCCATTTCATCGCATCTGGCTTCTGCGTGTCATCGGCCTTTTGGCCTATAGAGTAATCAGACAATTGTGCTCGCCGGGATAGCGCCGGTCGCTGCGAAAGTGGGCGCAACATCCTGTATCGAATGACGACAGTGTTGTTGCCTTTGGTGGCATATGCGCGACAGTCTGCGTTTAGAGCCAGACGCCATTATCGTATTCAATACCTTCCCCTGGATTATCAGCCGACAGCGCTCGTCCAGTCGGAGCCCACGCGCTATCACTATTCACCTCTAACGCGTACCGACAGGAAGGATTGCCATTACGGGGTGCGGTGCGCTGGAAAAGAGGGCGCAAGAACCCTGCGGAGCGGGGGAATTAGAGTCGGGCACAGCGGCGTTGCCAATGGCACATCTCATTCCAGGTGAACAAGGCCGCGCTGAATTGCTGCTATCGCGGCTTGGGTCCTGTCGGAGACCCTGATTTTTCCGAGGATATTACTCACATGAATCCGCGCGGTCTTTTCGGCGATTCCAAGCGTGTCGGCTATCTCGCGATTGCTGCAGCCGTGTACCACCAGAGCCAGCACCTCCTGCTCACGAGCAGTGAGGTCTTCAACCCCAATCCGCTCGGCCAGGCGATCGCCGATGCTTCGCGGAATGTAGCGCGAGCCGCGATGTGCCGCACGTATTGCCTCCACGAGCTCGGCACCGGAGGTATCCTTCAGCAAATAAGCGGTTGCTCCTGCTCGCAACGCACGGTAAATATCCTCGCTGCCGTCGTAGTTCGTGAGAACGACGATGCGCGCGTCGTGATCGCGCTGCAGAATTGCGCGGATGGCGTCGAACCCACTCATGCCGGGAAGGCGGAGATCCATGATCGTAACGTCCGGACGATGTTCGATATAACGGTCTATGGCATCGGAGCCGTTCTCGGCAGTTGCAACGATCTTCATTCCGTTGCGAACTGTGAGAACTGAACTCAGGGCCATCCGGGCCAGAAAATGATCTTCGACGAGAAGAATGCGTATGTTGTTCATACAGTTTGCCCCCGAAACGCAAACGTGACGATGACCTCGGTCCCGGCCCCCAGACTTGAGCGCACGTCAAGATGTCCGCCGAGTCTGTGCGCTCTCTCAGCCATACCAAGGAGTCCAAGATGACCTTCGTCCAGCTGTCGAAATCCCCGTTGTTGAAAGCCACATCCGTTATCCTTGACGCACAGCGTCACCGCTTCACCCTCGTAACACAGCCGTACGACGATCAAAGTTGGCTGTGCGTGACGGATGGCGTTATGGAGCGATTCTTGCGCAATTCGAAGCAGATTGTGGCTCAGGACGCTGGGCAAAGGAGCTTCCAGGCCCTGTAACTCGGTTGTGACGCTGACATGCGTAGTATCGCTCAGACGGCGGCATAGATCCGCGAGAGCCTCCGAAAGTCTTACTCGCTCGTCCAAATTTAGACGCAAGTCCCAGATGATCCGGCGGGCCTCAGCTTGCGTGTGACGGACCATATCGCGGGCCAATTCCAGATAGGAGCGGGCCTCTTCTGGAACTTCGAGAAGCATGTCGCGCGTGGCTTCCAGTTGCCAGGCAATGGCCGCAAAGCCCGCCATTAGAGAATCGTGCCACTCGCGCGAAATGCGATTCCGCTCTTCTATAACAGCTGACAATTTTCCGTGCACGAGACCCCTGTACCAATGCGCCCATAACCACAGCATTGCGCCAGCGAGAGCAATACCCAGAATTTGAAACCAGAGCATTTGGTAAAAATAGGGTCGCTGTCTCAATGCCAAATCTGCTGACTCGCGGCTCCAAGGGCCGAGACCACTGCGCACTTGCACAAGGAACTGGTAACGGCCCGGCGACAGGGCTACGTAACGCGCAGCGTGTTCGGGTGTTTCGGTGCGCCAGTTACGATCAAAACCAACAAGCTTGTAGCGAAACTGAAGTTGCTGTGGATTAGTGAGCCAGACCGAGCCAAAATGCACCACCAATTCGCGTGTCCCTGGCAAAAGTTTCAGCTGCGATGTTGCGGGTAGGTCCTCCCCGTCGATCTCGATGTCGTCTATTACTGGCTTTGGAATCGACTCGTCCGATGCCGTTTGGGATGCGTGGCGTACAAATCCAGTTGGGGTTGCAAACCACAGATCGCCGTTGGAAGCTCTCCAGGCGGCGGGCTGGGCAGCCCAGCGACATTCTGCGGTGTGCATTCCATCCAACTTGCCGTATGAAGTGCTCTCAACAAACGACTGTGTCCTGTCGGCAATGGCCAGCATCTGAGCGCGCGGCATCTGAATGATCCCGCGATCCGTCGCCATCCATAGAAAGCCGTGTCGATCGTCCACCACGGCGCTAACGGTAGTCGTCGGAATGCCTTCCTTTGCGGTGAAACGAAATACAGTCCCATCCTCAAACAGGCCGACGCCGCCGCTCCGAAATCCGATCCAGATCTTGCCTGCCGAATCCTTTGAGAGTGACAATACAGGATCAGAGTACTTGAGCCGCGTTACCAGATCGTCCGCGATCTGGTATAAGCCGCCACTGGTTCCAGCCAGGATTACCCCAGGCGTTTTCTCAACCAGGGCGTAGATACTTTCGTGAGTAAGAAATATCTGTGCGCGCTTAACCTTCGTCGATGCGTTCGGGAGTCTAACGA
>JAJZAL010000079.1 GCA_021799405.1 Acidobacteriota bacterium
GATTGACGCCGATGAGGTCAAGTTGCTGATCGAAGGCAAGGAACTGCCTCCGTTGCGTTCTTCGCTGGCCTCACCCAGCGATACGGGCGGCACTCCGCAGCAGGTGCTCAAACCGGAGAGCCGTGGTGGCCCCGGATTCCCGGAGGGCTCGCCGTCACCGGCGTAAGCCGCAGGGATCAGGCATTCAGCGCTGAGAAAGGGCTGTTCTTCGGAGCAGCCCTTTTTGTATTCGGACCGCACTCCCGCGCAGAGCCGCAGGCGAGTTTTGTTCAACCGTTGCAATGAATGCGCGGCAAGAACGAAGCTCAAACACATCGCGCGTGGATCGTTTCGATGCAACTTCAGCCGTCGCGCCGAAGTTCAATTCAGCAGGGTTTGCGCCTGATCGACCCTTCCTGCCGCGGGCTCAGATCAATGAGCTCCAAAGATCGTATATCCAATCCCCGCGCTGTACCCGTAGGGATGTAGCGACGTGTTGAGCCAGTCCGGCCACTGCTGATATTCGAAGTCGATGGCGCGTATGCTGAGTCTCTTGCTCACCTGGATGTCCATGCCGCCGCCGTATGCAATGTCGGTGAACCGGCCCCAGGCGAAGTTGTCCTCGAAGTTCATCGACGCCCAGCCGACCAGCACCTTCCCATATGGCGTTACCTTCCAGAAACGCAGTGGATAGATGGGGATTCTGGGACCAATGAGATAGTTGTTCTGCGAGATATTGCGGTACTCATTGAAGTCCAGCCAGCGCCCCTCGGCTTCGAGTTGAACCCAATGCGTAAATCCGACGTCGATGTATACGCCCATGCCGTCGAGGTGATCGGGGCTGGCCTGCGGCACGCCACCGCCGGCGTAATCAGGTTGAAAGAAGGAGCCCACGGCGCCGGCAGTGAGGGAAATCTGCCGGGCGGTGGCAGCAGGCTTTACTTGTGCGCCGGCCATTGCGGTTCCGGCGGCAAGCACAACGCAGAGCAGAATATGATTCTTCTTTTTTGTCATGAGCATGAAGTTGATCCGGTTCCGATCAATCGGAGCCCGTTCCTGGGCGGTGAGACAGCCACGCTCCAACGGCTGCCGGCAGGCCGGAACCCGGCTTGCCGGCAGCCTCCCCTATGCCTGTACTATTGCATGTTGGCGGTGGCGGCTCCCGCCTGTCCCTGTGGCGGGGGTGCAGCCGCGCCCGACTGCGCCGCCGGTTGAGCTCCGTTCGCAGGAGCCGCCGCTCCCGCCGGCGCCGTAGCGCTGGCGGTCTCATAGCGGTGCAAATTGTAGAAGATGGGCGTCACCTCGAACGGCATCTTGTCACGGGCATTCAACGGCGCAAAGCGCTTGGCGTCCAGCATCCGCACCGTATCATTCCACGGGTCGAGTTTGAGCCAGCTTCCCAACGGCAGGGCGGCAATCTGGTTCAGATCATTCCAATCCAGCTTGGGCGCCATTTTAGCCAGGGCGTCCATCCAGGGAACCCCATCGGGCTGGAGTAGCGAATCACCCAGCTTGGGAGTGTTGAGAGCCTTCAAAACCTTGGCCGAATCCTCCAGCTGCGCATAGTAAAGCCCCGCGTTGGCCAGCTTGTCCTTGTACATGGAGTTTTCCATGTACTTCATCGCCAAGGTGGCGGCCTGTTGGTTGTCGTGGTCCGTGTGGTTCATGTCGATGCGCTGGAAGACCGCTTGATCAGGAAAGAGGAGGCGGTCATTGAAGGCATAGCGCGTATCGATATGATGCCCCAGCGCAATGTGCGCCAGTTCCATGGCGATGACCGAGGCGATGGACTCCTCGTTGGGCAGGCTGTCGAGCAGCCCCCTACTCAAAATGATCGAGTTCCCAACCGTGGTGGCTTCAATCGTATCGGTGAGCAGAACTCGGCAATGCACCTGGTCAGTGAGCGGAATGTTATTGGGCACTACCAAGTTAATGACGATCTGATCCAGAATCTTTTGTTCGTAGCCGCCGGGAATAAGCGGCGCGACAAGACCGGCCTGCTCAAGTCTGTCGAGCACATTGTTTTCTGCCTGGGTAACCCACATGCGCGAGGCCTGCAGTGGCCCGACATCCTGCGACTGGCCGCTCTGATCAACGGCATTGTCGACCGTCACACTTACATTTTCATCGTTCTGCGTGGGCAGTTTCAGATCATAGCCCCAGAAGTGCGTCTGCGCCTTGATGCCGACTGAATTTGTATCCGAGACGCGGTGCGACTCCTCCACGTAAACAGCAACCGGCAGCCAGGTTCCGGGTTGCAGGTTCATCCGCCAGCTGTCGAAGTGGAAGAAGTACTTCAGCGTGTCCTTGGACTTCGGTCCGGTATAAGTGCCGTTAAAGCGCACGATGTTCCCGCCCTGATCCTCAATCCAGATGCGGCCATAGAACCTGCCCATCCCCTTTGCCCGGGGATGCACATCGAAAACCCAGGTTCGCACCGACCCCAGAAACTCACGGCGCACATAGCTGAACTGATAATGCTTCTGGTCGAATCCCGTGGGATCGACAAACATCATCTCCATAAAGCCGTTGGGATTGTAGGTGAACCGTTCGAGCCCCAGCAGTTTGCTCAATCCGGACATGGCGGCGAACGAGCCCTTGAAAAAGCCGTGGCTTCCGGTTGCCCGCGGTTCATAGACTTTGTCGAAGAAGGCCCTGCCGAAATCCACGCGGCTCAGCATGTAGTCATCGCCGACCGGAACTTCATAGAGGTTCACATCCGGTTTCATATTCTGGATGTAGGTTTCAACCAGCGGTGTGCGCTGCTGAATATTGGCAATGATCACTTTTTCCTGCGCGATGGCTTTGCGAACCAGGGCAAGCTGGGCGGGTGTGAGAGGCCGCATCAACTGGTACTTCGGCGCCCTCGCGTATGAGCAAGAGGCGCCCAGGCAAAGAATCAGCAGGAAGATGAGGTAGGGCTTGCGAAACTTCATAATGTCAGGCTCCTAAATGGTGCTTCAGGGTCGTTTTCTCTTGCTGTAACCACCGCGTTGGGATGATTCGGCCCAGTCGGGTTAATCGTGTGGAACGTGGCGCAAACGCTATTTCTATGCCAATTGGAACGCGATAACGACATTGGTCGTCAAGTCGATGGGCCGGCCATTGCGCGTAGCCGGCCGGAAACGGATCTCACGGGCGACCCGGAGGGCCTCTTGATCCAGGCCGTGACCCAAGCCGCGGACCACGCCATGGACGACCACCTGGCCAGTGGCCAGAAATGTGACGCGCACGATGACATCACCCTGGATCCTTAACTGCCTGGCTTCAGCGGTATAGTGCACCGGCGGCTTGGATAGAACTTCGAGGCTGGTTTCGGTGGGCTTCTCCTCGACCATCTTTGGAGCGGCGGCCACGGGTTTCATTGCGGGAATGCCCGCCGAGGCCACCCGGCCATAACTGACTTGCCTGGCTTGCCCGGTACCGCCAGGAATGCCCGCCGAGGCTACCTTGCCCACCATCCCCGCATTTGAGCCGGAGCGAATGCCATCGCCAATGCCCGCCGAGCCGACCACCCCGCGCGGCACTTCCGCACGGCCTTCCATGCCGCCGTAGGGATTGCCGATAGCCGCCACAGTAGCCGGCCGCGTGGCCCTGGGATTCGGAGTCACGCCGAACAGTTGCCCCAGATGCACCGGCTGGGTTGACGGCCTAGCCTGCGGCACCTGCGCCGGCATTGCCGCCGTCAACGCCGCCTTGGGCTGAGGCGCCAGGATAATCGCCGGCCGGCTCTCCCTGACTTTGGGCAGCGCTACCTTGGCTTGCATCTGGATCTGCCTGGGCGCCGGTTTGGGCTGCTCCCTGGGCACCTGAATCTTCGGAGCTTCCATCTTGACCTCGGGCAGTTTGGGAGCCTCGGGCAGCTTCGGAGGCGGCGGAGGTGGCTTGATCTTGACCTTTGGAGGTGGCGGCGGGGTATTGGGCATAATCAGATCCGTCATCTCAAACTTATGCTGCGTCACAATACGCTTGGCAGTCATTCCGATATAGATGGCCGCAACCAGAATGCATGAGTTGACGACAGCGCTGGTAATGAATGACGCCGACCTTCCTTCAGGCTCGGGAAGTAATCCGAAATTCTTAAATCCAGGGGAATTAGTCATCGGCATGTTTTTTGACCCTCGGTTCGGGCGGTCGAGGCCGCGCGCTGCCGCATCACTGGGGCAACCGAACTGGATGCAATCCCACGCGGTAGCCAAACGCTCTCAGCATGATTCGCGATCCCGCGGGGAATCATTGCAAGTCCCGCAAAATGCTGCCCGTATACGCACAGCCGCCGTCCACTACGCAGATACCAGGACTCGGCTTGGAAACCACCTTCCGCCATATCGCATCGTGCCGCGCTGCGCGGCAAACCTCCAAATATGTCTTGCCTCCAAGGCAAGAGACATGGATGAAGCTGTCTGAATGCAGGACTGGAGGAAAAAAAATCGTGCTGCGCATTTGCGGCCGTAGCGCGTGGCGAACGTATGCCTGCGCAACTTCCGTTGAAGCCCGGTCTGTAAGGTCTTGTGCGAATTAGACGATCCACCCTATGGTCCTCGGACATTCAGAATCTCCACTTCCCATCCAAGGCAACCGGCAAATGAATCCGCACACCCTTGCTTTTCAGCAATCTATCTCCTATTGTGCTTTCTGTGGAGCGTCAAAACCCATCCGCTGACTGCATCGAAACCTGGGTCAGAATTCGTGCGGGGTGTCAGCATCAGGGCCCGAAAAGCATTTACTTACATCCGGCCCCATCATATCCCACTCTCGTAATAGACTCAAAGTAACCTAAACTGTTGCGGAAAGGACAGTCTTTTTTGTGAAGATCTTGGTCACTGGCGGCGCCGGGTACATCGGTGGTACCGTTGCGGAACTTCTTACCAGAATGGGGCATCAGGCGGTGGTTCTGGACAACCTGAGCCACGGCAGGCGGGATTTAGTGCCGCGGGATGTGGAGTTTATGGAGGCAGAGGTGGCTGATCGCGCCACACTTGAAAGCGTTTTCAGATCCGCCCAAGAACAAAATCAGCCCTTTGATGGCGTGCTCCACTTCGCCGCGCTGATTGAGGCGGGCGAATCCATGCAGCGGCCGGAGATTTATTTCCGCAACAACACCGCTTCCACCCTCAGCCTGCTAGAGGCAATGCTTGTCTGCGGTCCCCGCCGCCTCGTCTTCTCATCGACCGCCGCTGTCTACGGCGAGCCGGAATCGGTGCCCATCAAGGAGGATGCGCGCCTTTTGCCCACCAACGCCTATGGCGAATCCAAGCTGCTGGTCGAGCACATGCTTGGCTGGTTCAACCGTATCCACGGCCTGCGCTACGCCTCGCTGCGCTACTTCAACGTGGCGGGAGCGCCCGAAGGCCCCTGCGGCGTAACGCGTGGCGAAGCCCACGAGCCTGAGTCCCACCTGATCCCACTGGTGCTTGATGTTGCCCTCGGCCGCCGCCAATCCATCCGCATCTACGGCGATGATTACCCCACCCCCGACGGCACCTGCATCCGCGACTACATTCACGTCTCCGATCTCGCCGATGCGCACCTGCTGGCCCTGGATGCGCTTGCCGCGCACGACCGGCTGATCTTCAATCTGGGCAACGGGCAGGGCTTCAGTGTGCGCGAGGTGATTGAATCGGCGCGCCGCGTTACGGGCCAGCCCATACCGGCTGAAGTTCACCCTCGCCGCCCCGGCGATCCTGCGGTGCTCGTCGCGAGCTCTGAAAAGGCCATCCGCGAACTGGGATGGAAGCCGCGCTACACCCGGCTCGACGACATCATCCGAACCGCCTGGATCTGGCACCAGAAGCGCTACAGTTGAGCATTCGATTCCATCGAATTGCCGGTGAGATTTTTGCAACCGGCGGTGCTGCAAGCTCTTCTAATAGGCAGAAAGCGCGTTCTGCTGAGATGCGAGGTTCTTCCCCGATGGCAACCGGACATCGAAAAGGCCGTTTCTGGGCATTTATTGACTTCTTCATCCTCTTCAGCGGGATCTCCACCGCCGCGAATCTGTCGCGGACGCAGGGGCGCCCGCTGATGACCCGGGGCCTGTTTCTCTTTCGTACGCCCCGGTCTTCCGGTTCATCCTCTCGCGCCGCAAACTCGTGAATTGTTAAAATCGAAGCGATGCCGATTACCCGCCAGCAGGCCCTCGACTACTTCCGCTCGTCCGATCTGATCGGCCTTGGCTATGAAGCCGACGCCGTGCGCCGCCGCCTGCACCCCGAGGGTGTGGTGACTTACATTATCGACCGCAATATCAACTACACCAACTTCTGCACGGAGTACTGCACCTTCTGCGCCTTCTACCGCCCGCTCAAGGGGCCTCGCTCCGACGAGGGCTACATCCTCGACGTCGAGAAGATCTACGAAAAGATCGCCGAAACCGTGGAGATGGGCGGCACCGGCGTCTTGATGCAGGGCGGTATTCATCCCGATCTCAAAATCGATTGGTTCGAGCGGCTCTTCCAAGGCATCAAGCAGCGCTTCCCGCAGATCTGGCTGCACTGTCTTTCAGCCTCCGAGGTGCTGGCCATCGCCGAGTACAGCAATCTCGACCTGCGCACCACGATCGCCCGCCTGCGCGACGCGGGTCTCGACTCCATCCCCGGCGGCGGCGCCGAGATTCTCGACGACGATGTCCGCTTCCGCATTGCCCGCCTCAAGTGCCGCACCGAGGACTGGGTCAGCGTGCACCGCACCGCGCATCAGTTGGGCATGCGCACCACGGCGACCATGATGTTCGGCGTCGGCGAGACCTTCGACCAGCGCATCAATCACTTCGAAGTCGTCCGCCGGCTGCAGGAAGAGACCGGCGGCTTCACGGCTTTTATCCCCTGGAGCTTTCAGCCCAGGCACACGGCGCTCGGCGGCCGCGGCTGGGATGAGGCCACCTCGGTCGAGTACCTGAAGGTGCTGGCCATCTCGCGCCTCTATCTCGACAACATTGAGAACGTGCAGGCCAGTTGGGTCACGCAGGGACTGAAGGTGCTGGAACTGGGTCTTCACTTTGGCGGCAACGATGTGGGCTCGGTGATGCTCGAAGAGAATGTGGTCAAGGCGGCAGGTACTTCGAACTGCACCACGGAAGAAGAGCTGCGCCGCATCATCCGCGACGCCGGCTTCAAACCCATTCAGCGCGACACGCTCTATCGAACGATGTTTCTGAACTGAGTTCTGCTGAACTCAGTTGCAATGCTCTTTGATGACCGCTCGGGGATCATAACTCCGGCACTTCCGGCAGACATCAGGAATCTTCTTGCCTGTCCTCCAGTCCGCGCGGATTTGCTGGAGTTGTTTGCCATGCCACATCTCGGCGAGTGAGTTCTCTTCCACGCTGCCCAGGATCAGCTCGCTGGTGGCCTCAAAGTCGCGACAGGCGCAGGCGCCGACTTTGCCGTTGGAAAAGAGCATCAGCCCCTGGAACAGTCGGTAGCATGGCCGATGCCGCCGCGGCCAGAGGGGCATCCGGTGCAGGTAAGACGGCAACTGCACGGAGCCGCCCCAATCGCAGACGAAGAAATCCTCGCGTCTTACTTGCGCGGCAAGGTCCTGATCGGTCAGTGTCTGCACTCGCTTGAAATCAGGATGAGACAGGATCTCGTCCCGCCGTTCCGGCGTCGGTTTGATGCCGATCTCCACGTTGATCGGTTTGCTCCGCCGGTTGTTCTCTTCGAGCAGCGTCACAAGATTCGCCAGCATCTGATCGTACTTATCGACACCAAAGAAATTACGATAGCTTTCGCGCCCGCACAGCACCGTAGAGACATGCACCCATGTGAAACCGCTCCCGAAGAATTCATCCAGATTGAAAAGGTGCAGCCATTGGAGCGTCGTATTGAATCCCACGTCGCGAACCTGCGGGAATTGCCTGATGTAACGGCCGCGCTCCAGCAGATGGGGATCGAGGAGTGGATCACCGATGGTAACAAATAAGTCGATATCGGTAGAGCCCATTTGGATGGCTTCATCCACGGCCTTGGTGAAGACATCCATCTTCATTTGCTGCCGGGGCCGCTCCATCAATCCATTTGGGCAGAAGACACAGCGCGAGTTGCAGACACTCGTGTTTTCGACAGAAATTGCCGGCGCATCGAGAGGTATCCATCGATTTTTCTGGAAGTGGCAAAGGATATAGTGCTTCAGGAACCTCAACGCATGGCGCAGCCATGCCCCCTGGCTCCTTAAGAAGTCATTCGCCGATTGCATTGGTGACCTCCCATATGGGTTCAGCGGCCCATATGTCCATACGAGTCCTCAGGATAGCACCAACTTCTTCGCATCAATCCGGATTAACCCATGCGTGGTATCGTGCTGCTTTGGTTCGCTTGGGCATGACTCTACTGCCGTCCCGCAACAGCCCGGATGGTCACGATTTCGTGGGGATGAATCGTGAAGTAGAACGAGTTGTCGCCTGTCCGCTCGATCACGCCTTGCCCCCTTTCTACAGCGTCGGTTTGCCAGACGTGTGCCAGATGCATGAACGGTATCCGCACATTCACGGTGTGCTCCGCTCCAGACAAGTCGAGAAAGCGCAGGATGGTTCCATTGCCATCCTCGGCGGGCTTCCATGCTTCCAGCAGAACATTTGAATCTCCGGTGTCCAGAAAGCTGTCCTGCCTGGCGTCAAGGTTGGCCAGAGCGGCGGAAGTCTGCGTGGCGGTGCTTTTCTGAGTCCCCGCGGATTGCATAACTGCCTTGTCCTGGCTCGTGACCAGGTCTGCTTCGAGCGGCGTTACCTCTTCCCATCCCACGTGGCTCAATCCTCCTGGCCGCGTTGCGTCCGCGCTCGTAACTACATAGCGAAACTCGCAGTGTCCGCCTTGTTCTGCGCGGTAGTTTGTATCCCAGTAGTTATTCATCACGTAGGAGAAGATTGTCCCCGGCCGCGTGCCGAATGTCTCAGGCCATGCTCCTCGGTTTATGTCGCCAAGAGTCACAAGCGGCGCATCCAGCGGCATGACAGTGCCCGCCAGCCCATCCTGCTCCACTGAGACCCAATGCTGAACCGTGAACCACTCATGCCCCGCACCCGGATACATATCTTTCGATGGATCAACAACCCCCGTCTGAATCTCATATTGGAAGCGCGGATGATCCATCGCAAACGGAAATGCGAAGTACACCGCTTCTTTGGAATACACTGGCTTCTTGTCTACATCTTCCACAAATTCAATCTTCTTCTCATTGTTGAAGAGACGAATCTCAGTCTTGATCGAGGGCGTATTGACGTCTGTGCTTTCCAGATGCGCCACTTCTCCAAATGCAGTCTGCTCCACCGATATGACTCTGCCGCTGTGCGCTGGATGTACCTCCAATTCGGGTTTAGGAGACACCGGACTATATTGCAGAATCGAGTTAGGAGCCTTATCGCCTCCGGTTACGTAGAGATACTCGCCAAAGCGGTAGGTGCTATTCTGACTTACTAACTCACGGTGCAAGTCCTTGTCATAGATGCTTCGGACCGCTCCGGTTTCAGGATCGAGTTGCACCCTGTAGTAAGGGCTTTCTATCGTCAACCCCTGCTCAGTCTGTGCGGGCGCGGGCGCCTTTGTCCGCGGCCTTACCAGATAGACCTTGTAACCTACGGCTGGGACGTCCTTCGCAATAAAACGGACATGCGCGAAGTTATTCCCGCGCTGGAGGACTTCAATCGGCACCGGCTGATTCGTTTGGCTGTCTGCTATCTCATCGCCCTTTGGCAGATCGAAGGTTACCGGCCCGCTTCGCATCCAGTTCAAGCTGTTAAAGACGATCAGACTGTTACGGCCCGCGGGAATGGCGTCAGCCAGGTTCGCCATCGAGCGCTTGAGCAGGAAGTCCGCTTCGGCTGCGGCATTGACCGCATGCTGATCTTTGATCGCGAGTTGGTCGACAGCCTCGCTGCTCGTGGGTTGCGTGATGCTGTTATACGAGTCCCATGTATGCTCTTCCATCAGCACCATGTTCTGCCACATCCGGTCCAGGCCCGCCTTGTCTGCCGCAAACAAGGGATTCACAAGAGATGTCAGCGTTGCGAGTTTCTCCGCTGTCGGCGCCTGCGCTTCATTGTGCCGCTCGATGGCCAGATAATAGGCATCCGAGCCGGCGCCATCTTCCCAGTAGGGACCGCCGTCTCCACGAATCGTGGGAATGTTATCGCCGAACTGATTCTGGATATTCTTAAGCGCCTCGTGGAAGCCCGCATACTGCAAGTGCGGATACGCATGAGTGCTATTCCACTCTTGAGCCAGCTCCGCCTGATCCGGAAAGAGATCGGTATTTTCAACCTGCGTTCCGAAGATGATGGTTGCGCTGGCTTGATAATCCGGCCCCTCGTACATCTGCAGGAAGAGCGGCAGAGTATCATTGCCGGCATCCGGCACTGACGGCATTCCAAACAGCATTTGCATTTGCATGTAATGGCGCGAATACCAGAGCAGCACACGCTTGCCATCCGGGCCCACCCACCACATCGGCGAGTGCTCATTCAGCCGTCCCTGCAGCAACACCGGCCCGCGGTAGTTATCGCTGCCGGCGGCAAGATAAGGTATGCCCGCAGCCGCAAGAATGGAAGCATACGACCACGAGTAGGAAGGGACGTCAGTGATGTTCGCATAATTAAATGGGGTTCCGTACTTCCGGCTGAAGTCGGCGCTGGGATAGAGTGAGCGGATCAAAGTCTCGGCCGTAGGTAAGCCTGTCAGCAAATTGGCGTACTGCGCGGGAACAAAGAGTTGCTGCTTCTGGATTGCTTCAATCGCCCGCTGATGCTCGGCCGCCGTCCGCGTCTCCATGAATTGTTCGAGGTCCCATTCTCCATCCAGGCTGAATCGGAAATCGGGATGCTGCGCCGTCATGTTCATTGCTTCATCGATGGTGCGCGCCTGGATCGCGGACACTTTGGCCTGATAGTCGGAGTAGCCGACATCAACGTGAATATGAGGAACAACAAAGATCGTCCACTTCTTCTTCGGATCGATCAATTGATTGAAGCGATGCGAGCGCCCGCCAAACTTAACCGTGAGTTGGGTCTTTGACTTGGGCGTGAACTCTGGCACCATGAATTCGGCCTTTACCTCGCCGAAATCGAAGCCTCCAGCCAGATCGCTCCTGTAGCGACGGTCGCCGATGGTCAATTCGGCGCTGCCGCCCGGCCCAATCGGTCCGCCGCTGCGGATGAACGCGTCTACGCGCTCCTCAAGCTGGCCGTTCTTCCGTACGAAAAAGACGGTAGGCACAAGCTGTGCCGAAACTGCGTCGGCTTTCTTATCGCGTGGCCCGCTGTCCAGTTCGATGGCGTCGTAGGTGATGGCCGCGTCAGGAACATCTGCTTCTGCTTCCTCAACTGCCTGCACGGTGATGGTGTTCGCGCCCGCATGCAGATCACTGCCGGGAAATGTGAACTCAACGTCCGCGGCGGAATAGACCGGATCGAAGCTGCCCCCTTGATCGCCGCCGCTATAGTTCAGATGCGGTTGAAGATAAAAGAGCCCTTGCCGCCCGTCGATTCCAATCTTGAGGGCTGGCACGCTGGGTGACTCAATCAGCACCGCAATGTGAAGCTGATAGGTTGCTGCCGGGGAGCCTTCCAGCGAGAAGGTAATTGCCCGCGGAGCGGCGGCAATGCGAACCTTCTGCGTTGCGGGCGCGGAGCCGAGCACGGCCGGCTGGCTCCGGAACCAGTCCTTGGCGGCAGTGTCCCGGTTCACAACGAAGTCCACGTTTTGCTTTGGATCGCCATCCGCAAATTCGCCGGAAGAACGATCAAATGTACCGATGCGAAAGATCGTCGCCGTTGCGCCGCTGTGTGCTGGCGCGGCGAAAAGTTGAGAAATGGTGAAAGCAAAGAACAGGAGACCGCACGTGACCCCTCGCTGCAAACTGATGCTCATCGGTGAATCCTCCGTTGGCTCCGCATTCATTGCCCGCAGCGCTAAGCTGTATTCTTTTGGGCGGCTCAATCGACCGAATTGTACTGCCCGCGGGCGCGTTTGAAAAGGAGTGCGTGAGATGGCTCCCTGTCCACCCGCTGCGCACAGGCAGGAGTTGGACGATTGGCCATGCTCCGATCTTGCGCCACGCCGCCGACTCCGCGCCGCGGCGCGAGGTTTTTGAAACTGAAGGCGGGATTTCTCATCTATTCTTTTGTCATGACTACAACTGGTTCGCAGTTACTTCGCACGCTTGGCAACTCTGACCTTCAACTCACACCGATCGGCTTTGGCGCATGGGCCATCGGCGGCGGCGATTGGACCTACGCCTGGGGACACCAGGACGACAGCGAATCGATTGCCGCCATTCATCGCGCCCTGGACCTCGGTATCAACTGGATCGACACTGCGGCCGTCTACGGCCTGGGCCACTCGGAAGAGGTGGTGGCGCGCGCCCTCAAAGGCGTGAGCCGCAAGCCCTACGTCTTCACCAAATGCTCTTTGCGATGGGGCGCTGACCGCTCCATCTACAACTCGCTCAAAGCGGCCTCGGTTGCCGAAGAACTGGAGGCCTCGCTCCGCCGACTTGGCGTGGAAACCATCGATCTCTACCAGGTGCACTGGCCCAACCCGGAGAGCGAAATCGAGGAAGGATGGGAGGCGCTGGCGCGGCTGCGCGAGCAGGGCAAGATCCGCTGGATCGGCGTTTCCAACTTCAATGTCGAGCAGATGAAGCGCGCCATGAAGATCGCGCCCATCACCAGCCTGCAGCCGCCCTATTCCATGCTGCGCCGCGCAATCGAAACGGAGATCCTCCCCTTTACGCTGGCCAATGGCATTGGCGTCATCAACTATTCCCCGATGCTCTCGGGAATGCTGACGGGAAAGATGACTGCCGAGCGCGTGGCCGCCATGCCACCCGATGATTGGCGGCGCAAGGCGCCGGAGTTCAACGAGCCGAAGCTGAGTCGCAATCTTCGTCTGGTCGAGGAGTTGCGCGAGATCGGCAACGGACACGGTGTTAGCCCCGGCGTGGTTGCTGTGGCCTGGACGCTCCATCACCCAGCCGTGACCGCCGCAATCGTGGGCGGGCGCAGCACCAGGCAGGTGGAAGAAACGGCTCAAGCGCTGCACTTCCGCCTCAGCGACGAGGAGTACGCGCGGATCAATGCCTACCTCGCATCCAACTATGCGTGAAACTTCACATCAAACCCAAATGTAAAGCCCGGCCGAAGCCGGGCTTTACATTCGGGCAAAATCCTTGAGACCTGGGTTACATCGCCGCGACAAAATCCGGAACGACAACCGCGGCATGTTCCTGGAGTAGCTGTGTCAGGCGAGCCGCCATCCCCATATACATCTGGGCGGCGCGGAAAGCGTTCACGCGGACACCTTCACTGGCCTGCGTGCATGCATACTGAGCCAGCGCCATCAAAGCGCACATGCGTATCTGCATGGCATCGCTGTGCAAAGTTTCCACCAGAACACGATCCACATTGTCGCAATTTCTGACCGCGTAGTCCGCCATTTCAAGCATCACGCGGCTGTTCTGGTACATCACCCATAGCCCGCGGGGACCCTCCATCCGCTGCCATACGTCGTCGGGTGTAGCGTTCAGTCCCTCTTTCCAAAGGAAGTGATCGCTCAAGCCACGGGCGCTCCAATCGGGGCGGAGACGGGCAATGAGCGATTCCCATGATTGAGCGTTCTTGCGTCGAACACCCATGCGCCAGCGCCCAAGATAGAGCGCGATAGCCGCAATCGCCGCGATCTGAACCAAAGGCAAAATCATCTGCAATCCTCTCTAGGGGGATTCAGTAGCCATCCAATCCTTGCAAAACAACCCCAGATAGACATTCCTGTCTTGCTTACTAGTATCTGACAATTCTCGACTTGTGCAAATTTTTTTTCGCCTAACTCTATCTTTTGTAATGGGTCAAGGCAAACAATAGGGTCGTACACCAAAGTAATCGGGCCGACTAAGTTTGCCCTGTCGGCGGTTCTGCCGAAGCGATGTCTGGCAATTGTGTACTATCGAAACAAAAGTTGAAAAAAGGGAAAGCCGTCCGAGAGGAAAATAAAACAAATGGATGATTTTGAGGGCTTCCCTGGCTGCGGGTCGGCTCCGCGGCCCTCGCCCTTCGACGCCACACCGCTGAATCCCAACCTGCCCCATCCCCAGAATCGCAGGACGTTGCAGATGTGCGTGCGCGTATCTACCTGGTGGCGAGAAAGAAGATGAACCGATTTGCGAGATCAGGGGGCGACGTTCCCTGCGGTTGTTCTGCTTGGTGCAGTATTTGTGCCTCAGAGGAGGTCACGCCCGCCCATGAATTGATTGCGATCCAGCCACACTTTGATCGCGGGCAGCATGCCGCCCGCCCACCGTCCTGACGCCGGACGCCTTTCTGGTCTCAAACGCGAAATAGGCGGTCCAGTAAACCAGGATGCCGAGGTAGCTGGCCGGTCCCAGCAGATCCACCCAGTGATATTGAGCGGCGGGCGGGAGGTGTGTATGCACAACCGCTACAGCCAGCGCCACAACCGAATACAGGCCCAGACCAGTGGCTACCTGGAACTCTCGTTCCGGCCAATGAAGGCCCTTCAGGCTGGTCCAGAAGGCAAGCGTCAGAAAAGCGGTGGCTTGAATGATGGCTGCTGCCTGAAACGCATGTTCGAGGAGTTGCCAGATGGGCGTGAGATGTGGAAAAAGACCCCAGCGGCCCAAAGAGCTCATCACCAGGGCGGTCGCCGCAAACAATAAATACACGGTAGGTCGAGGCAGCGGGGTGGCGCGGTTGTGGCTAAGAACACACATCCCCAATTCCCGCAAAACCAGGATGAAGAATCCGGCGTCGAGAATCGCATTCACAATGCAAAAGTGGAGATACCATTTGGGAGCGTAGTTGGCAATCGCGAATCCGATCAGGTCAATGCCCAGACTGCAGCCGATATAAGCCGTGAAGACAGGCATCGTCCTGAAAATACCCTTACCGGCCAGAAGCACCAGAAGTACCGCTTCTACTTGCAGCCCGGCCAGAATGATTATGTGGTCAATCATCACACCGAACCTCTTACTTCAATGCGCTTCACCTCGGATGTTTCCCTGGCGCCGGCGCAGCCCGGTCACCGGTCTTTCCACGGTTGCTTCTTGGCGTTTTCAGACTCTGTCAAAGCAACACGCGTACTGTGAGCCATGCCGGCCACTGCCAACAAAAAGTTCTGCATCTCCGGGGTAAATTCGCGCCGTTCCGCTCTTTTCTGCGAAAAACTTACGATCCAATACACCAGCGAACAAAGGTAACTCGCTACCACGGCATCGTTCAAGTGGCTGTATTGGGAAACTGCGGTTTCATGCAGATGAACCATGGCCGCCGCAATGCTGACAAATGAGTAGAAGCCTAACCCCGTGGCCACCTGTAATTCGCGGTCGCGCCATCCGATTGAAAGCAACTGGCTGCATGCAATCAGCGCAAGAAAGAACACAATTTGCAGGATCGAAACCGTCTGTTCCATTTGCACTACAAAATGGATCTTCCACGACGAACTGGCAAGACTGGGAAGACCGGCAAATGGCCAGATTGCCACGCCGGCGACGAGGATCAGACCGATTAGAACCAGCGGCGCAGCGCGTGGGAGGGAAGATCGAACCGGACGGAGAACGGACCATGCTATCTCGACAAGAACACCGAGCAGCAGGACGGAATCAACAATCAGATGAATGAGGTATGTCGTCGGATAAGTGGAGAGGAAGTAGCGAAAAACGAAAAAATCTCCGATTCCACTCAACAAAGCCCAAACACTGTAAACAAGAAACATCGGCAACGTCGCCCACACGCGACGATAGATAAGCAGACCACATACCCCCGCCTCGGCGATAGCCGCCAGGTAAAAAAGAATCATGTTCAGGCCCACCGTCAGAGTTCATCCAGACTCATCGACGCGTTGTTTAGAGTCTAGCAGGAAATGTGGCGAGCTAATTCCCCATAAAAGCCACCGCGCAGCGCGCAGCTTAAGTAAAGTAACGGCGCATCAGCACGCGGGTTAAACGGCAGCAGCCGGCGGGAAGGGGGTGATCGGAATGGCAGCGGTCTTGGCTGGTGGGAACGGCGTAATCGGAATAGCGGCGGCAACAGCTGGCGGGAAGGGGGTGATCGGAATGGCAGCGGTCTTGGCTGGTGGGAACGGCGTAATCGGAATGGCGGCGGCAACAGCCGGCGGGAAGGGTGTGATCGGAATAGCAGCGGTCTTGGCTGGCGGGAAGGGCGTAATCGGTATCACGGCGGCAACAGCTGGCGGGAAGGGTGTGATCGGAATAGCAGCGGTCTTGGCTGGCGGGAACGGCGTAATCGGAATGGCGGCGGCAACAGCTGGCGGAAAGGGCGTGATGGGAGCGGCGGCAGCGGAGGCCGGCGGGAACGGCGTAATCGGCGCGGTGGAGGCGAAAGCAAAGCTTCCGGTCAAAACAAAGATAGTGGCGGCAACAAAAACAACGCAACGATTCTTAAGGGACCCAAAATTCATGAACTTAAACTCCTATTGAGGTGAATTGCTTCGCAGGGTCAGAGTAACCCAAATTGTGTAGATCAAATACCACTAAAGTAACTAATTCGCCGATTTTTTATGCCGAAAGGAATATCCGCAAGCTATGAAGTCTCATAATTTTTTGAAAATCTTTCCGATTCCGGACGATTTTGGGTGGGGCCAAAGAACTAGACATACGTGCGCGAAGCGCATCTGGCAGACCAGGCTACCTTTTCTGGCAAGTGATCAGTCGGTTCGGCAAAATGAGATGGGATCGCTGCGATTTGAACTGCAGCCAGGCGAAATTTCGCTGGATTTACTGAGTAAACAGAAAACTTTCGTACTGCGGGGTCATATCGGCAAACTCCGCTAGAACGGCATGAATGGGTAGAATTGGCCTGGGTGCCGGCCTATGATTCCATCGAACTCCAAATCATCCCAATCGTCGCCGGGCCCCGGGCATCCTGGCGCATCGCAAGAGATGAGGGGGGCCGTTCGATTCCCGATTGTTCTTTCCATGATGGTCACGTCGGAAGAGAAGGAGTTTTCCGCGCATACGCGGAACGTCTCGGCCAGCGGCATTCTCTTCGAGTTGGACCGGCCTTTGCCTGTGGGGCTCAATATCCAGTTTTCGCTGGTCATGCCGAGTGCCGTGCTCGGTACACCTCGCGATATTCTGGTTCGTTGCAGCGGACGTGTGGTACGCTGCTCCATGTACCAAAGTTACTATCTGGCGGCTGCGACGATTGATTACTATCAGTTCGCAGAGCAGTAACCGCCGGTGTGATCCTGGCAGCGGCCTATGGAAATCATGGATGATCCACTTGATGGCGAGGTGCTTGACAAGCCCGGTAAGGCCGAAGCCATCCGCATCATTTTGGCAGACTCGCAGGCAATCTATCGTGTAGGTATTCGCAAGATCTTCGCTCTTGAAGACGACATTCGCGTCGTCGCGCAGGCGGACTCATTCGAAAACCTGCGTGCGGCGATCGCGCGCTACCCGACTGACATCGTGCTGCTTGAAGGGAGCCTGCTGGCGGGTACGGCCAACGCCATTCCCGAGCTGTTACGGATTGCTCCCGACTTGAAACTGATTGTGCAAGCGGCAGGATCCGATGAAAACCATACCGTGGAGCTATACCGCCGCGGCGTTCGCGGCATCATCTCCCGCTCCATCACACCTGACCTGCTGGTCCGCTGCGTGCGCAAGATTGCCTCGGGTGAAACCTGGATCGACAATCAATCCGTCAGTTGGGTCATCGAGGCTTATCGCTCCCAGGCGGCCGCTCTGGTGGGTCCGCGGAATCAGCCACGCCTGTCTCCCAAAGAGATGGCGATCATCGTGTGCATTACGCAGGGCAAGCGCAATAAGGAGATTGCCTTCCAGTTGGGAACTACCGAACAGGTGATCAAGAATTATCTGCGCAAGATCTATGACAAGCTGGGTGTCTCAGACCGGCTCGAACTAGCCCTTTATTGCCTGCACAACAAGGTCATCCACGCAGAAGCGGAGGAAGAGTCACTGACCCAGAAGGTGCAGGGGAGTTAACCGCAAAGGCCCCCTCCTTACCTCTATGACCTTTGGTTATCCGGCCTGATCCTGGCCGCCGATCGCGCGCGCCGGATCCTCCTGGCTTTGCTGGCGGGCCAGTTCCAGCAGTCGGATGAACTCGGTCAGATCCGCCCTGCGCATGTGTCCCAGCAAATTGCGCGGGATCCTCTCGATGACTGGGTCCATCTGCCGCAGCAGTTCCAGGCCCGCTTCTGCAATTTGCGTCCAGAGCACCCGCCGGTCGTGCCGGTCGCGCTTCTGCCGGATGAGATTGAGTTTCTTCAGCCGGGCCAGCAGCCGGGTGATATCGGGTTCGGCCGCGATCATCCGTTCGCCAATGGCGGAGCAGGTGAGCCCATGCGGCTGCGCCCCGCGCAGAATCCGCAAGACGTTGTACTGGGTCGATGTCACGCCCCAGTCCCGGGTCGCGCGATGAAATGCGCGTTGCAGGCAGTCGGAGGTGCGCAGCAGATTCAGCAGCGTCTCCTCTTCAAGGCTGGCAAAGGGCCGCTGTTGTGCGATCTCTTGTTTCAAGCCTGCCATGGACTGCTTCCCCGATCGTAACGGGTTGCACGACAAGCCGCGCGAAGGACGGTTTGCTTCAGAGACTGCCACAAAGGCTTCGCGGATTCCTTGTGTGTCCGCGAGCCAGCCGGCAATTCCGCTCCATCGAGTGTCATAGTCGTTGCAACAACTATACGCCTACTTTACCATTTCCCCCGGCCGTTGAGGGCAGAGTGCCGTTCCGTTCTGCTATCCTCTCGCCTATGTCCATCATGAGTGGTTTCAGTCGCCTGACCCGAGGCCAGCGCCATGCCTTTGTGGCGGCCTTTCTGGGATGGACGCTCGACAGTCTCGACTTTTTTCTGCTGATTTTCTGCGTCAAGGCCATTGCCACGGAGTTTCACACCCAGCCTTCAGAGGTCATGGGCGCCGTTTTTCTCACGCAGGCTTTCCGTCCCCTGGGCGCGCTGGTTTTCGGCATGCTGGCCGACCGCTACGGCCGCCGGCCAGTGCTGATGGCCAACATCGTCAGCTTTTCGCTCATCGAGCTGGCCTGTGCCTTTGCGCCTTCGCTCAACGTGCTGCTCGTGCTGCGGGCATTATTCGGATTCGCCATGGGCGGCGAGTGGGGAGCCGGCGCGGCGCTGGCTTTCGAATCGATGCCGAAAGATGGACGTGGCGCCTTCTCCGGCATCTTGCAGGAGGGCTACGCATTCGGATCGATTCTCGCGTCGGCGGCCTTTGCGCTCTTCTTTGAACGAATCGGCTGGCGCGGACTCTTTGTGCTCGGCGCTCTGCCCGCAGTCCTCGCTTTTTATGTACGGGCGCGTGTGGCGGAGTCGCCCGTATGGCTTGCGGGTGCAAAAAAGCGCATGGCCAGGGCGCAAATGCCGGACCGGTCCGCCGCGCCTTTGATTCCGCCTCACCTCATGGAGTTTCTGCCGACATTCTTTTTTCTGGTGCTGCTCATGACCGCCTTCATGAGCTTTTCGCATGGCACGCAGGACTTGTATCCGACGTTCCTGGCGGTGTACGCCAGGCTCACCCCAGAAACCATTGGATTAATCGGCATTCTCTATGGCTTCGGCTCCATCGCCGGCGGAATCGTCTTCGGG
>JAJZAL010000358.1 GCA_021799405.1 Acidobacteriota bacterium
ATGCCTGGCACCGAGACACGCTGTATCTCGCCTCCGAGGCGAAGGCGCTGTTTGCCGCAGGCGTTCCCTCGCGATGGGATGAAGAGAGCGTCTATCACGCGGTATCGTTTGGAGCCATGCAGATGCGAACGCTGTACGACGGCGTCTACCAGATTCCCCCCGGTCATTTTCTGCTGGTGACTGAAAAACATCTGCAGGTAAACCAGTACTGGGACTTCGACTACCCCAAGGCGGCAGATACGGCTCCACGTCGTTCTGACGCGGACTACGCGGCTGAGTTTCGTCACCAACTGGAAGAATCGGTGCGCATTCGTCTGCGAGCCGATGTGCCGGTAGGGGTGTATCTCAGCGGAGGTCTGGATTCCTGCGCGGTGCTGGGGTTGGCGGCGAAGCATCATCCAGAGCCGATACGCGCGTTCACCCTGACCTTCGAGCAGGCAGCGTATGACGAAGGACCCATCGCCAAAGAGATGGCAGCCAAAACCGGTGCAGATTTCAATCCCATCCCTATTTGCCAGCAAAACCTGGCTGCGAATTTCGCCGATGCGATTGCCCAGGCGGAAACACTTTGCGTCAACGCCCATGGAGTCGCCAAGTTCCTGCTGAGCGGCGCGGTGCGGGATGCGGGTTACAAGGTGGTGATCACCGGAGAGGGATCGGACGAGATTCTTGGCGGCTACCCTCATTTTCGCCGCGACATGTTACTGTACAACCGCGAAGGCCAGGACCCGGAAGCGATCAAGGAACTGCTGAGTTGGCTCGACGACCACAACTCCGTCTCACGCGGATTGCTCCTCCCCGACGGAGATACAGGACCGTTGGACGGCGTTCGACGAATTCTCGGCTATGTTCCTTCGTGGATTGAGACTTTTTCGTCGCGAGCGGTGAAGATGCGCCCATTGCTGGACGGCGCCTTCCGCGAGAAGTTCAGGTGCAGCGAAGGCATGTACGGGATTCTGGACGAAGTCGACGCGCGTAGTCAGCTGACCGGCAGAGATCCATTGCACCAGTCGCTCTATCTCTGGGCAAAAACCGTGATGGCCGGCTACATCCTTACCATGCTGGGGGACCGCATGGAGATGGCGCACTCGATCGAAGGACGAGTACCGTTTCTGGATCACAAGCTGGTGGAGTTGATTCGCTCGCAGCCGGTAAATCAAAAGATTCGCGGAATGACGGAGAAGTACGTGTTGCGTGAAGCGGTGAAGGATGTGATTACCGATACGGTCTATCAACGACAGAAGCACCCGTTCCTGAGCCCGCCGGCGACCCTCAATCCCGATGAAACCTTCAGCATGTATGTGCAGGACACGCTGCGTGGCTCGGTGATGAAGTCCATGCCGTTCTTCGATCAGAAGCAGGTGGTGGGGCTGCTGGATCGTCTTCCGGAGATGGATGATGGCGCGCGAACCGCCAACGACCAGGTGCTGATGCTGCTTGTGAGCATGTGCGTGCTGCATCAACGCTTTGGTCTGGCGGCGTAAAGGCGGAAACCCAGACTAGATCAGAGCGGCCCTGAGGCACCCAGATGCATCCCACCCTTTGCAAACCGCAAGGGCGGAACGCCGGACAGGGCTAACTGGGCGGACCTGGGGCTGGCGGCGGAAACGAGTACCTCTCCGCGGACAATTGCGCGTAGTTCTGGTCCGCATTGCACTCCAGCATCACCCACAGGGTATAGATTGCCAGGATCGTACCTAAGAAGGGCTTGATCAGCGTCAGAACGGCCACGACAATGGCAAAGATGCGGCCCCAGGGCTGGCGCGTCAGCAAGGCCAGCCCGACAGCGAGCGACAGGATGGCCCGCGCAAATACGATCACGGTGATGAAGTGGAGGAGCCATCCGCCGGGATGGAAGGGAGCATATACCCATGTGTCTGGCCCAGTCATCCACGGCATTCCGCCCCCTAAAACGACATGAAGAAAGGGCAGCACCAAAAGCCAGCTGAGCGCGGAATAGCCGGCAAAAACCGTCCACAGAATACCCAGAGTGTGCAGATGCCGGGCAACACGCGAAACCGCCAGCGGCACCCCCCGAGGGTAGCCTGGCGGAACAGACCCGGGAACGGACGGTTGCGTGACACCGGTAACGCCGGTGGGTGCGCCGCAATTCGGGCAGTCCGGCTGCGTTCCAACTGGTTGACCACATTGACTGCAATACATAATCGACCCCCCTCTTTCCTGGTCCAACACTCTGGTTCCATCGAAGATACGCCGGGGCCGGCGATTTCGTTCCAGTTTTTTTTTGAAGAATCCCCACCTGCGCCTCTGTTTGCGGCCTCGCCCGTCGCAGACCTTCTTGCTCGCCCTATCTGTCTTTCGCCCGATACGGACGCGTCCGGCACTCAGACGGCGGCGCGGACCAATCCGGTGACCATGGATGCCTATGTCGCCAAAGGCCATTGAAATCTGGCGAGGGACGCGGGCTGAGGTGGATGGATTTTGGCCCGATTCCCACCAAATTCAGCCGGGTTCAGACGAGAACCTACTTTCGACAGAAGCGACTGGCGGGTACGGTCAAATTCTGGCGATGGCGTAAAGCCCCTGATCCGACAGCATTTTTTCTGTTGACACTTGTTATGTTGAAGCGAAGAATATCCTCCCGGTGGCTGTGCTATACGTCACATTCGCCCTGTAAAATCCGGTGGTACACTTCGTGGTTCCTTGAGAAACATCAGATTTATCAATCTAAACGATTGCAGCGGGATTCAGATCGGCCGTCCTATAGGAGGATTTCGTGACTGTAATTGCATGGGTGTGGTTTGTCTTAGTGGTCAGCGTGCTGCCGCTTGTCGCGGTGTGGCTGTTTCAGCATCAGGTCCTGTCTCCCGATACTGACACACCGGCGATGCGGCAAGTCGACGCCCAACTCCGACGAGGGAGCGCGGGAGAACGCATGAAAACCAGTTTTCCTTCGTCGCGCTGGAGCAGGTTCGCTAGCGTGATGACGACACTCGTCTTGCTGGGGGGAAGTGCGGCCTTTGCGCAACCTGCGGCCCCAGTAGGGGGCGAAGCGAATCTGCAGCTGCCGGACATGACTCAGGTCCAATTTTTTGGACTCAACGGCCATAGCCTGCTGATGTATGGACCTCTATTTTGCTTTTTGGGAATGCTCTTCGGCTTCGTCATGTATATCCACCTGAAGGGGCTGCCAGTGCATCGATCGATGTCGGAAGTCTCCCAGTTGATCTGGGAGACGTGCAAAACCTATCTGATCAACCAAGGCAAATTCCTGCTCCTCCTTTGGTGCTTTATCGCGGTCGTCATCCTGGCGTATTTCGCCGTGCTGCTTCACTTCAGCGCCTTGAAAGTGGCCATCATTCTTGGGTTCAGCATATTGGGAATGGCCGGCAGCTACTTTGTGGCCTGGTTTGGCATCCGGGTGAACACGCTGGCCAATTCGCGCTCCGCCTATGCTGCGCTCGGCGGCAACCCCTATCGCGCATTTAACGTTCCCTTGAAGGCGGGCATGAGCATCGGCATGATGCTGATCTCCATCGAGCTGCTGATGATGTTCAGCATTATTCTCTTCGTTCCCGGAAGCTATGCGGGACCGTGCTTCATCGGCTTCGCTATCGGGGAATCGCTCGGCGCTGCCGTGCTTCGTCTGGCTGGCGGTATTTTCACCAAGATTGCCGACATTGGCGCCGATCTGATGAAAATCGTCTTCCATGTGAAAGAGGACGACGCCCGCAACCCCGGCGTAATTGCCGACTGCACGGGAGACAATGCCGGCGATTCGGTCGGCCCCACTGCCGACGGTTTCGAGACTTATGGCGTGGTCCAGGTCGCCCTGATCGCATTTATCATGCTGGGCGCGAAGAGTGCCGTCTCCGGAGTGCAATTGCTGGTCTGGCTGTTTGCGGTGCGCGTGGCCATGTTGGTCGCTGCAGTTGCGGGCTACTACATCAACGAGATCATCTCCAAGACGCGATTCAGCAAAGCGGCCGAATTTAATTTCGAATCGCCGCTCACCTCGTTGGTCTGGATTACTTCCATCGTGACCATTGCCGTAACCTATCCGGTCACGTGGCTGTTGCTTTCCAATTTGGGTGGAGACCCCACGCTTTGGTGGAAGCTGGCGACCATCACGTCCTGCGGGACAGTGGCCGGTGCTCTGATTCCCGAACTGGTGAAGGTGTTTACTTCTACCAAGGCCCGCCACGTGCAAGAGGTGGTCGCCTCAGCCAGGGAGGGCGGAGCAGCTCTCGGTCTGCTGTCCGGCTTTGTCGACGGGAATTTTTCCGCCTACTACCTGGGGTTTGCGGTCATCCTTTTAATGTCGATTGGCTACGGGGTCAGCACGCTGGGATTCAGTGCTGTGATTCTGGCTGCGCCAATGTTCGCCTTTGGGCTGGTTGCCTTCGGCTTCCTGGGCATGGGACCGGTGACCATCGC
>JAJZAL010000080.1 GCA_021799405.1 Acidobacteriota bacterium
GTAGTAGACCGTGCTCGAAATCGCCCCGCCTGGGCCGGTGAGACCAGTCAGTGCCTGGCCTCCGAGAATGAGGAAGCGCGGGGCGTTCGTCACGGAGACAAGCGGGCTGGTAAAGCCGGCGGCATTGTAGACGTTGGCCTTCGGTACCTGGTTTGAAGAGCCGGTAAGGCCGTTCCACGAGTTCAAGGCGACATTGGTGGTGTTGTTGGCGTTGATCGTGGAGGTTTCCATCTCGCCGGATCCGGTTATGCTGCCCGTGTAAACGCCCTCGCCCGAAATGACCTGGCCGTAGGCGGTAAAGAGGATGCCCTTGGCGCGATTATGGATGGTCGAGTTGGCATTCTGCGTCCACGCACCCACTACGCCGCGAACGGCGCTCGCATAATAGACACGTGGATCTCCAACGTTCTGGTCGTTGGGCAGGATGTTGGAGTCGGGGTCGCCATCGATGTAGTAGATGACGCCTCCGAAGACGAACATGGTTCCGAAGGCCCTCGCGCTTGGCAGCGAGTTTGATGACGTGGTCCATGTTCCGAGCGTGCCGTTCGAATTGATGGGCGCGGAGTAGACCGTGTTGACGGGGACGCCGATGGTGCTGATGCCGCCGGCGACATACAGATAGCCGTTATGCACGGTGGCGCAAAGACCAAAGAGGGGCTGCGGCAATGTGCTGGTGAGCGCGGTCCATGTGCCGACCGCGCCAGTGGTGGCATCTACCGGAGCCATGTAAACGGTGTTGGTCCCGCCGGTGTCGGTTGAATTAATCTGCCCGCCTAGCACATAAATGTAGCGCTGGCCGAGGGGCACAGGAGAGTTGGTATTGTCGGCTTCAGTCATCGCATGATGGGCAAGCGCTGCGGGCAAAGGATTGGTGGTGATGGCTGTCCAACTGGCATTCGCCGAGTTGCCCAACGTGCCGTCCTGATTCAAGTTGATTGCGAAGACGGTGCTGGTGTTGGCAACCCCGTTAAAGCCACCGCTGACCACCGCGAAGGCACTGGCAGTGGTCAATCCCGGCACGCCCACTGCGCCAAGTCCTGCCAGTGGCATGGGCAAAGGCACGGTGGTCGACCAGCTCATGGCGCTCGGATTGAAGCTCAAAGTCGGAACAAGGTTTACGGGGACGGAGTTGCTCGTACCCGCCGAGGTGGTGACCGTAACATTTACGGTACCGGGAGTGGTGAAGTTCGACGTGCCATTCCCCGCCGGCATCTGAGCCACGATTCCGGTGTCATTCCAGGCCGAAGCCGCCGGAGTCACATCGACCGAAATGCTCCCCTGAACGAAGGTCACTTTTCCGGGAGCGGACTGGAAGCCGCTGCCGTTGATCTCGATAGGGAGGTTTACGGGACTGGTAGGGGTGGTCGAGCTGTTGATGTTCTGGATTTGTGGCTGGGCAGGGGGTGTCGGGCTGCTGCCGCCTCCGCCACCACCGCAGCTGGCAAGGAATGTAACCCCGGCCATGAACGCGATCGGGCCGAGAGCTGTCAGAGATCGATGATGCCTCATCGCTTTGCGCTCCTGTCTGAGAACCAAGGTTTCGACGCTTCCCGCTTCTGTCATGCATCTTCCGTGATTTTGCAGATGGCCCGCTCCGCATTTCAGCCGCTCGTCGCGCCGCTGGAGAGATCAAACCCGGAGACGGGCTTGGTGTTTTCTCGCCTTGCATTGTGACTTATTACTAAAGTGTCTGCAAAGGAATTCGAAGGCAATGTGCAGCAGATTGTCACATTACGTATGTAATGAAGACATCACGTGTTGCGGGCTTTGGTTGTGCTGGCAGACCCTAGCTTTGCGCCGGCGATCTCTTCCAGGAGGGTCAAGGGGGCCGACCCGTGGGTGACGTTCGCTGCCGGATCTACGAAGAGTGTCTGTTCGAGGGTGTACTGGCCGGCGCGGATGGCGTAAGGCACGGTGTCAGTGTAGATCATCCAGCAGGATCCGGGCGCGAACTGCAGGGTCTCCTTTGGACAAGTGCGCTGGAACTGGGCATCGTGCTTCATTGCGTCGTGTAGTTCGAGCATGAACCGGTCATAGGGCGTGCGCTTCAACCACGGCGCCAGGCTCGTCAATCCGGTGGATTCAGCAAAGCGGCGGGCGGCGCGGATGGCGCGGCCTTCGCCGCGCGGCGTTGCCAGGATGGTGGGCCAAAAGGCTCCCAGAATGCGCGGAAACGGTTCGCCTGTCATCCAGTCACAGGTTTTGGCGGGATGAATGTTTGCGAAGAAGCGCAGGATGCGCCAGCCGCGCGCGGGGCGCGCGGGGAAGGCGTCGATCTGGAGCAGGTCGTTGCGGCGAGGCTGAGACCGCGTGTGGCCGGCTTCGCCGTTGGCTTTGAAGCTGGCGTAATCGATGCGCCAGCCGCGTTCGTAGGGAGTCAGAAAGCCGGACAGCAATCTAACGGCATTGGCAGAAAAGCGGTGCATGATCAAACGGAGCCGCTCGATTTCTTCGGAGGAAGACGCGTTGCGATCAGCTCCGCGCAGACGGTCGCGATAGGGATCGTAAAAGATGTCTTCATGGAACTTGCCCCCGGCCGGCTTTCGATTCAGCAGGAATTCGATGTCCGTCCTGGGAACGGGCAAGGGGCTTCGCGGAAAATAGAGAATCATCCCGGATTCGAGATACGCGCACCATCTCTCGGCCTGCTCGGGGCTTGCGGGCAAGCCATTGCTGAGCGCATGCGGGGGAATGGAATGTAGCGGCATAGGGGGACCGCCTCAATCCTGGTCTCTCAATTCCTCATCATAACGATGATTGCTACGCGCATAGAACCGTCATCGGGTGAATTTTGCGCGCAACCAGAGCACGCCGAAGAACGGAACCGCCACGATCAACACGACGACACCAGCCGGAAATCCGACGTACCGGTAGGTGTCGGCGTAGTTTACGTTGTGGCCAAGGATCCCGTTCCAAACCAGGAGCGAGAAGATGGCGATGCAGGTGGTTGCGAAAAAGGTGAAGAAAGCCGCGGCCAGCGAGAGCAGCAGGCTGGTGAAGATCCCAAAGCCCTCCAGCGGGAAGCCAAAGATCCGGCTGCCGCCGTGCGTTCCGGAATGTACGGATTGCATCATTGTTCCCGACCTCTGTCGTCTAGAATACAGATTCATGACTGGTACTGCACAAGTTGAGCTGTGGCACGCGGAAAAGGTCGCAACCCAGGTGAAGGTGATTGAGGCGCCGAACGGACTCCATTACGGGGCCTGGGGTGAAACCCGCATCTCCGAAGTCGATCTGGAGCGGCTGGTCGGTGCTGTGCCTGCCGCGCTCTCCGCCGCGTTAGGTCAGAGGGCCTATTATTTTGTTCCTCTTGCCATAGCGGACACCGGCGAGATCATGGTTGCGCCTTCCTATACGGTCGAGCTGGGCGACCGCGCCGTTTGCCATCGCAATGCGACTTTTGGCACCACGGAGGCGGTGTTTCTTTCAACCCGGCTGGTGGAGGACCGCTTTGGGCTGGCCTTTGAGTTTTTCATCAACGTCGCGCACAATTTTGTAGAGGCGGCCGGCGTGCCGGAGAGCTTCTGTGCGCTGGTGTGGTCGCAGGCTGAGGCTCAGGTGCGCGGCGAAACCAGCCAGGATGCATGGGAAACGCGGCGCCGCACCATGGACACGGTCAGCGGCCAGAAAGGCGTCGACGAGCGCGCCCGCAATGGCTTCTATGAGTCGGCGTTTTCGGATGCGCTGGCTGTCTATATGCTGTCGCTGGCCGTCGACTTCGATTACCATGACCTGCGCGAGCGCGAATACCCGCTGCTGGCCGCTCCGGCGCTGGCTGAGCGCCTGCGGCATGTGGCGGGGCTCTTCCCGGCCAATCCCGGATACGAATTCCAGATTCTCTACCGGCGTAGGGGATAAATGACTCGGCGAAGCTGTGCGCGGGCGCAGGCAAATGATCAGCCGTGGATTTCCTTGCTCGGCGCTTCAGGCCTTGTTGCGCCCTGGGCGCAGAACCACAGCTCGCCGGAGTTCCAGTCGAGGGCGGCATGGAGAAGGATGGCCGGCCAGAGCGATCCCGAGGCGAAGGCAAGGCACGCGAAGATGAGCCCGGCCAGCGCGGCGCGGGGAGTCTGGGCGAGGCCCAGGTAGATGTGACCGGCTCCGAAGATGAGCGAGCTGAGTACAATCGCGGCGATGGGGCCGAGCCATACGGCCAGGTACCAGATCAGGAAGCCGCGGAAGAGGATCTCTTCGCAGATGCCCGCGGTGGCGGAGACGATCCAGAAGACCTTGCGCTCGGCGCGGGTGTGAGGCAGCAGCGGCTCGGCACAGGCCATAGCCCGCCGGGCCCGCTCCATCGCCTCCGGACGCGCCAGCGTCCGCTCCCGCTGCCAGCGCAGGAAGCCGGCCAACAGCACCGCGACGGCAAGACCACTGGCAAGCCGAAGGAACGACGGATGGCCAAGCAGCATGCGCGACCAGGGTCGCCCGTTCACGATCCAGAAGACAAGCAGGCAGAGCGTCAATAGCCAGGTTTCGAGAATCACTCCGCGATAGAAGCGCAGCCGGATTCCCGCTTCGCCGGTAGCCAGGATGGCCAGGTAGCGCGGCCACATCCAGCGCCACTCGAAGACGGGAATGAGAAGCAGCACCGCGAAGAGGACGTGATCGAAGATTCCGTGTGTGCCTGCCACATTTTCCTCCTCGGCCGTTTCATCCTTGTTCAGGCTGCGTCCGGGCGCCCGTTGCCTTTCCGCCTGTCTGGGAGGCGTGACGGCGCAAGGACTACGGCTGCCGAAGTCAGCACGCCCTTACCCGTCTACGCATTCCCTGCCACGTACGCGATGCGCCCTTCGCTGATGGTCCAGCGGACCTTGCCCTGCATCGTCCAGCCTTCGAAGGGAGTATTGCGAGACTTGGATTTGCCACTGGAGGCGTGATAGACCCACTCCGCCGCCGAATCAAAGATGACGACATCGGCGAAGCTGCCTGCGGTGAGGGTGCCCCGGTTTTTGAGGCCGAGCAAAGCGGCCGGCTGGGCGCTCATCAGGCTGAGCACGCGGCCCAGCGGCATCTTCCACTCCTTGTGGAGCCAGCGCAGCGCAAGACCCAGAGCGGTTTCGAGGCCGGTGATACCGTTGGGCGCGTTCTCGAACTCGACTTCTTTCTCGTGGGTGGCGTGCGGCGCATGGTCGGTGGCGATAGCGTCGACTACGCCGTCGAGGATGGCCTCGATCATGGCGTCCCGGTCAGCGGCCGAGCGCAGCGGCGGGTTCATCTTGGCGTGGGTGTTGTAGAAGCCGACATGCTCCTCGGTAAGCAGAAAGTGATGCGGCGCCACTTCGCAGGTCACGCGCAGACCGTTGCGGCGCGCCTGGCGCACGGCGGCGACCGCGGATGCCGTAGAGGTGTGGGCCACATGCAGATGGGCGCGCGCATCACGCAGTTCGGCGACCAGGCGGATGTCGCGCTCGACAAGACTGGACTCGGCCTCGGGCGGCATGCCGCGCAATCCCAGCTTGAAGGAGGCAGGGCCCAGGTTCATCGAGCAGCCCTGGGTAAGGCGCGTGTCCTCGGCGTGCTGGATGACGCTAAGACCTACGCGCGCCGCGGCAGCCAAAGCCTCGCGCATGGTGCCGTCTTTCAGGATGGGAGCGCCGTCATCAGTGATGGCAACGGCTCCGGCGGATTTGAGCGCCGCGTAGTCGTTGAGGGCTTCGCCCTTGGATCCGCGAGTGGCCGCGGCAATGGGAAAGACGCGTACCGCGGCTTCGCGCTCCGGCGCCTGCATCCAGCGGGTGATCTCAGGCGAGTCATTCACCGGCTTGGTATTGGGCATGGCGGCTACGGAGGTGAATCCGCCCGCCGCCGCCGCGGCCGTACCGGTGGCGATCGTCTCCTTGTAGCCCTGGCCCGGCTCGCGCAGGTGGACGTGAATGTCGATGAGACCCGGGGCCAGAACCAGGCCTGTGGCGTCGATCGTGTCCGCTTCAAAACCATTGTGGCCGTTGGTGACCTTCAGCTTGCCCGGGGCGGCAACCTCAGCCACGCGCCCCTCTTTGAGCAGAATGTCTTTGGGGGCATCGATGCCCGCTGCCGGATCAATCAGGTGTCCTCCGCGAATTACGAGAGCTTTCATAGGGAGTCTCCATTTGCTTGCGGCGCCACCAGCGCCCGCTCCACCACTGCCATGCGGATCGCAACTCCGTTCCGCACCTGCTCGAGAATCGCTGATTGCGGACCATCCGCCACGCCGGCCGTTACCTCCAGGCCGCGGATAATCGGACCTGGATGCAGAACCACGGCCGAAGGGGCTTGAGCAGCGAGCCGTTGCCCGGTGAGCTGGTAGCTCGCCTGGTAGTCCTCCAGATCCAGTTGCAGTCCGGCCAGCCGCTCGGCCTGGATGCGGAGCATCATGACGATCTGGGACTGGCGGAGAGCGCCTTCAAAGTCGCGCTCGATCTCGATGCCGGGCCCGGTCCTGGTGGCGGTGTCGGGCAGAAGCTCCTTGGGGCCGCAGAGCAGAACGCGCGCGCCCAGCCGCGGCAGCAGCAGCATGTTGGAGCGAGCCACACGGCTGTGCAGAATGTCGCCCACGATGCTGACCGTTACGCCGGCCAGGGTTTCGCTGGTCACCGCTTCCACGCCCGGCCGCAGATGCGCCAGAATGGTGCGCAGATCGAGCAGAGCCTGGGTAGGATGCTCGTGCATGCCATCGCCGGCGTTGAGCACGGGAAGGTGAGTTGCGGCCTCGAGCAGCCAGGGCGCTCCGGACGAGTTGTGGCGCAGGATGATGGCTTCTGCGCCGAGGGCGCGCAGGGTTAGGCCGGTGTCTTTGAGCGACTCGCCCTTCTCGATGCTTGAAGAGAGGCTGGAGACGAGCGTAGTGTCAGCGCCGAGCGCCTTGGCTGCCAGTTCGAAGCTGGTGCGCGTACGGGTCGAAGACTCATAGAAGAGCAGGGCCACGCGCCGCTTGGCAAGAATACAGTTGCGGGCAAGCGGGTCCTCGCATTCAAGCGCCGTGGCCCGGGCAAGCAATCCGCCCACTTCCTCAAGACTCAAGTCCTGAACGGAGAGCAGAGATCCGGGATGGTATGGGAAAGGCGAAAGCGGCGGAGGTGGAGTGTGAAGCTGGCGTCGGACGGTGGTGGCAGTTGTGTTCATAGGGATCCAGTCCCGTTTGGAGTGATGGAAGGAGCCTCGCGGCTCTGGCAACGGGCGCACGGGGAGACACGCCCCCGGTAAAGGAATCTGGCTAGTCTATCCGCTCGACGAGGAGCACCTGCTCGCTGTCGTCGACCTCGCGGAACTTCACTTCAATGATCTCCCTGCTGCTGGTCGGCACATACCTGCCCACATAAGTAGCCTCGATCGGCAGTTCGCGGTGGCCGCGGTCGATGAGCACGGCCAGTTGCACGCGCCGTGGCCTGCCGTGGGCAAAGAGCGCGTCCAGCGCGGCGCGGATGGTGCGGCCGGTGTAAAGAACGTCGTCGCAGAGCACCACGTCCCGCCCGTTGACATCAAAGCCAATGGCTCCCGGAGCCACCATCGGACGGACATCCTGGGTGGAGAGATCGTCACGGTAGAGCCTGACGTCAAGTACACCTGTATCGACGGGGTGCTTCTCGATTTCCGAGATCAGCCTGCCCAGCCGTTCCGCAAGTGGAATGCCGCGGCGTTTGATTCCGACCAGCGCCAGGTCCTCGCTGCCGTTGCTCTTTTCGACAATCTCGTGGGCAAGCCGCACGAGGGTACGCTCAATCTCCGAGCCGGACATTAACCGGCTTTTGAATCGCACAGCGGATTCGTTTACGGCTTCGCTCATGAAAAGGTCTCTCGCCGGATGATACGAGGGTTGACGTTTCAGGGCAAGTCGAGGGGAAGGCGAAACTAGAAGAAAAGACGAATAAAGCGCCAAAAATGAAGCGCTTCAGCAAAGAGGAATCGCCGGCTTTTCTAGACTTCCGGACGCCGCGTGCGTGCCAGCAACCTGGCGCCCAGGGCGCCGCCGACCACGGCAAAGAGGAGCAGGACAATTCCGAGAAAGGCCATGGCGCCGAGCACCCAGCCGGCGCGTCCTTCCGGGGAGAGCAGCCACGACTTGGTCAATTCGACGGTGTGGGAGTCGATGCCCATCGATGCCCATTGCCGGCTCATATCCTGGCCTACGAAATTCTGCCAGAAGTTGTCGAAGATCTGGCCCTGGTGCAGGACAAAGCGCAGCAGGAAGAGGGTGACGCCCGTGGCGGCGACGGCTGTCCATCCGCCGAGAACTCCGGTGACCAGGCCGATACGCGCCCCGGCGCCGGTGGTAATCCAGGGCGTCTGCTGGCCGCGCACGTAGAGTACGACCGCCCAGGCGCTGGCCGCGGACATGAGAATCAGCCCAAAGATGCCGACGGGGGAAAAGAGGGAACAGAGAAATCCTGCGGGAACGCCGAGGATGGCCGCGAACCGCAGAGCCAGCTTCCAGTCGACGTTGTCAGCATTACGCGCACGCTCGTCCCACGGCTCGGGCTGGCCCGAGGCATCGGAGTCGTCTGCCGTATAGACAAGCTGTGGCAGGCCACAAATCGGGCAAAAACTGTTCTCCACGTGGACAGTCTGGTGGCAGCGGGTGCATGTTACTTCCATACGATTAAAAGCCTATAGCATTTGGGCGCGGGCGCGGTACCGGCAAAATCAGGAACTGGAAAGCGGCTGCCCGAGCTTGGCCTGGACGATGGCCTCGGCTGCCCTCACCACTTCTTCCAGGGTCATGTGGGTTGAGTCGAGGAGAACCGCATCGGGAGCCGGACGGAGCGGCGAGTCGGGGCGATTGCGGTCCCGTTCGTCGCGCGCGCGCAGATTGCGGATAACCTCTTCCGGCTGCGTGGCCTGATCTCCGCGCTGGCCGAGCTGGTCGTACCGGCGCAGTCCACGAACCTCGGGCGCGGCATCCAGGAAGATTTTCACTGAAGCATGAGGAAAGACGACAGTGCCGATGTCTCGGCCCTCCATGACTACCCCTCCCGTCGCGCCCATTTCCTGTTGCAGGCGTACCATCCAGACGCGTATCGCCGGGAAGACGCTTACCCGGGAGGCGGCGTCGGTCACTATCTGGTTGCGGATGAGTCCAGTTACGTCTTCGCCGTCGAGCAGGACGCGGTTTTCGTCTTCGCCGGGCTCCAGGCGGATGGTGGTTTCGGCGGCAAGATCTTCCAGAGCCTTACTCTCGTCCAAGGGCACTGCGAAGCGGAGAGCTTTCAGGGCAAAGGCACGGTACATGGCTCCTGTCTCAAGATTCAGGAGGCCAAAATGCCGGGCCAGATGGCGGGCCACCGTGCTCTTGCCAGCGCCGGCGGGCCCGTCAATGGCGACAATCGCATTTGGTTCGCAACTCGACGAGGACAAAGGGTGTTCGTCTCCCAATCATCCGCGCTTTTTCGCTCCCTGCCTGGAGGGAGCGGTAAAGCCATACCGTTTGCTGTTTCCGGCTTTGGCGCTCGCCGCTAGGGCCGGCTTGCGGACAGCGTGTGCCGAGCGCCCTTCCTTACCGTTCCGGGGAAGGCTGCCGCTGCGTCCCATCGTGCCGGACTTGCCTGTGCCGGTCGAGGCGCTCGCGCGCCCATTCCGCTGCCCCCAGGCTGTCGTGGAGGATTTTGCGATGCGTGCGCCGGAGGCTCGGCTGGACGGACGCGAACCATTGCCATCAGGTCGTGCTCCGTTGCCGGCGCCGGTCGCGTGATGGGCTCCATTGTGCTTTCCATTCGTGCTCTTGGAGGCGCCCTGGTTCCAGCGCGCGGCCGACTGCGATCGGGAGGCGGCCGCGTGTTTGCCGGCATTGCGGCCCTCCGTTCCGGAGCGCCGCGCCGGACGGCTGCTCGAAGAGCTCTGCCCCGGCTTGCGGTCCCGCGCATGCGAGGACGTGCGGGCAAAGTGCGGCCGCGCGTTGGCTGCTTTTGCGCCTGCCGCCGGCTTTCTGGCAGCTTGCGCGTGAGCGGTGTGCGTTTCTTCGGATTTGTGCGCGGCGGCTGGAGCCGGTTCGGCTGCCTGCGTTGGATGCTGCTCTACAGGCGCCGGCTCTTCCTCATGATGGCGGTGCTCGTACTCACGTTCATAGGAGTGGAGGAAATACGGCGAAGCCGACATGGCCGCGCTGGCATAAATCGTCGGAGGAGGCGTGAATTCCGGCAATGTCCCCGCCACATAGAAATGCGGGGCATGCCCCATCGAGATGGTGTGTACCTGGCGGGTGGCCACCAGGCCGCGGAGCACCTCACGCACCTTGCTGCGTGCCGTGAGGGGAGCAAGGAATATCTCGACCTCTTCCATGCTGGCCGCTATGACGGCCTGCAAATAGATCGAGGCAAGCACTGAAATCGCCGTGACTTGCGAGGTAGAGGCGCCTTCGGCGATGGCCCTTTGGAAGCGTTGCCGCAGAAGCTGCCAGCGCATGGGCTGGCCCGGCGCATCAACCACGGGAATGATGCGCAACTGCTGCCAGAGTTCCGTGATGGCGCGGAGGACGGCCCCCTCGGTGACTTCACGGCCAAGCGCATGGCGCAGTTCACCGATCGTGGCTTCACCTGCTTCCAGTTGCTTGTAGGTCTGGATGGCGAGAGGCGACACCTGGCGTGAGCCGGTCAGTTGCGGGCTGCGGCGCCAGTCGCGGTCACCACGAAGGGCGTATACGTAAGGCAGAACCCAGCTTGCCACGATGAAGTCGGGCTGTTCACTCGGCTGACCCAGCAGGTTCAAGCGAACCGCAATGTCACTACGCTCCAGGCGCACCAGCAGATCTTCAGCCTGCCCGATCTGCCTGGCATCCGGATTCGGATTCCGATGTCCCGCCACGGCCTCAACGAAGGAAGGCGTAATCGATGAAGAAAACTGGCGCCGCGGCAGGAAGAGACACAAACCCGTCTCCTCGATCCACGTCCGGGCATCCTCCAGGGTCGAGGTCCCATGTCCGTTCTGGCGCATTCTCTCAGCGCGCGATGCTTCCAATTGCTCTGATGTCAAAGAAAAATCCTCACTTCCACGCTGGCGCTGCGGCAAATTCGAGTCTAGTGCTCGTGTGCTGTACGCGGCTACCGCTGCACGCCGCGACGAGCCGCTCCGCCTTAAGTCGCTTTCGGTTCGGGATACATCATCCCCAGCTTTGCTAAAGCGCCGGGCTACCCGTGCTCCTGAGAGCGCGAGAGCCACCTCCAGAATATTCTAAACGCGGTGAAACGCCCGTTGGATCTCTCTCCAAGAATACAACAAAGCGATTGGACGTCCATGCGGGCAGCTTGTCGGATGTTGCGTTTTCGCAAGCTCCAACAATAGCCATTCCATACGTACCGGGTCAAGAGGCGTGTTGACTTTAATCGCGGAGTGGCAGGCGATGGAGGCGGCAATGCGTGTGCGCAGAGCGGTAAGCTCATCATTCCGCGACACTTCCCCGGAATCTGCACTAGACTGTTCGATAATTTCGCCGAGCGTGCGCTCCAGCGCCTGACCCTCCAGCCCTACCGGCGCCGCCTTTACTGCGAGAGTCTGCGGCCCAAAAGGCTCCACTTCGAAACCGCTCCGCTCCAGCTCCCCGGAGATGCGGGCAAAGACAACCATCTGGTCCGGCTTGAGATCCACCAGCAGGGGCATGAGGAGCCGCTGGCGCTGGACTTTTTCCACCTGGCGATCGCGCAGAATCTTCTCGAATAGCACGCGCTCGTGCGCCACATGCTGGTCGATGATCCAGAGGCCGTCGTCGCCGGAGGCCAGAATGAAGGACTCACGCAACTGGCCCAGTGGCTTGAGCGCCGCCAGGTGATTCAGGTTGGTGGTGACCTGTTCGGCTTCGACATCGGCTGCTTCGCGTTGGAGAGATTCTACCTTCTCGGTTGAATCAGCATGACTTACACCACAGCTCTCCGGCGCATGCGGCCGGAAGAGGGCGGCGGCAGCCTCGCCCCAGGCTTGGCGGTCGAAGCTCCCGGGTTGCAAGGCGCGGGCGTCAAAGGGGAGCTTGCCGGGGACGGGAGACGGCTGACGTGGCGTGAGTTGGAAGGGCCCGGCATGGGTGTCTGCCGCGAGCGCGCCTAGATCAGAGTCCGGCAAGGGAGCGGCGGCTCCGGCGTCGGGAGAGCCCGGCAGCGGGGAGATGGCCGGGGGCATCAACGATGGGCTGGCTGAGGGCGCGGCATCCAGCGCGGCAAGAAATCCGGCGGCGGGACGCGCCCGGATGAGGGCCGCGCGCAGGCTGTCGCGCACGAAATCGTGGACCTGAGACTGCTGCCGGAAGCGAACTTCGGTTTTGGCGGGGTGAACGTTGACATCCACCTCCTCGGCCGGCATTTCGAGGAAGAGCAGCACGACGGGAAAGCTGGTCGGCGGAATGACGTTGCGGTAGGCCTCGGTGATCGCGTGCAGAAGCAGACGGTCACGGATAAGGCGCTTGTTGACAAAGAGATAGATGGAGTTGCGGTTGAGCTTTTGCAGCTCCGGTTTGGAGTAGAAACCGCTAAGGCGCAAGACGCCCGGAGCGCGCACCGGCTCGTCAGGATCCTGCTTCCATGGCGGTGGGGCGGGCAGCCCGGAGCGTTCCAAAGGAGATTCGGCCGCGACCGGAAGCAGCTGCGATAGCGTGTCCTTGCCGAAGATCTGGAAGATTCTCTCCGCCGCGCGGGTGACCGGGGGCGCGGAGACGACGGTATGGCTGGCCGAGAGCAGCTCGAAGTGCTTTTCGGGATAGACGAGCGCGTAATGGGTGACGAGCGCGGTGACGTGGGCCAACTCAGTCGATTCGGCGCGGAGGAATTTGCGGCGGGCGGGAGTGTTGAAGAAGAGATCGGCCACGGCGATGGTGGTTCCACGTGGCAGGGCGGCGTCTTCCACGCGCAGGATCTTTCCTCCGGCGATTTCAAGGCGGGTTCCGGCGGCTTCTTCGCCGGTTGCCGTCTCCAGCGTGACCCGCGCGACTGAGGCGATGGATGGCAGGGCCTCACCGCGAAAGCCCAGGGTAGCAATGGCGAGCAGGTCATCGGCGGTTCGGAGCTTGGAGGTGGCGTGGCGCTCAAAGGCGAGCAGCGCGTCATCGCGGTTCATGCCCTGGCCGTCGTCGGCAATGCGGATGAGCCGCCGGCCGCCAGCCTCAACCTCGACGCGGATGCGGTTGGCGCCCGCGTCCAGCGCATTTTCCAGCAGTTCCTTGACCACGGAGGCAGGACGATCCACCACCTCGCCGGCGGCGATCTGGTTGGCGACCTGGTCGGAGAGAATGCGGATGCGGCCCATAAGGTTTCAGGGTAACGCAAGCAGTGGTCCGTGAGCAGCAACCTGATGCCCGCGATGAGAGTTACCGCCCTGGAGGGAACGACGCCGGGAAGAGCGGCCTTGGCAAAAGCGCGGGCGTCTTCAAGTGCAAATCCGATTCAATGGGCTGTTGCAGCCGGGGGCATGTTGATGCGGAAAGCGAAGCTCAGAACAGGTATTGCGAAGCATCCTCCCACAGTTGCTGCGTAAGGATTTGCGCCGGTTGCGGCTGTGCGAAGTGAGCAGCCTGGCCGGCCCACATCTTCATTCTTTCCACGTCTCCATGCAGTACCGCATCGTCGCGCATGGGGCGCGTGAAACCACGCTGGATGGGAAACGGGGCTGGCGCCGGAGCGCCCGGCGAGGCAGCAGCCTCAACGTAGCGCGTGGAGATGCTTCTTCCAGAGCGGCCGGTAAAGGCGCGCGTGATTCTGGTCTGGTGGCCATAGGTGTGGCTAAGCCGCTCCGCATAGCCAGGGTGCAACTGCGCTTCAGGGCAGCGCAGAAAGCCGGTACCGATCTGCACGGCACTGGCACCGAGAATCAGGGCCGCCGCGATCGCCCGCCCATCGGAGATGCCGCCTGCCGCGATGACGGGCACGGAGACGGTATCGACAACCTGCGGCAGCAGAGCGATCAATCCAACCATCTGCCTTTCAGCATCTTCAGCGTGGAAAGCGCCGCGGTGGCCGCCGGCTTCCATGCCCTGGGCAACGATTGCATCTGCCCCCGCAGCTTCGGCGGCCCGCGCTTCTTCGACGGTTGTGGCAGTCGCGAACCACAGAATTCCGCGCGCCTTCATCTCCGAGATGAAGGCGGACTCATAAAGGCCCATAATCGAGGAGATCACCTTGGGGCGCACCGCGAGCAGGGTCTGGCATTGCGCCTCGAAATCAGGCAAAACAGCCTCGCCCATTTCTTCCGTAACGGCCGGTCCCCATGCCGACAAAAAATCCCGCTGGCGATCTTCCGCTTCCGCATTCCGGATGGCCGGTGGATCCGGTATCCAGAGGTTCATTTGGAATTCGCCCTGACATTGCCGGCGAAACTCATCTGCCCATGCCAGGATGGAGTTCGGATTCATGTAGAGCGCGCCGCAGGCTCCCAGGCCGCCAGCGTTGGCGACGGCAATCGACAGCGACGGAGGACAGGCGCCCGCCATCGGCGCAAGCAGGATGGGAAGCTGAATTTCCAGCCGCGCTTGAAAGGCTTCTACCCGCGCGAGCGGGCGCGAAAAAACACTGGTGCTCATGAGTCCGACTCCAACCACCAGCCCTCGGGTCACCGAATGCTGGAACGTCTAGCTGGATGGTTTGATGGCTCTTCGCTGATTTGAGATTCTTCCTGGCACTGGACAGATTGCCGCAACCGGTGCGGCGCCAGGAGATTTGAATTCTCTCCTGCAGGCGACAGCCGGGCCGATGCGCTTGAAGTAAGGCACGTGTCGCAGTAACTACCAGCATCCTTGCAGCAGGCCATATCCATCTCCGGTTCAGGAGGATGCGATCTATTGGCTCAGGCCGGAAGAAGGGCCGCCAGACAGGTTAAGGCGGCCACCGTGGAGGAGGATCGCCAGGGCCTGCTTCGACCTGCGGATATAGTTTCCTTGCTTGTCCGGCGTTTTGTTGTTATGAGCGGAGTCGATCATGGGCACGATCTCTTTGGGCCCCGCCAGTTGATTGAAGACAGTCCAGAGGCCGGCGGGTGGGGCGGTGGTGTCGATGAAGCCTACGGCGAGGATCGTGGGAGCCTTGATATGCGAGGCGAAATTGACGGGATCGAAGTAACGTGAGGTCTCCATGACTTGCGGATCATCCGAGGGCCAGTAGGGATAGCCTGCTTTGCGGCCGTGGAGATTGCCATTGGTGTCAGCGCCGGAAGGCTCATCGACGATGACAGCGGTGATGTGCTTCGGGTTGAGTCCAGCGGTAACGAGGCTCTGCTGACCGCCCATGCTGGTGCCCATGAGCACGATCGTCTTTCCATCCCAGTCCGGGCGGCTGCGGATGTATTCAACGGCGCGTGTGTCGCGCAGATACATGTCGAGAAAGTAGGACTGATTGCGGTCGTGATTTCCGATGGTGAAGTAATTGGTGGGGACACCGGTGGCTTGCGTGGGCGGCAGGTCGTGCGAATCCACGTCGAAGGTGAGCCAGCCCTCGGCGGCGTGCTTCACGGACTCAGCCGGCTTTAACGCATAGACGCCGGCATATTGATACAGGATGAGCGCAGGATATTTGCCGGGCTTCACGGGCCTGGCGAGATAACCCTGCACATGCGAGTCAACGCTGCGGAGCTTGACGGTGTAGAGATCGACGGCGGGATCGCCGCTGCTGACCGGCGTGAGTTGCGGATCGATGGGAATGCGTCTGAGGAGCTTGAGCTTGCTGCGCCAGAAGGCGTCGAAGTCGGCGGGGCGCGGCACCGAGGGCTTGAGGAGCGTGGGAGCAATGGCCGCGCCCAGGATGGCTTCAGGAACGGGGCGCGCCGATTGCTTGTTGCTGGTGGTATCAGCGGCTGCAGCGGAGGGGCAGGCGGCCTCGACTTCCACATAGAGCATCGCCGGCTCGTTGACCTGAGCTTCGATTTTTGCCGAGCCTGAAGTGAGATCGAGTTGGCCAGTTTTGATGATGGCCTGGTTATTTTCCTTGACGGTGTAGTCGTAGTGCAGACAGGCGGCGCCTGGCGTCGTGACGACGTTCCAGCCCGCCACTTCGCCCCGGTTGTAGATGCCGCTTGAATGGAACGGAACAAACCTCAGCTGATGTTGCGCGGAGGCGAAAAGCGAAGCCAGGATCACAACCAGAAGAATCAGGACACCGCGGGCAGCGGCCTGGAATGATTTGAGAAACATGAAGCCTCCATTAAAAAATATGCGCAACCGCCGGAATATATCTGATTGCGGGAGCGGCAGGCAAGCGATTGCGCCCTCATTTCTTTGCAGGAATGAAACACTTATGCGCGGAAATATTCATTATTCCTTGATTCTCCATTAACTCGCGTCGATGAAAGTATCTTTGTCTGCCGCAGTCCGCGTGAGCGATAGGCGGGTATGTCTGTATTTGCCTGTGGGAACTCTTCCCAAAACACCCCATTGCTCCTGCACCAAAAGGATCGATTTCGTACGCAAACACTGAGAGATGGAGGTCCGTTGAATGTTGCGCAAGTGGATGATCTGTGCCTGTATTGTGATGTTGGCATGTTGTGAGGCGTTTGCCGCGGGTAGTCAGATCCAGGGAAAAGCAGTTGACGCTTCGGGAGCTGCAATTCCGGGCGCGTCGGTTTCTGTGACCGATCTGACAACCAACCAAGTAATCCACGCGACGACCGGCAAAGAAGGCCGGTTTGTCCTGATGAATGTTCCTGCCGACCCGCAGCTCATCACTATCAAGAAGTCGGGATTCCAGCCGTTCACCCAGCGGGTCTCGCTGGCGGCGCAGTCCTCTTCCACCATCGAAGCCGTTCTGAGCGTGTCCACGTTGTCGCAGAGTGTCGTGGTTCGCGGCACCGTGAATCCCGAGGCCAAGCCTGTGCCCAGCCGTGAAGACGTCATGCTCACGCCCGATACGCTTCGTGTGCTTGACCGGAAGCAGTTAGATGCCGGAGGTCCGCTGGCGGGCGGCGCGCAAATGATTCAGTCCACTCCGGGCGCGAATGTCATTGGCTACGGAGAGACCGGCAGTACAAAGTATTCCGTCATGCTCAACGGAATCCAGCAGGGCTATGCGGGCGAAGCATCAAGCTTCACCGCGCCGGGCTCGCTGGGTATTACCTTTGACGGCGTTCCGGTTGACGACCCGGCAACTGGCCTGTGGCAATCGGCAACCATGCCGCAGAACCTGGTCATGCAGGATCTTTCGGTGACCTACGGTCCCGGACAGCCGATGAACCGCTGGTATAACAGCGTTGGCGGATCAGTGGAGTTCACGCCCATTCAGCCGACGGAAGGCCGCCACCTGAGCGTTGCCCTCACGGATGGGCCGTGGGGCCAGCAGAATTTCGCGTTTGTGGGCAATACGGGCAACTTCCGCGGATGGTCAACTGTGGTTGGCGGCGGGCTGGGACGGGGTGACAGTTACCGCCAGGCTCCGGACGGCTTCGGCAACCCTGCCAGGAACGGGTCGGCGTTTGGCAAGACCATCAAGACATTCTCCGCGGGCAGCATTGTGCTCGGCGTTTTCTACGCGAAGGCCGGCGGCTACCGCCCCACCGTGATTCCCACCACGGACGTGGGCCTTGTGGAACCGAACGGCGCGCACTTCAGCGAAGCGACCAGTGGATTTTTCAGCGCGCTGCCGTACAACGCCTATAACAAGTACGACACGAATGAAATGTTCCTGGCCTACGGGCGCGAGAACCTTTTCCTGAGCAAAATCAGTACCCTCGAGAATTTGACCTGGTATAACCACATTCGCCGTTTTCACCGGCGCAATAACGATGCTCTCAGCGGGGGCCCACAGGTGGACGAGTGGAACAATCCGCACAGCGACATGTTTGGCGACCAGATCGGGCTGTCTGAAGTTCTTCCCTACAATACGATCAATTTCGGCGGCTATCTCCTTCATGAGATCTACAACACGCGTAATCTTTTCTATAATCCCGCCGACGGAAGCAGCGGCGCCAATCAAGTGGTCGGCATAGGATCGAAGTTCCGCTCGGGCTACTTTCAGCAGGACAACGTGGCCTTTTTCGCTCAGGATGATTTCCACCCGGTCCCGCGCGTTCACATCATTCCCGGCGTGCGCGTGGTTGGGTTCGGCACCAGTTATAGCGACCAGGCGCAGCGTGATTTTACCTTTGCTCCCGGCGTCGTCATATCCTCCCACTGCGCGTTATACCCATCCGGCAAGACCGATCCTTACAACAATGTCTTCGGACCCAACCCCAATGCAACCGATCAGGGCTCTCTGTGTGGCGGGCACGAAAGCCGCTCGGCCGTTGAACCTTCAATTGACGCTTCCGTGATGCCGTATGACTGGTTGACGCTCTACGGCGGCTATGACGTGACCTACCGCTCACCCGCCCTGGGCGGCGGCGGCGGAATGTTCCAGGCCGTGGATCCCGCCTACTACACGCTGGCGAAAGGCGCCTACGCACAAGGCGGCGCCAAGGTCCATTTCCTGAAGTCGCGAGCCCTCGGGAATTTCATTGCAGGGGTTGATTACTTCCATCTGGCTTACACAAAACAGGAAATCGACTTCGAAACCGCGACCGGATTAGAGGAGTCCGGCGGCGGCAACTCCGCTTACCATGGCGTTGACCTCTTCCTTGACGCGGATCCCATCAGCAATCTTCATTACTTCCTCAATTTCGGGGGGACAGCAGCGGATTTTTCGACCTATATCCAGGGAGGGCCGAGCTTGGCCGAGTGCAATGCACTGCAGCTGACGTGTATCTCCTATAGCAACCTTCCCGTGTCTTATGTCCCGAATGTAACGCTGAATACAGGTGTCTACTACGGAATCCAACACAATAACCACGAAATTCTCGAGCCGCGCTTCTGGATTGAGACCACCGGCTCGCAACACCTCTGGTCGAATAATGGCATTGCCAATACCGGGATCGCCGGCCCGACCACGCAGACCATGCCGTCCTACACCACGGTGAACCTTTCCTTTACCGCGCCCATCAGCTTCGAAAAGCAGTCGTTCAATCTGCAGGTCGATATGATGAATCTCGCGAATTCGCAATACAACGAATATGAGTACATCTCCAGCGGCGGCTACTTTCAGCCGCTTTTCCCGGGGAATTCAGCTCCAAGTAATTACATCAACGCCTTTCCGGGAGCTCCACGCACGATCTACGGCACGATCACCTATCAGTTCTGATTGTGCGGATCATAGCCCGGAGTGGTGCGTTCCTGCCGCTCCGGGAATATCCATTCGAGCGCGCCCACTGATACTCTTGTGCTCTTACGTTAGGATCGTTTCCGATCGCGATTTCTTTGACCACGAGCCGTACGATTCGTTGGCGCTCGCATTGAGCGTATCAGCGACGCTGCGCAGGCGGGCGAGGGAGGCTGTTAAGGTCTCGGCGAGGCGCAGGCATGCAACCCGGCCAGCGGCCTAATTGGCGATCGCCTGCAGTTTCGTGCGGGCCGCGCGTTCGCGTTGCCACAGCACCGGCATGCGTTCGCGCAACTGTTCGATCGACACTAGGCCTTCCTGATGAACGTTGAGTAGCCTTTCGATGCCCTTGCCCAGATGGGGCAATTCTCTTTGCAGGCTCTGCTCGCGTTTGTT
>JAJZAL010000359.1 GCA_021799405.1 Acidobacteriota bacterium
GAGCCGCTGCCTCGAAACCCAGCGCATCCGAGTCCTTGGCTTCGATGCGCATAAGTTGTCCATAACCGGTAGTGACGGTGTAGCTTCCTCCGAGGCATTGAGTGATAACTACAGGCGTCCCGCCGGATAGGATGTGAACATATCCACTAGGGATCTCCGACGCGGGGCAGTCACGAGCTAAGGTTACAATCTGGTTTGACATTCTTAGACTCCTTGCACGCTTAACTTCGCCGGGATCTCTATTCCGTTGAAGCCACCTGTTTCCCATGCAAAGCCGCATGCAATGTGTGCCATGCCAGGGTGGCGCATTTCACGCGGCTTGGAAACTCTGAAACGCCTGCAAATGCGGCCAGCTTCCCGAGACCTTCCACGTCGCCATCCGCTTCTCCGGTCACGACGCGGCGAAATCGGCTGAAGACTTCTTCGGCCTCAGCCGGTGTCTTGTTCTTGAGTGCCTGGGTCATCATGGATGCCGAAGCCTTCGATATTGCGCATCCGGAGCCCTGAAACGAGAGGTCGCGAATGGAATCATTAGTTATATCAAGAAAGACCGTGTAATGATCGCCGCATAGGGGGTTATAACCTTCGGCGGTGCGGTTCGCATTTTCCATTACGCGGAAATTACGAGGATTCCTGCTGTGCTCTAAGATGACTTCTTGATACAGATCCTGCAATTCTGGCATCAGGCAAAAATCTCCTTGAGCTTGTGAATTCCGGCAATCAAAGCATCCATCTCGGAAGTCGTGTTGTACATGGCCAGAGATGCTCGGGCAGTGGCTGGTATACCGAAGCGCTGCATCAGCGGCTGCGCGCAATGATGTCCGGTGCGTACCGCGATTCCCTCCCTGTCGAGGACCGTTCCGATATCATGCGGATGGATACCTTCTATAACAAATGAGAGCGCAGAGGATTTTTCCTTTGCAGTGCCGACAAGTCGCAGACCTGACACGGATTGCAATTCGCGCGTGGCGTATACAAGTAACTCGTGTTCATGCTTTGCAATTTGATCGAGCCCGACGGCGTTGACATAATCGAGCGCGGCGCCGAGTCCGATAGCTCCCGCAATATCGGGCGTGCCGGCCTCAAATTTATAGGGTAACTGGTTATAAATGGTCTTCTCAAAGGTAACGGAGCGGATCATATCGCCACCTCCCTGGTACGGCGGCATGGATTCGAGTAGCTCACGCTTGCCATAGAGCACTCCGATACCGGTCGGCCCATAAATCTTATGCCCAGAAAAGACATAGAAGTCGCAATCGAGCGCGCGAACGTCAACCGCGCAGTGAGGAACGGCCTGAGCACCATCCACCAGCACCGGCACGTTGCGCTGATGTGCCATCTTGATCAGGCGCATAACCGGATTCACGGTCCCTAACACGTTAGAAACATGAGTAACGGCAACGAGCCTGGTCCTCGCATTCAACAACGCGGCAAACTCATCGATCAGTAGCTCGCCGTAGTCATTGATCGGAGCAATACGCAAACGTGCGCCCTTCTCTTCACAGAGCATCTGCCAGGGCACAATGTTCGAGTGATGCTCCATGGCTGTAATCACAATTTCGTCGCCGGCGCCCACATGTGCACGACCGTAGGTTGCGGCAACAAGGTTGATAGCCTCCGTCGCGCCGCGCACAAAGATAATCTCAGACGAATCCCCGGCACCGAGAAACCGCTGCACGGCCTTGCGGGCGTTTTCATGAGCCTCAGTGGCAAACTCAGAAAGCAAATGCACCCCGCGATGAATATTCGCGTTGGTGACTGTGTAGTATTCCGTAAGTGCGTCGATCACCATACGAGGCTTTTGCGTAGTCGCGGCATTATCCAGATAAACAAGAGGCAGGCCGTGCACCCTGCGGCTTAGAATGGGGAAGTCGGTGCGCACCTTGTCTACGTCCAGAACGGCCGTTCCACTTGCGCGACGATGAAGTTCGGTGGTGGCAGCGCTCATCCTACCTCCTCCCAGTTTCTCTCCGTTGCCGACTCAATCGCGGAGGAAAAGTACACCGCTTCCGGCAATGATCGGCGAACGATTGGGTCGACATGCCGGCGCACTATATCGGACTTCATGCGATCCAGGCACTCGCCTGCGAATGCATACAGAAGCAGCGCGCGCGCCTCCTGCTCACCCACGCCGCGCGAGCGCAGATAGAAAAGCGCTGACGCATCGACCTGGCCAATGGTCGCGCCATGCGTGCACTTTACGTCGTCCGCATAGATCTCCAGTTGCGGCTTTGTATCGATCTGGGCGTCATCTGAGAGCAGCAGGTTTCGGTTCGTCTGCTTGGCATCTGTCTTCTGAGCATCTTTGTGAACAAGGATGCGCCCATGAAAAACGCCATGCGCATTGCCGCTCAGGATGCCGTTATAGAATTGCTTACTGCTGCAGTGCGGGCTGGCGTGCTCAACGTACATGTAATTGTCCAGATGCTGGTGCTCATCGCCGATAAAGAGGCCGTTGATCAGGCACTCGCCGCCTTCGCCGGCGAGCACGGGATGTACGTTGTTGCGAACGATTGCGCCACCCGTGAGAACAGAGTGCGATGTAACGTTGGCGTTGCGCTCCTGCCGCGCGCCCAGCGTCGAGATATGGAATGCGCTTCGGCTCTCGCGCTCAATGAGGCAATGGGAAAGAACGGCATTTTCTCCGGCTACCAACTCTGTCACTGCGTTTGAAAGAACGACTCCGGAACCAAGAGATACATATTCCTCCACAATATCGGCCTGCGTTTCCGCCTCGGCAATCAACAGATTTCGGGGATGAGTCATCCTGGGATCTGTAGCCTCTGTGGAAAGAAAGAGTATGTGAATCGGGGCTTTCAGAACAGCGCCGCGGTTGATGTGAACATAAGCCCCGTCTTCGCAGAATGCTGTATTCAGGCTGCAGAACGGATCACGCCTGCCATTCAAGCAGCTCCCCAGATGCGCAGACAAATGCGCACTGCTTTCAATTTCAGCAGCCAGGCTGCCTGCCAATATTCCCTGGGGCAGCGAAGCATGATCCGAAAGTTCCGGCGCAAAACGCCCATTCACAAATACCAGATGACAAGCTGCATTCTGCATCAGGAAAGGTTGCACATCTTCCTTAATCAGACATATCTTCCCATCTTTCAGCAAGCTAAATGGCACACGCGCAATCGCGGCAGTATTGGTAAAGCGCCAGTCTTCATCTTTCAGGGATGGAAATCCAGTTTCACAGAAACGATCAAAGGCGTTCTGGCGCTGCGTGCGCAGCCATTTGGGCTCGTGCGATGTGCGCTGCTGGAGTGCAGCGAATACCTCAAAATAGCTGTTTGCTAACTCCGCGCCTTGCGTGATGATCCCCACACTCTCCTCCATTTCAAGCCAGCGCCGGCTCTATCCATCCATACCCTTCGCGTTCCAGTTCTGCGGCCAGTTCCGGACCTCCGGACTTCACAATCCTGCCACCTGCCAGCACGTGCACATAGTCGGGTACGATGTAGTCGAGCAGGCGCTGATAGTGCGTGACCAGAACGATGGCCCGATCGGGCTGCCGCATGGAATTCACTCCCTGGGCAACGATCTTGAGCGCATCGATATCGAGACCGGAATCGGTTTCGTCCAGAATAGCCAGCTTTGGCTCAAGCACTGCCATCTGCACAATTTCGTTGCGCTTCTTCTCTCCGCCTGAAAAGCCCTCGTTCACCGAGCGGCTCTGGAATCGCTCATCCATCTCAAGCAGCCGCATCTTTTCCTTCATCAAAGGAAGAAAGTCTATGGCGTCCAGAGGCTCCTCGCCGCGATATCTACGCTGCGCATTGAGCGCCGCGCGCAAAAAGTAGGGATTGCTGATGCCAGGAACTTCTACGGGATACTGGAAGGCCATAAACAGACCTTCGCAAGCCGCATCCTCGGGCTTCATGGCGAGCAGGTCCTTGCCGTTGAACAGAACTTCACCCTCGCTTACTTCGTAGACCTCGCGGCGCGCCAGCACCTGCGCAAGCGTGCTCTTGCCTGATCCATTGGGTCCCATCAGAGAGTGGACTTCGCCAGCGTTCACCGTCAGATTGATCCCTTTCAGAATCTCCTGATGGTTCACGGTTGCGTGCAGATTACGAATTTCCAATAGACTCATATCTAGCCAACACTCCCTTCCAGGCTTACGCTCAACAGTTTTTGCGCTTCTACCGCAAACTCCATCGGCAACTCACGAAACACCTGTTTGCAGAAGCCATTGATGATCATGGACACGGCTTCTTCCGCTGAGAGTCCCCGCTGCCGCAGGTAAAAAATCTGATCTTCGCCGATCTTTGAAGTAGACGCCTCGTGTTCCATGCGTGCGCTTGCGTTCTTGACTTCGATATAAGGAAAGGTGTGAGCGCCGCACTTATCTCCGATCAAAAGGGAATCACACTGT
>JAJZAL010000360.1 GCA_021799405.1 Acidobacteriota bacterium
ATCAAAGTGAGATTTCTTTCCCCGCCCTACAGTAATTGTTGAGGGGCTACTTGTCTCACTGATGTTGGCACAGAGGGTTGGCCGACCTCGTCGAGATCGCGAGTACGTAGGTTGTAAAACACTTTTCCGGCCGGATTGAGTTGAAAGAACAGCTCATTCGCATTCGTCCTCAATTGACGGAAGGCTTGGGCCTGAGGATGAAGCGTATTATCTGGACGGCGAGTTCCGGCAATCACCTCAAGGCCGCAACGGTAGCAGCGCGCAACCGAAAGATTTGCGGATCCGCAGTGCCGGCATGATTCGCTCGCGCTGAGCGATAGCGCACCTCCTCCAGGAATTCGATCCTCGCTGTTCGCATCGCATTCAGGATTGATGCAGGCCCGTACCGGGCCGGGCGCACGCGCGAGCAGATGCAGCTTGTGCGGTATCAGCGGCAGCTCCTGGAGGCTTAGTCGAGCCTGCGAACCCAGTTGGAGCATGGCGATCGTGGCCCGCATCGTCAACCCGGAGTCCGCCTGCCAGATGTCTTGCGAGGCGTCGCGAAGTTTCAAGACGGTCCGCTTTTCATGGTGGGCCCAGAAAAGGGCCTCCAGGGCGTGATACTGCGGCGTTCGAGCAAGCATGGAATAGAGAAGCTTTGCAGGCTTTTGCTCGTTCGGATCGAGGATTTGCGGCGTCCCGATGAATCTGGGCGAAAAGGAGCAGATTGTGTCGCATAGGCCTGGATCTGTACAGATCCCGCTTTCATCAACCAAAGGACGCAACTTCATTGCGTCCGTCAACTTCAAGAGGTCTTCCGGATCGCAGGGAGTAGAGGGGGCCGATGCCTCGGGTAGCTCCCGTCGGGCACTCTCACCACGAACCAAATGGACCAGAGAGAGCGGCTTGGAAAAAATGCCCGCTGCGAATTCCCTGAGTTCCTGGGAGCTACCGCCGAGTGTGGCGGAAGTGGCAATTTGTAACAGGTGATTGCTCGAGACCCCGCAGCGCAACATCACGCGCCGCAAAAGGAGCGCGATCTCTGCTGCCAGGCTCCCGTTATAAAGGTGCGCCTCATCGAGGACGATGGTCCGTAGTGCCTGACCAAAGAGCGGACTATCCTGGGGGCGGCAGAGGAGGTACTCAAGCATTGAGTAATTGGTGATCAGTATGTCCGGCGGATTCCTCTGCGCTTCCAGTCGGGACCGGAGCCGGCTCGGATCGGGTGGGTTCTTTCCGTCGTCATGTTGATCTTGAGGAGTCTCGCTTGTGTAGTGAATGATTGTGATCTTCCCTTGTCCCCTGAGCCATCCATGGAGCCGCTCAATCTGGTCGTTGACCAGCGCATTCAGAGGGTAGAGAAGAATCGCCCTTACGCCGTTTTTTCCGGACTCGCGCGGCATAGAAAACAGATCGTTGAGAAGAGGCAGCAGGAACGCTTCTGTCTTACCGGCGCCCGTGCCCGCTGACACGATGATCGCCGGACGCACATCTGTATTGCGCGTCGTGTATTCGAGATCGATTGCCCGGACTTGATGTTCGTAGAGCTCACGGTTTAGCGGGAGCACGTTGGTGCGTCCCAGTTGCTCCAAAAGAGCTGGAGCCATCTGCGGCAGAGAGTTTAGTTTTACCCCTGTGGCCTTGGCGGGAAAGTGTGGCTCGACCCAGATTTCACTTAACAGGCCGGCGGCTTCGTCATCGGCACGCCAAAGGCGTTCGCACGCCTTGGCAACCTGGGCGGAACGAAGAAACGACTCACTACGCGCGAGACCGACCAGCCGTTCACGAAGCAGATGCTGAGCGGCGACCGCATCGAGGTGCAGAGTGTCCTGAATTTCCAACTCAAATACCTCCTTCGGTTTGCCAGGCCCGGACAATGTCAAGGAGTAGCGCAATTGCCACAATCTCCCGCAGTCCGGCATAGTGAAATGCGATTCGCAAGTTCATCGGAAATCCTGATTGCCCGGCGAAGATCCTTTTCGCGTCTTCCACTAGACTGCGCAGGATGAATTCGCCATCCAGACGATTTTCGCCCTGTGCGTACCGGTCGCAAAGAGTTCGCAGATCAAATCCGGCCTTATTTGAGTTCGGGTTGATCGTGTCCAGCAAAAGTTTGATAAGAATCGCTAATTGGCTGCGAGGGAATTGATAGAGTTCCAACACCGCCAGGCTGGCGGCTTTGGCGAGCAGGATAGGATTGGCCCGAAGGAGCTTTCTGACCGGTTCCGCCTTTGCCCCACTTAAGTCTTCGCCGATGTCTCCACTCCATATGCCGATCTGCTGGGTGAGTTCCCGGGCTTGCGAACTGCTGGGGCTCCAGGTCCAGAGCATCTCCCGGCAGGCCGTTGCCCATGCTTCCTCTGTACTCTCGTCATGGACCACCCGGGAGTCCGGTGGGGCTGGCAGCAGCCACGCGGCACAGGTATCGACTGGGACCGATAAAGAAAAACGTCTGATCTCGCTCTCCCATAAAAAATGAAAAACCGGGGCATGCCACCATCGCAGCCATCGAGCATTCAGTCCCCACGGTCCGCGAGAGAGGCATGCCGCGAAGCGAGGCAACGCCGGCTCAATCGTGGTGGAACCAATGCGCGCGCCTCGAAAGGAGAGCGCCCAGCCGAAAATCTCGGCGTGAAGTTCATATCTCCAGCTCAAAGTGTCCCCATCTTGAGATAGGGCGGTTTGTGGGACCGGATGCGGCGATCCAGAACTCGATGTCCAGGCCCATAAGCAGTGATCCGCGGAAAGAGCCTCTTCAAACGGTAGATTCGCGCTCCATGTGCCATTCTCGTGCAGCGTCACGTTCCGAAGCTCCCCTGCATCCAGTACCGCCGATGCGCCGCGCAGGCCTGAGACCTGATTGTTATACGTTCCGCTCGCAAGCTGTAGGGCTGCGCCGAGGCCATCGCACTCGGTCAGAATTGTGCCGGACCTGCGGGGCCGCGCGATCACTTGACTGCCCTCCATCCATCGCGCCTCGTCCGGCTCGAACTCCCGGTCCTTTGGCTCGCCAATCAACCGGCTCGTTCTCAGCTTGGAAGCTTCTATCGAGGCGCTATCCTGCAGAGAATGCCACGTTCCATCCGCTTCGATGGCTACGCCGTATTGCCGTGAAAGGTGCCGCAGACAGATCTTTGCCGATCGAGGGTGAATTCCGGCGAATCCTTGAAGTCGTGCGTATTTAGCGCGGCTCAGACCGGGAGTCAGAAGCGCCTCAGTGAATTGGTCTCGACTGACGAGATGGACGGTCTCACCGCTGTTGAGCCGGATCTTCCGGGGTTCGAACTTCGTTTGGGGCAGCAGGATACGTACAGGCAACCCCCATCGCGTTCCGGCCAGATTGACATCGAGCGGAACTTCTTCAATTTGCTCGTTATCGTCCGCGTGCGCCCAAAGCACCGCGCCGGTTCCGTCGAACAGGGTGATTCCTCGAACAACTCCCGCCGGCAGACGCGTAATTCGATAACGGCCACCCAAAACCAGCCGGAAGGGTAACGGAGCGGAGCTACCTTCAATACGCGAATCTGCCGGATGCAAAAGATCGACGTGCTGATCCTGCGGGAGCCGGTTGCCGCTGTCGTCGAGAATAGATCCTGCGGCATTGAAAAAGGCAAATCCGTTGGGTGGGATCAGGGATACCGATATCGGCTCCGACAACTGCGATTGGCCACGATGCAAAAGGTCGAAGGTGAAATGGAGTGCGCAATGGTGGCTGAGAGAGACTAACAGCGGAGAGTAGGCGAATCGCCATCCATCCCCGCTGATTACCAGAGGCTCCCGCTTCATAGGATCCTTGCAACTGAAGATCAGCTGGTCCACTTCAACCCAGGACGGCGGACGGCGCCCTATTGCATATTCAAAGGTCGGGCTCTCGCCGGACCACCTGAGCGAAGGCAAATCAAAATACGAATAGGCCTCTGCAACACGATCGCGGCCCGACTCTGAGACAGCATCCCGAGCCGGCGCAGACGCCAGACAGGAGGAAAGAAGCTCAGGGAGAGGAAAGTGCATTGTCCAGGGGTTTTTGCTGAGTCTCGATTCGGCGATAGGGAAACTGATATCCCCATGGCGTAGATCCCTCATCGTGGCCCAAGCAGCGGCGAACAAGGCAGAGTACATCTTGTCCGTCGAATTCAGCAGCAGTTGCACCGCGATCGGATTGAGTTCCAGGGATTCGGTGAGCATCTCCGGCAGTGACCGCATCTGCGAAAGAGAAATCCCGTACTGAGCTCCAAAGGTTCGCACCCACACCTGGTGGCCGACTTCACCGAAGTCATGACGGATGCCAAACACCCTGCATGCTTCTTCCACGGCGTCGCGTAGCACCGATTTTGGAACATTGTCCTGAGCAAGAAATAGTTCGCGCTGCGAAGCCCCAA
>JAJZAL010000361.1 GCA_021799405.1 Acidobacteriota bacterium
TCGACTCGATTGCGCCGCGCTACGATCTACTGAATCACGTGCTCTCGGCCAATGTCGACCGGCTGTGGTGGCGGCGGACGGCGCGGCGGTTCCGGGCCATCCTCGCCCGGCCCGACGCCGCGGTGCTGGACATCTGCTGCGGAACTGGCGATATGACCCTGGCGTTGCTGAAGCATCGTCCGCCTGGCGCGCGGCCAGTGCTGGCGGCGGACTTTGCGCGGGAGATGCTGAGCCGAGGCGCGCGTAAATTTGGCGCACGGGGAGCGGTGGCTCTGGAAGCCGATGCGCTGCACCTGCCGCTGCGCGACGGATCGCTTGACCTGATCGTAACAGCCTTCGGATTCAGAAACCTGGCTAACTACGAAGCGGGCTTGCGGGAGTTCCACCGAGTGCTGAAGCCGGGCGGGCAGTTGGGCATCCTGGAGTTCAGCGAGCCGGGTGGATGGCTGGGCAAGGGCTATGCGGTATATTTCCGCCGGGTGCTGCCGGCCATCGGGCGCATGATCTGCGGCAGAGACGGGCCGTACAATTATCTTCCGGCGTCGGTGGGACGATTTCCGCAACCGCCCGAAATGCTGGATTTGATGCGGACGACGGGCTACGCCGCGTGCGGCTGGCAGCCTTATACTTTCGGCATTGCCGGGTTGTACACCGGGACACGGCCAACGATAGTCTAAGAGCACGATGACTTCGACAACTTCCAGCGCGCCGGCCGGGAGCACGGCAGATTATTCCGCCGAAAAGCGGCGCGTGGCGCTGAACTCGATGCTGGCGGCAGCGATCATGACGGTGCTGAAGCTGGTCACCGGCATTCTGTCGGGATCGCTGGGCGTGTTGTCGGATGCGGCGCACTCCGGGCTGGACCTGGCCGGCGCGGCGATGACATTCTTCTCCGTGCGTGTAAGCGACCGCCCGGCGGACGAAGATCATACTTACGGCCACGGCAAGATTGAAAATCTCTCCTCCGTCGGCGAAGTCATCCTGATGGCCGCGTCCAGCGTGTGGATCATCGAGGAAGCGATGATGCGCATCTTTGTCCGCGGGGTAGAGCTGCGTCATTCCGTGTGGCCCGTGCTGGTGGTGCTCAGCTCGATTACGGTGGATTTCTGGCGCTCGCGGAGGCTACGCGCGGTGGCATTACGCACGGGCAGTCCCGCGCTGGCCACCGACGCCTTCCACTTTTCCAGCGACATCTGGGCGTCTGTAGCGGTCCTTTTCGGCCTGGCCGCCAGCTGGCTCGGCACACAATTCGGGATCGACAGCCTGCACTATGCCGACCCGCTGGCAGCAGTCGTGGTTTCGCTGATGATTCTGCGGATGACGTTCCTGCTGGGCCACGAAGCAGTCGGCGCGCTGATGGACAGGATTCCGGCCGAGACCTGGCGCAAGATCGTGAATGATGTGGAGCGGGTTCCGGGAGTGCTGGCCGTGGAACAGGCGCGGGTACGGCGGGCCGGACCGAATTACTTTACTGACCTGACCCTGGCGCTGCCGCGCCGATTCACCTTTGAGCACATCGAGGAGCTTGTTAAAGCCGCAAAGGCGGCCGTGCACCGCACGCTGCCGCAGGCCGATGTCGTGATCCACACCGTTCCCCGCGTCGACCGCACAGAAAGCATTTTTGACCGCGTGCGGGCAGTGGCTGCGCGCAACAACGTCACTGTCCACGACCTGAGCGTGCAAACACTCAACGGCCGGTTGCGCGTGGAGCAGCACGTGGAACTGGATGAGAAGATGCCGCTCCGCGAAGCCCACGGCTTTGTCACCGCTCTGGAGGCGGAGATCCTGCACGAGGCTCCGGAGATCGACTCGGTATTGACGCACATTGAAAGCGAACCAGCCACCATCGAGCCGCCCATGGAGACCGTGGAAGAAGACCGAAGAATTGAGGAAGTACTGCGTACGACGGCGCGGCTCTTCCCCGATATTGCCGATGTCCACGAGATCAAGATTGGCCGCATGGGAGATCATATTTCTCTGTCCTGCCACTGCACGCTGCCGGATGAGTTGCCCATGCAGCGCGTGCACCAGGTGATCACGGCGCTGGAGGATCGTTTCAAGCTGGGATGCCCTGAGGTCGAAAGGGTAACAATTCATCCCGAACCTGCAACCGATAATGCGCGATAGAGCGAGATGATGCGGACCGAGCGGGAGGCGCGATCATGAAGGGCAATCCAATCCTGCATTTTTTCCGGGTAGCATCCGTGATGATGCTGCTGGTGGCAGTGGCGCTGCTGGCGGCGATCGTCACGATGCGCGTTGCCATTCACGGCGCGGAAGTGCAAGTGCCATCGCTGAAGGGTATGACGGTGGCCGATGCGCGCAGTGAAACCGCCGGCCTTGGGTTAATCCTGAACGTAGACAACCGCTATTACTCCGGCGACGTGGCAGCGGGGCATATTCTGACGCAGTCGCCCGCTGCGGGCACCGTGGTGCGGCGCGAGTGGACCGTACGCGTGTCAGAGAGTCTGGGACCGCAAAAGGTAGACGTGCCCAACACAGTTGGCGCCGACGAGCGCGTCGCGGAACTGGAGTTGCGCCGGGCTGGACTGGAAGTGGGCATCGTTGCAGAACTGCCTGACAACCGGGCGGCAGAGGGAACGGTGCTGGCTCAGGATCCACCGGCGCATGCGCTGGACATTGCGCGGCCCACCATCAATTTGTTGATTGCCGAGCCCGACGATGAAGGTCCCGATGGCTACGTGATGCCGGACCTGGTCGGGTTGCCGGTGGTGAGCGCACAAATGGATTTGGCCAAGGTGGGCATCAAGACGGATCCTCCGCGCTATGTGGACGTGCCGGTGGGCCCCATAGGAAGTGGCATGGAGCCGCCCCGGTTGCCGGTTCGGCCGGGCTCGGTGCTGGTACAGGAACCGGCTGCCGGAGCCCGCGTGGACCAAAGCACACTGGTAAAACTAACGGTGGCCAAATGAGCGGTGTGAACGGAGCTAGCAGTGTCGGTTGGAGCGTGGAACACGGCAGCACACCATATGTGGAGGCGGCATGGGAGTGAGTGAAGATCTGGAACAGGTGGCTTTGCAGGAGCGTGAACTGCGGTTGCCGCGGCTCGATGCGCAGATGGCATGGGAGCTGGGCACGCTGCTGCGGAACATGGCCGAGGAACGCGAATTGCCGGTGGTGATCGATGTGCGGCGGTTTGGGCAGCCCATGTTTTATGCGGCAATGGATGGCTCAACGCCTGACAATCCCGAGTGGGTGCGGCGCAAGAGCAACGTGGTGGCCCGTTTCCATCGCAGTTCGTATGGGGTTGGGCTGAGCCTGAAGGAGAAGAACGATTCGCTCGAAGGCCGCGGCCTGCCGGTGGCGGACTACGCCGCGCACGGCGGATCGTTTCCGCTGGTTGTGGAGGGCGCGGGAATCGTTGGCAGCGTAACCGTCTCCGGGTTGCCGCAGCGCGCCGATCATGAGCTGGTGGTGGAAGCGCTGTGCATGCTGCTCAGGCGCGAGTACGAAGTGTTGCGTCTGAAGCCGGAACTGCAGTAAGCGACCAGGCAAGAGTCACCCAACGGACCGGAAGCGTGGCTCCGTCCAGTCTTCACGCAGTTCTCTCCATCAACGCGATGAAGAAGCCGTCGCTCTGAAAGACACCGGGCAGGAGACGAAGCGCGCCCTCGGACGTCAGGCAGTGGCGGAGGCTTTCAATACTGGAGACTGCGAGATTTCCGGCGGCACGCAGCGACTCGATCTGAGAACTGAGCGTAAGTTGGTAGACGTTGGGAGTTTCGGCGAGCGCGGCAGCTACGACCTGCTCATTTTCTTCCGGCTCCAGCGAACAGGTAGAGTACACGACGCGGCCACCCGGACGGACGGCGCGCAGGGCGGCGCGCAGGATGGCGCGCTGGCGCTCGGCCTGGCGCGGCAGATCTCCTGGATGCAGGCGATGGCGAATCTCAGGATTGCGCCCCAGAGTGCCGGTACCGCTGCACGGAACGTCGGCCAACGCCAGATCAAAGGCAGAGCTTTCTTCGAGGGCCGCAGTATCGGCAAGACGGCATTCGACGTGAGCGGCGTGCGTGGTGAGACGCTCGCGCAACTGCGCCAGGCGCTGCGGGCTGGATTCACACGCAACGATGCGGGCCTGCGGATTGCGCTCAGCGAGGATGAGCGTCTTGCCGCCGGGAGCTGCGCAGCAATCGAGAATCATGCGCGCGGGCAAGCCGCTTCCCTGCCCCGCGATCTCGGCGATCAGTTGCGAGCCTTCATCCTGGAAGCGGATGTGGCCCTCGCGAAAGGCTGCCGTAACCGTCACATCGCCCGAGACAACTATGCGGGCGTCCGTGAGCAGCTCTCCCGGCGCGAGTTCTACCCCTTCCTGAATAAGAG
>JAJZAL010000362.1 GCA_021799405.1 Acidobacteriota bacterium
CCTGAAAGAGATCAAGGAACTGCTCTCGCTACGTATGGACACTCACACGACACAAGCCGACATTCGCAAGCAAGCACAGACGAAGATTGCCGACGTCGAACGAAAGATTCTGCATCTCGAAGCTATCCGCGCAAGCCTATTGCGAATGGCGGAGAACTGCTCCGGCTGCGGCTCTTTAAAGGATTGCCCCATCCTCGAAAGCCTGGATAAAGAGGATCCCGAATGACGAACGGCGACTGGAAGCAAAACCTGCTGATCGCGCCTGGAATCGGGCTATCACCTTTATTCTAGATCGTCTGGGCAGCCTACTGGCCTGCCTACGCGCCGCTACTGGCTAGGCTCGGACTTGGGCTTCTGGTTTCGAATCAGGCGTATTGATATTTCGCGCCGGCACGCAGCGTATTGACGGACCCTGGGTGCTTGGAATCGCAGCCGCCTGTCTGATCCTGTTCGGCAAATTCGAACTCGATTCAAGCTCGGTATTCTATTCCGGATCAGCACGCTCATCCTGGCCTCTGTATGGAACAGTTGTCCTTTCGCCATGCGCTGTAACTGCGCCCTGCGAGCAAATTCATTTCCGGCTTTGGGGGCGCGCAGCGAAGACAACTTATAACTCTCGGAGGACTCAAATACCCAACAACAAAAGGAAAGTGGAAGTCTTCAGCGCCGGTTGCGGCGTATGCGATGAAACGATTGCTCTGGTGCAGGAGCTGGCTTGCGGATCATGCGATGTTGTGGTTTACGACATGCACAAGCCGGAAGCTGCAGCAAAAGCCGCGCACTATGGTGTGCACGCTGTTGTCGTAAACGGCAATCTCGCAGAGTGCTGTGCCGGCACATGGCCCAATGAAAGCACCTTGCGCACCACTGAAATCGGCGTTCCGCGATGAGTCTTGCGATTCCGAAAGCCGGAGCGGTATTTAGTACAAAGAGGCATCGCTCTGGCGTTTCGGAGTTGGTTATCTTGAAAACCAGCTGTGATCAAGAAAATCGCGCACATCGCTCCAAGAGCGACAGCCCATTCTGAGACAGATACCCGGTACCCGTTCTGAAAGAGCATTCACAAGAAGCAATACGCTCCAAGAACGCACAAAAAACTCCGTATAAATTGAGCGCGGCCTACTGAGATTCCTTCCGCTTCAAATGGAGCGTCAGCAAATCCAGCGCACAATCCTACCTCTCATCTTCGACCAACGTTTCGATAATCGGACAGGTACCACGCTTGTGCTTACGCTCGCACCGGCGGACCATTTGCCGTAAGGCATTTTGGATGGAATCGAGGGCTGCGATCTTCTCTTCAACCAGATGCAGTTTGGCGAGAGCCAAATCATGCGCCACCCTGCAGGTCTGGGGACCATCGAGCTTCAGCAGGCCTGCAATGTCGTTCAGACTGAAGCCGAGCATTTGCGCTCGTTTGATGAAGCGGACGCGCCTGACATCCTCTTTCGTGTATTCGCGAAATCCTAATATAGGACGCTCCGGTTCCTGCAGCAGCCCTGATCGCTGATAAAAGCGGATGGTTTCTACACCCACTCCGGCGGCCTCGGCCAATTTTCCGATGGTCATTCGTGGTTTCATGCTTGACTCCGTACCTATGTACGGAGAGTACTCTGAATTCAGAGAAAAGGAAAACAAGACACATGGCATCTGAAACCAAGACATCTGAGAAATCGAAATCCGGGATATTGGCGCTGGGAGGTCTGGCGGCAACTCTCGCCTCGACCTGCTGCCTAGGGCCGCTGGTGCTGATTTCCCTCGGCTTCGGCGGCGCTTGGATAGGAAATTTGACGGTTCTCGAACCCTATCGACCGCTATTCATCGCCGTCGCGTTAGTCGCGTTGTATTTCGCCTGGAGACGCATCTATCGTCCGGCGGAGAAATGCCTACCCGGCGAAGTGTGCGCGCTGCCGCAAACAAAACGGCTGTATCAGATTCTGTTCTGGGTCGTTGCGGGACTGGTGTTGATCGCTCTTGCGTTTCCTTACGTTGCACCATTCTTTTACTAAGGGAGGGAGTTTTGCCGATGCCTGACCACAATCAAGCAGCAACCGACCTGGCATGCAGCCGCTACGCCATTCTTTTCTGGTGGCTCCCAGTCGCCGCTCTTGTCGTCGGAGCCAATTGGCCAAAGCTCGAATTGCTGCTCTGGTTTCCGGCTTTTTTGGTTATGGGTGCTGCGTGCCTTGCGAACGCCGCACGATGTGGGCGAATACACTGCTACGTCACAGGCCCGCTCTTTCTGATCGCATCGGCGTACGTTGCCTTGCACGGCTTCCGCCTCGTGCCAATGCAGACCAATTTCTTCATGGGGTCCATTGTCGCGGTCTTTCTTCTTGCCCGCCTCGCGGAAATCCCACTCGGCAAATACAAGAGGAGTGCCTGTGGGGATCAGCCCAAGGCCGTTCGCTAAGGTCTGGTGCATCTGACCGTAAAGACAGGAGTGCGAGTGAACAAACAATTCGATCTCATTGCAATTGGAACTGGATCCGCGGCGTCGGCTGTGGCTTCGCGTTGTCGTGCAGCGGGCTGGCAGGTTGCCGTGATTGATTCACGCCCGTTTGGGGGTACCTGTGCGCTGCGTGGCTGCGATCCGAAAAAGGTGCTGGTTGGGGCCGCAGAGGTGCTCGACTGGGGCCGTCGCATGCAGGGCAAAGGAATCCAGGCCGGAGAACTGAAGATCGACTGGCGCGATCTGATGCACTTCAAGCGAACCTTCACCGAGCCGGTTCCTAAACATCGGGAAGAAGGCTTCCGCAAGGCGGGCATCGCGACTTTCCGCGGTCGCGCCCGTTTCACTGGCCCTACATCAATTCAAGTTGGCGAAGATACGCTGGAGGCGCGCCACATCGTCATCGCTGCTGGGCAGAGGCCTGTCGATCTGAAGATACCTGGCTCTGAGCACCTCATCGACAGTGAACACTTTCTCGAACTCGAAAGCCTTCCACCACGGATTCTTTTCATCGGAGGGGGATACATTGCCTTTGAGTTTGCCCATGTTGCGCTGCGGGCTGGAGCGCAGGTCACCATAGTCCATCGAGATAGCCATCCGCTGCGTCAGTTCGATTCCGGCATGGTGGAACTTCTGGTCCAACACACGCGCGCGTCAGGAGCGGACATCCAGCTTGAGACCGAGGCCGTCGCGGTTGAAAAGCAATCGGGAGGCTTGGCTGTGCGGGTTTCGACCTCAGGCAAGATGCGGACCTTGCACGCGGACATGGTCGTCCATGCCGCTGGGCGCCAGCCTGAGATCGACGACATGAAACTCGACGTGGGCGGCGTCGCCTGGGACCGGCACGGCGTCAAAGTCAATGAATATCTGCAGAGTATCTCTAATCCGGCTGTGTACGCCGCAGGGGACGCCGCGGCCAGCGGAGGCCCCCCGCTTACGCCGGTGGCTTCTTACGAAGGCGTGCTGGTGGCGACGAATTTGCTCAAGGGAAACCATGCCAAGCCGAACTACAACGGAATCCCTTCCGCCGTGTTTACGATTCCGCCTCTTGCATCGGTCGGGCTCACAGAGAGTGCAGCCCGGGAAAAGGGATTGAAGTTCACCGTGAAGACGGAATCGACCGGGAACTGGTATTCCTCACGAAGGGTTGGCGAATCGTCCTCCGGTTACAAGACGCTGCTGGAAGAGGGAACGGATCGCATCCTCGGCGCGCATCTTTTCGGCGGTGCTGCTGCAGAAGTCATCAATCTGTTTGCGCTCGCCATCCGGTCGGGGATTCTCGCCCATGACCTAAAACATATGATCTTCAGTTATCCGACCCACGGGTCGGATGTGTCATACATGCTCTAACCCACGATCATTCACCGTGGATCGAATCCGAGGAGGAGAAGATGAAAAGCCTTTCCAGGCTGTTTGTCGTAGCACTGCTGGCCGCACCGATTTCTGCCTTCGCGGCTACTCGCACCGTCACGCTCAACGTACCTGGCATGACCTGCCCGGTTTGCCCAATCACCGTGCGGAAGGCGCTGCGAGATGTTCCGGGAGTCGAGAAAGTGGACGTACGCTACGCGAAGAAAGAGGCAATTGTCACCTATGACAATGCCAGGACCGACGTCGCGGCCCTGACCAAGGCGACTGCGGATGCGGGGTATCCGTCGGAACCGGTAGGAAAGGCAAAGTAGATGTCGTCACAATGCTGCCAGTCTCCGATTGGAGCTACACCTGAGACAGACGCGTTCTGCTCCATTTCGCAGACGAAGCCCCACAAGGTTGCCATCATTGGAAGCGGCGGAGCAGCCTTTGCCGCTGCGATTCGCCTGCAGGAAGGTGGCGCGGACGTGACCATGATCGAACGCGGCACAACCGGAGGCA
>JAJZAL010000363.1 GCA_021799405.1 Acidobacteriota bacterium
TCCCGCGCTCATCGGATCTGCGGTGGCATATGCAGTCTCCGGCGATGCCTCGGCTTCTGGCGACCAGCGGCTCCACGAAGCCGTGAGGGTTGCAGACCTGAAGGCACTCCCGATCAGAGAAATCATGCATGTCGAAGTGGTCGCCATCCCAGCCAATCTCACACTCCGCGAGTTTGTTGCCACGCTGTCGCCGCACACGCGCCATGACGTCTTTCCTGTTTTCGACAAGGGCAGGCTGCTTGGTACCTGCAGCCTTTGGGCGCTCAGTCAGGTGGCTCCAGAGAGATGGTGCACAACCCGGGTACGCGATATCGCGCAGCATCGCGTTCAGAAAGTCTCCCCGGAAACAGATGCAATGGAAGCACTTCGCCTTTTACTTGCTGAAGACAGCGAACCATTGCTCGTCGTCGTGGATACCGGAGACAAGGTCGTCGGAATTGTAACGAAAACAAATATTTTGCAGGCATTGAAGCTGCGCAGGGAATGCTCGGCGCGATCGGCAGACCAACGACTTGTTTCCCCTGAGGATGCTACCGCATGACACAGGCTGTAATGTCCATCGCCTACGCCTCCTTGTATCACGCATGCTGCTATGCCCAGAAAAGAGGAAGCCTCTATGGCCGACCTTCCGGTTTCGCAAGCAGCCGTAAAGCCTGAGTCCGGAGATTACGAAAAGCATCAATTCGGTGTCGCGCTTGAGCCACAGGTAGTAAAAATGTGCGGTATCGCCATCCTTGTCGGCTTCATCGGCGGGCTCGTTGCACAGGGATTGCTCGAACTCATCTACTTCTTCATCAACCTCTTCTTTTATGGCAGGATCTCATTTGCCATCGCCTATCCCACGCATAACCATGTTGGCTTCTGGGTCATTCTCATCCCACCCATCGGCGGTCTGCTGGTAGGGCTTCTGATCTATTTCTTTGAACCTACCCTTAAAGGTCATGGCATTCCCGAGGCCATGGAAGCTGTTCTCTTCGGACAGAGCCGCATGCGATTCCGGGTCGCCATTTTGAAGCCGCTTGCCACTGCCTTTGCCATCGGAACCGGCGGCCCCTTCGGCGCCGAAGGGCCTATCATTCAGACCGGCGGAGCGATTGGTTCACTGCTTGGTCAGGCGCTCAAGCTCACCCCTTATAATCGCCGCGTGCTGCTTGCCTGCGGAGCGGCGGCTGGCATGGCAGCTACGTTCACAGCGCCGTTGGCGGGCATCCTTGTCGCTGTCGAACTCCTTCTTTTCGAACTCCGCGCACGATCCTTTATTCCGGTTGCACTCGCCTCTGCAGTCGCCACGGGTGTCCGCATTCACTTTGTCGGTTGGGCTCCGCTGTTTCCTACTCCAGCATTCAAGCTCACCAGCATGAACGAACTCTGGCTCTTCGCGCTTATGGGAATCCTCATGGGCGTCGTGGGTCTATTCATGATTCGCACTCTTGGCTGGCTGGAGGACTTCTTTGACGAACTCCCGTTCAAACATGCTGCCATCTGGTCGCCGGTTCTCGGCGCCCTCGTCCTTGGCATCATTGGCTACTTTGTTCCACAGGTCTTCGGCACCAGCTACGACACCATCCGCGCCATGCTCAACGATCGCCTCAGCTTCAGCCGTCTCGTCAGCATTGCGATCGCGAAGTTCTGGGCGCTGGTTATCTCCCTCGGTTCAGGTACGACTGGCGGCGTCTTTGCTCCGTCCCTCGTGGTTGGCGGCGGACTCGGGGCTGCCTTTGCCATAGGATGCAGGCATCTTTTTCCTCATCTCGTCAGCGATCCCGCATTTTATTCGTTGGTTGCCATGGCCGCGGTCTTCGGCAGCATTGCTCGCGCCCCATTCACCAGCATCGTCTTTCTCTTTGAGCTGAGCCACAATCCCAATGCATTATTGCCGCTTGTTGTCTCTGTCATGATCGCCGACGGGTTCGTTCGCCTCTTCAGCCGCGATTCCATCATGACGATCAAGCTCGTCAAGCGCGGACTCATTCTCAGCCAAGATTACTCGGTGCCTGTCTTCATGCGCGCCCGTATCGATCAAGTCATGAAGACAAACTTCAATGTCGTCCATGCAGATGAACACCTTCGTGATGTCATTGAAAAATTCATGCCCGGCGAAATTGGCTGCATTCCCGTCATCGATGAAGACGACGTGCTCATCGGTATTGTCCAAGCGCATGATCTGATGCGCATCGAGCCGCCGGATCATCACTTCATCATGCGCGATCTTGCACGCCAGGATTACGTCATCGCCTATCCCGGCGAGTCCGTCGACCTCGTGCATCGTGACATGATGCTGAAAGATGTTGAAAACGTGGTGGTCGTCGAATCCCGTCGGGTGATGAAGCCAGTCGGCGTTGTTCGCGCCAATGACATCTTGCAGCTCCGCCGCTGGCTCCTTGAAGAAGAAGCCGGGCTGTCTCGGCGTGAGACCCTCGATCACCCCGAACAAAGCGTCGGCATTCAGGGCCGTTAACGGAACGCCCCGTCGGCAAATGCCGCCCGCGTGTTCAGAATCGATGGAAGGATACAGACGAGCAGATCAGAGAGGAACCCCAGGAAGAACATCGCGGTCATAACTGACTGCCGCTAGCGGCGGATAAATTTTTTTAGCTCCCTGCATTTCGTGAACCTCCTCTGAGATGACGCGCTCGACCAGGTGCACGCCCTTATCGATGGAAAAGCTCAGCGTGTAATCGTGGCAGCACTGCTCGCACAACCAGAAGCAAACTGTTGCGTGTGACGGATGTCTTTCGCAAATTGCTTGCGGTACATCCTTACACGGAGCACCTGGAGATCTTACTTCGAAGGCAAAAAGTCGTCCGCTGCTGGAATACCTGAAAGCGACCTCGCAATTGGGGTTCGCGCATTTCTCAACCATGACGATTCCTCCTCTTCCACAGTTATCCCTTAGCCAGAAGAATCGAACAAGAGAACAACCATACCAGCAGATGAGCGAAGCGTACTCTCGCGAATGATTGCAACCGCCTAAATCAGACCACGCCGCATGGCATGCATCACCGCTTCCAGGCGGTTATGGGTGCGCAGTTTCTGATTGATGTGATGAAGGTGATTCCGCATTGTTTGAGGGCTGATCTTCAACTCTCGCGCCACCTCTGCCGAACTCACACCGGCCGCAAAGCGGCGAAGAATTTCGATCTCCTGTGTGGACAACGGCGATACCGGCGCAGCCCCCTCAGCCTCTCGCTCCAGGGCTGTAACTTCCTGTGCAATAGTCACCATCTTTTCTGCGAGCTCCAACCTGCGTTTGCGTGCGGTGATGTCCCGTGCAAGATGAACGAGCATCCCCCTTCCTGTCCGGGGGTTTAAATAATTGAGAGTAGAAAGATTCACCCAGATGCGTTTGCCCTTTGCGGTACGAACGTTCAAGTCGAAGTCCGGAGCCCCGATGGCGTAACAGGCGCTCTCCAGCACACTGCACCGCTGGTGACAAACTCTAGTACCCAGCACGCCCTTTCCATCAAGCAGTTCAAAACAGTTCTTTCCTTTTGCCTGCTTCACCGTGAATCCAAACAGTTCGACCGCGGATTGGCTCCAATAGCAAATCTCGCATCCATCCCTCAGGGCGAACGCAGCGTCCGCAGTCTTTTCAAGAAAGTCAAAGAGTTCCGTTTCCAACATGTAGGCTCTCTTACTCAACTACCGATAGTTGAGTCTTTGCTACCAATTCCTTACCCTCGTCGATATGACACATCACGGTCGCCGGAAACGCGCATGTGCGTCGCACCATCGAGAATAGCCTCAGGCGCGTTCTAACTCCGATGCATCGTCGCATCGCTACCACTGCTGCCACTATTCATGATGGCACTCCGGTGGAAGTATGCAAAGCACCCGACACATCCACACCGTTATCTGGCACCCTCCATTTGATTTCTTTTTCACCGTATTTGCGGCCCACCCCCACATTCAATGACTTTTATCACTGAACTTCTGCGCCCTTCGCCCTGTCTACAAGCAGGAGGCTTCTCTATGGCTTATGTGATTGCCGAACCACGTATAGGAACCAAGGACACCGCATGTGTAGATACCTGTCCGTGGACTGCATTCACCTCGGAAAGAATCAGTCGGAGTTTGGAAACTCCCAACAGTTATATATCAATCCGGTCGAGTACATTGATTGCGGGGCGTGTGTCCTCGCTTGCCCAGTGTCGGCGATCTTTGCACTCGATGATCTGCCGGAAAAGTGGAAGGGCTTTGCAGAGATCAATGTCTCGCATTACGAGCGTTGAGGAGCCTGAAGTGCCTTCCGGAAGCGCCGGAGAAATTAGGGCCTGTAAACACTATCAGCTGGATTCTGATGGCGTAAGACAGGTACAG